>NZ_CP097484.1:0-300000 GCF_023546765.1 Methylobacterium tardum
ATGCGTGTCGACGGAACGGTGGCGAGCGACGACGAGGGTGGCCGCAACGGCGGCGGGACCGATTACGGATCTGCCTGGGCGCGGGTGAAGCGCCGGCTCCGCGCGGAACTCGGCGAGGACGTGTTCGCCAGCTGGTTCGCACGCCTAGAGCTCGAGTCGGTCGCTGGCGGCGCGGCGCGCCTCACGGTGCCGACCCGCTTCCTCAAGAGCTGGATCGAATCGCACTATCTCGATCGCGTGCTGAACACCTTCAAGGCCGAGGTCGAGGAAATCGCGCGGATCGAGGTCGGCGTGCGCGGGACCGGCGCCCCGGTTCGGCCGGTCACCGCGGGTGCCGCCAAGCCCAATCCGGCCAGCGGGCCGCTCGCACGCCTCCACGCTGCCGGCTCCGCGGTGCCGGTCGCGGCTGTCGCGCCCGCACAGGATGCTCGGAACGCGGAAGCCGGCGGCGATCTCAGCGGCACGCCCCTCGACGCCCGGCTGACCTTCGCGAGCTTCGTGATCGGGCGCTCCAATGCCCTGGCCCATGCCGCCGCCGAGCGCGTGGCCAACCACCAGGGGGAGGGTGCGCTCTACAATCCGCTCTACCTCCATGCCGGTGTCGGCCTGGGCAAGACCCACCTGCTGCACGGCATCGGACATGCTGCCCGCGAAGCCGGACGGCGGGTGATCTACCTGACGGCCGACCGCTTCATGTACGGCTTCGTCAACGCCCTGAAGACCCAGTCGGCGCTGGCCTACAAGGAGCGCCTGCGCGGCATCGACCTTCTGATCCTCGACGACGTGCAGTTCATCCAGGGCAAGTCGATCCAGGCCGAGTTCGGTCACACGATCAATGCGCTGATCGATGCCGGCCGGCAGGTCGTGGTCGCCTCCGACCGGCCCCCGACCGAGCTGGAAGCCCTCGACGAGCGCGTGCGCTCGCGGCTCGGCGGCGGCCTCGTGGTCGAGATCACCGCCCTCGACGAGGCCCTGCGCGTCTCGATCCTGTCGGCGCGTCTGGCCGCCGTGCGGGCGTCGCATCCGGGCTTCGACGTCTCGCCGCAGGTGGCCTCCTACGTGGCCCGCGCGATCACCGCCAATGGCCGCGATCTTGAGGGAGCGGTCAACCGCCTGCTGGCCCACGCGACGCTCACCGGCACCGCGGTGACGATGGAGACCGCCGAGAGCGCGATCCGCGACCTCGTGAAGAACCGCGAGCCGAAGCGCATCAAGATCGAGGACATCCAGAAGCTCGTCGCCTCGCGCTACAATGTCTCGCGGTCGGACATCCTGTCGGAGCGGCGGACCGCCGCCGTGGTCAAGCCGCGCCAGATCGCCATGTACCTCTCGAAGGTGCTGACCCTGCGCTCCCTCCCCGAGATCGGCCGCCGATTCGGCGGACGTGATCACACCACGGTGCTGCACGCCGTGCGCAAGATCGAGAAGCAGATCGGCGAAGATACGGTTCTGGGTGATGAGGTCGAACTCCTGAAGCGCATGCTTCAGGACTGAAGCAAAACCTGCGTCGCTGGACGCGATATTCTTCCACGTCCGGCGACGGTCACGTCCAGGTTCACGCGAGGCGCCGCTCGATCGGTTCTGATCGGCGCGCCGGCCGGACGATCACTTCCAAACCCTCCGCGTTGTTACGCGCTCTCCGCCGGTCCCGACCATTTCGGGGCTGGCCGAGGGCGCGCGCGCCGTGGCAGACTGGCGCGAACCGAGACGGCCCTGTAAGGCCGCGTCGCCGACCGGCGAGAACCGACGCCCCGGGGGAGAGCTGATGACGGACGCCTTCATCTACGATCACGTTCGCACGCCGCGCGGGCGCGGCAAGGCGGACGGCTCCCTCCACGAGGTGACGGCCCTTCGGCTGGCCGAGACCGCCCTGCGCGCCCTCAAGGACCGCAACGGGCTCGACACCGGCCTCGTCGACGACGTGGTCCTGGGCTGCGTCGACCCGGTGGGCGAGGCGGGCGGCGACATCGCCCGTGCCGCGGCCCTGGTGGCCGATTACGGCGCGCATGTTCCGGGCGTGCAGATCAATCGCTTCTGCGCCTCCGGCCTCGACGCGGTGAACTTTGCCGCCGCGCAGGTCATGAGCGGCCAGCACGAGATGGCGGTCGGCGGCGGCGTCGAATCGATGAGCCGCATCGGCATCGGCGCCTCGGGCGGCGCCTGGCCGGTGGATCCGGCGATCGCCATCAAATCCTACTTCATGCCGCAGGGTGTCTCGGCCGACCTTATCGCCACCAAGTACGGCTTCACCCGCGACGATTGCGACGCCTATGCGGTTCGCTCGCAGGCGCGCTCGGCCAAGTCCTGGGCCGAGGGTCTGTTCGGCGGTTCCGTGGTTCCGGTGCGCGACGTGAACGGCATCTCGCTGCTCGACCGGGACGAGCACATGCGGCCCGGCACCGACATGCAGTCGCTGGCTGCGCTGAAGGCGTCCTTCGTGCAGATGGGCCAGATGGGCGGCTTCGATGCCGTCGCCACCGACGCGCATCCGGATGTCGAGACGGTGGATCACGTCCACCACGCCGGCAACTCCTCCGGCATCGCCGACGGCGCGGCCGCCGTGCTGATCGGTTCGAAGGCGGCCGGCGAGGCCGCCGGCCTTCGCCCGCGGGCGCGGATTCGCGCCTTCGCCAACATCGGCTCGGACCCGGCCCTGATGCTCACCGGGCCGGTGGACGTCACCCGCAAGGTCCTGGCGAAGTCCGGGCTGAGCCTGTCCGACATCGACCTGTTCGAGGTCAACGAGGCCTTCGCGGCCGTCGTGCTGCGTTTCTGCCAGGCGTTCGACCTCGATCCCGAGGCGGTCAACGTCAACGGCGGTGCCATCGCCCTGGGCCATCCGCTCGGTGCGACGGGAGCGATGATCCTCGGCACGGCTTTGGACGAGCTGGAGCGGACCGGCAAGGAGCGCGCGCTCATCACGCTCTGCATCGGCGCCGGCATGGGCACCGCCACGATCATCGAGCGGGTCTGAGGCACGCCCACATGGGAGCGGCGTGCCGCCGCTCCCCAAAGTCCGGGAACGCTGCTAGAGGCGCGGGCGACGATCGGCCCGTACTGGGGCCGGACGATAAATCGATGGGAGACAAGCCCTTGAACCGCCTGATCGCGACGCTCTGCCTGGGCGTCACACTGAGCCTGCCGCTCGCCGCCCGCGCCGACGAGGCCGCGGATCGCGTCGCCGCGGCCACGACCCTCGTCAACAAGACCCTGATCAAGAATCTTCAGACGGGGTTCAACGTCGCCCTGGAGAAGACCGTCGCGCCGATGCCGGAAGCCCGCGCCGAGGCGGTTCGCAAGGAACTGACGGCCGAGTTCGAGAAACAGCGCGGCATCATGATCGAGGGGCTGTCGAAGGACTACGCCGAGAAGTTCAGCCTCGCCGAGCTGAAGCATCTCGATGAGATCTACTCCGATCCGACCTATCTCAAGTTCCAGACGATGAACGCCGACCCGAATTCGTCGGTGACGGCGATCTCGCAGAACTCGGTCACCAAGCTGCTCAACATGCTGGCCGTGGCCTCGGCGACCGACAACTCGCCGCAGCCGGGTCAGCCGCCTGTGCCGCCCGCCGCGGCGCCGGCCCAGAAGTAAGACGATGCCGGCCGCGCGCGCTCCGTTGGCTTCAGGCCGCGCGCGCGGTCGTCGGGGCGAAGCCCGCGACCGGCGGCAGCTCCTCCAGCAGGGGCTTGGAGAAGTGGTAGCCTTGCACGAGCGTGATCCCGAGGCCGCGCAGGGCATCAAGTTCCGCCGCGGTCTCGACGCCCTCGGCCAGCACCGTCACGCCGAGGGCCCGGGCGATCGCGACAACCCCGGAGACGATCGCGTAGCGGCCGGCATCGGCGTCGAGGCCGCGCAGCAGGTCCATGTCGATCTTGATCAGATCGGGGCGGAAATTCGCCAGGAGACTCAGACCCGCGAAGCCGGCGCCGAAATCGTCGAGCGCGGTGAGAAACCCCTGCTTCCGGTAGGCGGCGACGATGCGCTTCACGTGCTCGATGTCGCGGAAGCGCTCCTGCTCGGTGAACTCGAACATGATGCGCTGGTGCGCGAAGTCGACCCGGCGCGCGGCGTCCAGGGACGCGCGGATGCAGGCATTCGGCTCGTAGACGGCGTTCGGCATGAAGTTGATCGACAGCCGCGTGCCGCTATCGCGGGGGAACAGGCGACCGGCGAGTTCGATCGCCTTGACGCGGGCGGCCTGATCGAACTGGTAGCGGGTCTCATCGGTCACGCGATCGAGGATCGTGTAGGCCGGCTCGCCGTTCGGCCCCCGCACCAGCGCCTCGTACGCCCAGACCGACCCGTCCGCCAGATCGAGGATCGGCTGGAAGGCCATCGTGAAGTCGAAGCCGAGTTTGGTGCCGGCGCGGCAGGCGCGGCATCCGATATCGTTCGTCATGTACGGCGTCCGTCGGTACCCCCCGGCCGGCTGACCCTGGACGTGCGCGCTCTACACAACCTTAACGTGGCCGCGTTGGTATCCCGCTGACGCTTTCCTGGGAGGACGGCACCGTGACGCTGACCGATTTCCGCTTCGAGACCGATCCCGACGGCATCGCTCTGGCGACCTGGGACATGCCCGGCCGTTCGATGAACGTGATCACCGAGGGGGTGATGGACCAGCTCGAGCAGATCATCGAGCAGGTTGCGTCCGATCCGGCGATCAAGGGCTGCGTCATCGCCACCGGCAAGGACAATTTCTCCGGCGGCGCCGACCTCACCATGCTGCAGGGCCTCGGTCGGGCCTACGAGCAACTGAAGGCCGAGCAGGGCGAGGAGGTGGCGATGCGCCACTTCTTCGAGGCGTCCCGGCGGCTCTCCCTGCTGTTCCGCCGCCTCGAGACCTGCGGCAAGCCCTTCGCGGCGGCGATCCAGGGCCTGTGCCTGGGCGGCGCCTTCGAACTGGCGCTGTCGTGCCACTACCGGGTCGCCTCCGACGACGGGAAGACACGGGTCGGCCTTCCGGAGATCAAGGTCGGCCTGTTCCCGGGCGGCGGCGGCACGCAGCGGGTCGCGCGGCTCATGCAGACCGGCGACGCGCTCCAGATGCTGTTCAAGGGCGAGCAGATCCGCGCGCCCATGGCGAAGGGCATGGGGCTGATCCACGCCGTGGCGCCGCAGGCGGAGATCGCCGAGCGGGCCAAGGCCTGGATCCGCGAGGGCGGTTCGGCGGTGGCGCCCTGGGACGTGCCGAAGTTCAAGGCGCCGTCCGGGAAGGTCTACTCGCCCGCCGGCATGATGATCTGGCCGCCGGCTAACGCCATCTACCGGCGCGAGACGCACGACAATTATCCGGCCGCCAAGGCGATCCTGGCCTCCGTGTACGAGGGCCTGCAGCTGCCGATGGACCTCGCCCTGCGGGTCGAGAGCCGCTACTTCGCCCACATCCTGCGCTCGACCGAGGCGGCGGCGATGATCCGCACGCTGTTCATCTCCATGGGCGAGCTGAACAAGGGCGCGCGCCGTCCGAAGGACGTGCCGGCCACGAACCTCCGCCGCGTCGGCGTGATCGGCGCCGGCTTCATGGGCGCGGGCGTTGCCTACGTGACGGCTCAGGCCGGCATCGAGGTGGTGCTGGTCGATCAATCGGTGGAGGCTGCCGAGAAGGGCAAGGCCTACGCCCACACGCTCATCACCGGCCAGATCAACAAGGGCCGCGCCAAGACTGCCGACCGCGACGCGCTGCTCGGCCGCATCACCGCAACGGCGGATTACAACGCGCTGGCGGAGTGCGACCTCGTGGTCGAGGCGGTGTTCGAGGACCCCAAGGTCAAGGCCGAGGTGATCCAGAAGGTCGAGGCAGTCATCCGTCCCGACGCGATCTTTGCGTCCAACACCTCGACCCTGCCGATCACCGGGCTGGCCAAGAGCTCGCAGCGACCGGCGCAGTTCGTCGGCATCCACTTCTTCTCGCCCGTCGAGAAGATGATGCTGGTGGAGATTATCAAGGGTGAGGCGACCGGCGACGCGGCGCTGGCCACGGCCCTCGACTACGTGCGCCTGATCAAGAAGACCCCGATCGTCGTGAACGACGCCCGCGGCTTCTTCGCCAACCGCTGCGTCGGCGCCTACATCCTCGAAGGTCACAAGATGCTGGCCGAGGGCGTGCCGCCCGCGATGATCGAGAGTGCTGGGCGTCAGGCCGGGATGCCGGTCGGTCCGCTCTCGCTCAACGACGAAGTCGCTCTCGACCTCGTCCTCAAGATCGCCAAAGCCACCGAAGCGCAGGTGGGGCAGGGCGCCGTCGATCCTGCCCAGAAGGCGATCCTGTCCGAGATGGTCGAGCACCAGGGCCGGCTCGGCCGGAAGAACCGCAAGGGCTTCTACGACTATCCCGAGGGCGCGCCGAAGCGTCTCTGGCCCGGCTTGAAGGACCTGCAGCCCAACCGGCTCGATCCGGAGGCGGTCGACTTCACCGAGCTCAAGCAGCGGTTGCTGGTGGTGCAGGCGCTGGAAGCCGCCCGCACGGTGGGTGAGGGCGTGGTCACCGATCCGCGCGAGGCCGATGTCGGCTCGATCCTCGGCTTCGGCTTCGCGCCGTTCACCGGGGGCGCCCTGTCGTACATCGATTTCATGGGCACGGCGGCCTTCGTGGAGCTCGCCCGCCAGCTCGAGGCGAAGCACGGCCCCCGCTTCCACGTTCCGGACAACTTGTCCGCGATGGCCGAGCGGGGCGGTACATTCTACGCGGAAGCCGATCGGCGCGCCGCGTAAGATCAATCTGCCGGACGCTCCGACGGCGCGTCCGGCAGATTCGCAAGCTCCTCCAAGAGGACACCGCGCGCGCAGGCGCCGAAGGCCCGCATGAGCCGTCCACGGGCGTGGTCGGGCGGGAACAGCAGGGCGAAGCGCACCGGGAGTGCCGGGAGGAAGGGCCGGATCGCGATCGGCGAGACCTTGGCCTCCTCGTGGGCGGCCAGCGGATTCATCACGCTGAAGCCGAGGCCCGCCGAGACCAGCGTGCAGATCGAGGCGCCAAGCCCCGCCTCCGCGGTGACCATCAGGGGGATGCCGGCCTGGGCGAAGACCGCCTCGGTGCTGCTCCGCAAGGCGCTTCCGAGCGGAGACGCCACAAACGGCACGCCGCGAAGGTCCGCCGGTTCCAGCATCGTGCGGGCGGCGAGCGGATGGTCCTGCGGCAGAATGGCGACGCAGGCGCGCGTCTCCACATGATCGAGCCGTGCATCCGGGATCTCGCCGTACAGCATGGTCAATGCGGCATCACAGAAGCCGCTCGCGATCCAGCCATTCACGGTCTCGTCGTCGCCGGAATGGATCGCCACGATCACGTCCGGATGCTCCGATCTGAATCGGGCCACGGCACGGGCGAGCAAGCCCCCCGCGAGGCGGGGCATCGCGGCGACCCGCAGGCGCTCGGCGCCGAAGGCGCGGATCCGCGCCGCCGCCGTCTCCAGACTGCTCAGCCCCACGAAGGCACGCTCGACCTCGGCGTGGAAGCGGGTTCCGTCGAGAGAGGGAATGACGCGGCCGCCGCTGCGATCGAACAGCGGCAGCGCCGTGATCGCCTCCAGCTGCCCGATCAGGCGGCTGATCTGCGGCTGCGAGGTGTGGAGGCGCCGCGCTGCCTCGGTCATCGAGCCCGACGCCACCACGGCGCGGAATGCCTCGATGTGCCGGAAGGTCAGGCGTCGTTCGGCCATATCAAATCCGTATGATCCCCAGATGAATCGGAATTGGACGCCAGCTTGGCCAAGCCCTTAGGATCGCACGGCAAAGCTTCGAGCCGGGCGCACGGCGTCGTGGGGCTCAAGCACCGAGGTCCGACGGATTATCGAAGGAGGCACGGATCGTGTCGAGGACGCTCTCGCTCGTGATCGCAGCCTTGTGCTGCGTCGGGATCACCGCGCCCGTCTCGGCGGAGGGGCGCCTCGACAAGATCCGGTCGACCGGCCAGATCAGCCTCGGCTTTCCTGATGCGTCCCCGCCCTTCGGCTTCCTCGACCAGAACGCCAAGCCGGTTGGGTATTCACTGGAGATATGCGAGCACGTTGCCGAGAAGCTGAAGACAGCTCTCGGACTGACCAGGATCGACATCCGCCACGTGCCGGTCATGTCGGCGACGCGGATACCGCTGATCAACAATGGGACGATCGATCTGGAATGCGGCACCGCCAGCAACCTGCCGGAGCGGCACAAGCTGGTCTCCTTCGCGCCGACCACGTTCGTGGCGCAGGTGGTGCTGGTGGCCAAGAAGGACGCGCCGGTGGACGTCGGCGACATCGCCTCGTTCCGCCGCAAGGCGATCTCGGCGCAGGCCGGTGGCGAGACCCAGCGGGTCGCGACCCGCATCAACGTCCGCGACAAGCTCGACATCCAGGTGATGCCCGCCAAGGACACCGCAGAGGTGTTCCTGCTGGTGGAGACCGGCCGCGCAGCCGGGGCGATCAATGACGACGCGTTGGCCCACGCGACCGTCGCCGGGGCCAAGCGCCCGGGAGACTACAAGATCGGCACCAAGGGTCTCGAATTCGCCCCCTACGGGATCCTTGAACCTAAGGATGACGCGCCTTTCAAGGCGGCGGTCGACAAGGCGGTGGTCGAGCTGATCCAGGACGGCACTGTGGCGCGGCTCTACGCGCGGTATTTCGAGCAGCCCATCCCGCCGAAGGGCATCAATCTCGAGCTGCCGATGAGCGACGTCCTCACGCGTGCCCTGGCCAATCCGACCGATTCCGGCGACGAGGCCGCGTACCGGTAGACGCGGCACGGGTGAACCCATGAAGCGCGACGAATTCAGCAGCGACGCCGCATCGCCGACCTTTGTCGACCTGCGCAGCGACACGGTCACTCGACCGACCGAGGCCATGTACGCGCAGATGTGCGCCGCGCCTCTCGGGGACGACGGGCTCGACGGCGATCCGACCGCGCGTGCGCTGGAGGAGACCGCCGCGGCGGTTCTCGGCAAGGAGGCCGGCCTGTTCGTGCCGAGCTGCACCATGGGCAACCTGCTGGCGATCCTGGCCCAGGTCCAGCGCAGCGAGCAGATCCTGCTGGAAGCGCAGGCGCACATGATCAACACCGAGCGCGGCGCTGCCACACTCACGGGCGCTTTCCTGCTCGGCATTGCCGGCATTGATGGCGCCATGGACCTCAATCAGCTGGAGGACGCACTTCGTCCGGCTGCGAGCCCGCTCCGAACCGGCATGATCGCCCTGGAGACCTCACACAACGCCGCTGGCGGCGCCGTCCTGCCGCTTGCCCATATGGCGGCCGTATCCAGCCTCGCCCGGGCGCGAGGCATCCCGGTCCATCTCGACGGCGCGCGTCTGTTCAACGCCGCCGCGCATCTCGGCATCGCGCCAGCCGAGGTCTCGGCAAGTGTCGATACGGTCTCGCTCTGCCTCTCGAAAGGATTGAGCGCGCCTGTCGGTGCGGTCCTGGCGGGGAGCGAGCCGGTGATCGCGGCGGCGCGGCGCCTCCGCAAGATGATCGGCGGCACGCAGCGGCAGGTCGGGGTCATGGCGGCTGCGGGCCTCGAAGCTCTCACCGCCATGGGCTCGCGCCTCACCGAGGACCATGCACGCGCGCGGCAGCTCAGCGAAGGTTTGAACGCGCTGAGGCCTCTCCTGTCGGCCAACAGCCCCCAGACCAACATCGTGCAGGTCGACCTCGCCGCGACCGGGCGCGGCAGCGCGCGCTGGGTCGACGATCTCGAGGCCGCCGGAATCCGAACCCGGCCGCTGGGCGAGGCTCGCTTGCGGCTGGTCACGCACCGGCACATCACCGCCGCCGACATCGAACGCGCGATCGCGGCCTTCCGAATCTGCCTTGAGGCGGTTTGACCGCGCTTCAGGCCGCCCCGACAGCGCGGGCCTTCGCGCCGAGCATGCGCGCCAGGAGCACGACGTCGGAGGCGTTGTCGGAGAGAAGGTCGGTGATGTCGCCGACTTCCAGCGCCTTCACGTGGCGGCAGCGCATGCCGTAGCGACCGGCCGTGCAGGTGCAGCGCAGCTGCGGACCGCCCGGTCGCTCCTCGAACGCGACGTGGTAGCGGTTGCCGGTCGATCCCCGCATGGTGAAGCTCAGCGCCGCGGACGCGGCCGGGAAGGCTGCCATAGCCCGCCCACTGATCCCCCCGGGGTCACGGCGGGGCTGGGCAGGGCCACCCGTCGCCCGCGTGATCGGCAGGCCGATGGTCGCCGCGAGGCCGTGGACATCCGCCGCCTCCCTCTCGCGCATCGCGGCGAGGGCGATCTCCGCGCAGGCATAGGCATCCTCGCCGGCATCGTGATGCTCGAAGCGGATGCCGAGGCGTCGCGCCACCTTGCCGAGGCCGCAGCCTTCCGGCGCCGGAAAGACCCGGCGCGCGACCTGGACCGTGCAGAGATACGAGAGGTCCGGCACCGGCAGCCCGGCTCGGGCGAGCCCGGCGCGCAGGACGCCGATGTCGAAGCTCGCGTTGTGGGCGAGGATGAGCCCGCGGGCGAGGTCATCGAGGTACGGCGCCATCACGGCACCGAAGCCCGGCTTGTCGGCGACGTTCGCCGGCAGGATCCCGTGGACCCGGATGTTGCCCGGCGCGAAGCGCATCTCGGGCGGGCGGATCAGGTGGCTCTCCCGGCGGATCACCCGGCCGTCCGCGATCCAGGCGAGCCCGACCGCGCAGGCGCTGTCACGCCGCTCGTTGGCCGTCTCGAAGTCGAGGGCCAGGACCGTCATCGCGGGTCAACCATGGCGGGCAGGAGTTCTCGGGGTGTTCCCCAAGCGGTCTAGGCTGCCGGGACTCCGGCTTCAACCCTGCGCCACCATCCCGAGCCAATCGTCTTCCGAGACCACCCGCACACCGTGCTTCTGGGCGTCCTTCAACTTTGACCCGGCCCCCGGACCCGCGACGACGAGATCGGTCTTGGCCGAGACCGAGCCGGAAACCTTGGCGCCGAGGCGCTCGGCCACCGCCTTGGCCTCGTTGCGGGTCATCTTCTCCAGCGTGCCGGTGAAGACGACGGTCTTGCCCGCGAAGGCGGAGGCCGAAGCGGCCCGCTCCATCGGCTCGACCTCGACCGCGTCGAGCAGCGCCGAGACGGCGTCGGCGTTATGCGGCTCGGCGAAGAACAGGAGCAGCGCGTCGGTGGCGACCGGGCCGATCTCGCCGTCATCGGCGAAGACCCTGTAGGCATCCCCGGGGCGCTGCTCGGCCGCCCGGGCGATCGCCGCGCGCACGGCGTCGGCGTCGCCGTAATGGGCGAGCAGATTCTCGCGTTGCACAGTGCTGAGGCGGGCGCGCTCCTTGGCCGGCGTCGCGCCGTCCTCGGGGTAGCCGAGATCGAGCAGGCGGTCCCGGGTCGTGCCCCCGACCCGCGGGACGGCCGTCAGTTCGACCCAGTCGGGGCCCGGCTGTGCGGCCGATGCGGCGCGGATCGCCGCAATCAGCGCCGGCATGTCGGAAAAGCGCTTGGCCAAAGCCTTGGCGGTCGCCTCGCCGATCTGCGGAATGCCGAGGGCGAAGAGCAGGCGGTTCATCGGGACCTGGCGGCGCGCCTCGACGCCGGCGAGCAGGTTCTTGATCGCCTTGTCTTCCTCCTCGCCCTTCTTCTTGGAAGCTTTCTTGGGCGGCTCGGCCGTGCCGGATTCTGCCCGCCGCTCGGCCGACAGCGCCTCGCGCCGCGCCACGATGGCGGCCTTCAGCTTCTCGAAATCGAGCCGGAACAGGTCGGCCGGCTGGCGCACGAGCCCCGCCTCGAACAGCACTTCGATATAGGTCTCGCCGAAGCCCTCGATGTCGAAGCCGTTGCGCGACACGAAGTGCTTCAGACGCTCCACCCCCTGCGCCGGGCAGATCAGTCCGCCGGTGCAGCGGCGCACCGCGTCGGCGCGGCCGGTGCGCGGGTTGATCGCGCGCACGGCGCGGCTGCCGCAGGCCGGGCAGGTCTCCGGGAAGGCGTAGGGCTGCGAATCCGCCGGGCGCTTCGACAGGTCGACATCCATCACCTTCGGGATGACGTCGCCGGCGCGGACCACCGTCACGGTGTCGCCGACCCGGATGTCGCGGCCGTCGCGGATCGGCTCGCCGTCGGCGCCGACGCCCTTCACGTAGCCCTCGTTGTGCAGGGTTGCGTTGGACACGACCACGCCGCCGACGGTCACCGGCCTCAGCTTGGCCAGCGGGTTCAGCGAGCCGGTGCGACCGACGTTGATGACGATGTCCTCGGCGACGGTCGTCGCCTCCTGCGCGGCGAATTTGTGCGCGAGCGCCCAGCGCGGCGAGCGCGAGACGAAGCCGAGCCGCTTCTGGAGCGCGAGGTCGCCGACCTTGTAGACGACGCCGTCGATGTCGTAGCCGAGCCCGGCCCGGTCCGCCTCGATCCGGCGGTAATGCGCGAGCATCGCCGCGGTGTCGGTGAAGGTCTCGGTGAGCGGGTTTACCGGCAGGCCCCAGGACGCGAAGCGCTGCAGGGCGCCGGATTGCGTCTCCGCGATCGGCGCCGAGAGCTCGCCCCAGGCATAGGCGAAGAACTTGAGCGGCCGGGATGCGGTGATCCCCGGATCGAGCTGGCGCAGGCTGCCGGCGGCGGCGTTGCGCGGATTGGCGAAGAGCGGCTTGCCGGCCGCCTCCTGGCGGGCGTTGATGGCGGCGAAGTCGGCGTGGGACAGGTAGACCTCGCCGCGCACCTCGCAGATCTCCGGCCATCCGGACCCGGCGAGCGCCGCCGGGATGTCCTGCACGGTGCGGGCATTGGCGGTGACGTTCTCGCCGACCTCGCCGTCGCCGCGGGTCGCCGCGGTGTCGAGGCGGCCGTTGACGTAGCGGAGCGACAGGGACAGGCCGTCGATCTTGGGCTCGGCCGTGAAGGCGAGGGGCGTCTCGTCGGGCCAGCCGAGGAAGCGGCGCACGCGTGCGACGAACTCGGCCACCTCGGCGTCGTCCGAAGGCGTTGCCCAGCGACAGCATCGGCACCGCGTGCCGCACCTTGGCGAACTTCTCCGACGGCTTGGCGCCGACCGACGTGCTGGCCGCGCCCGTCCCGGCAAGGTCCGGGAAGCGGGTCTCGATGTCCTCCAGCCGCCGGCGCAGGCGATCGTACTCCGCATCCGAGATCTCGGGCGCGTCCTCCTGATAGTAGAGCCGGTCGGCCTCCAGGATCGCCTCGGATAGGCGGGCATGCTCGGCGCGCGCCTCCTCGGCGGTCAGGTCGAGATCGGGCGTTTCGGATTTCACGGCGGCCATGATGGGCTTCTAACGCATCCCGGGCCGGCCGGGAGCCGGGCTCGGGCCGGCATCCCCGATTTCCCTCACCCGCGGGGGCTGAGCAGATCGCCGCGGCTGACCATCCGGGCCGCGGCCAGGAACACACCGGCCACGAGGGCGGCCACGACCGAGAGTGACAGGACGGGGACGAGCCAGCCGGCGAGCGCCGTCCCGGCGACCGAGCCCAGATTCATCGCCGCCATGTAGACCTCGAACTGCGTGGCCGCCCCGGCGCGTCCGCGGCTGGCCTGCAGCAAGGCCGGCATTAGCGCGACGATCAGCAGACCCGGCAGCATGTCGGTGAGCGCGAGGATCACCGGCCCGGCCGGTCCGACGAGCCCCGCACCGATCAGGGCCGCGGCCAGCGCGAAGGCGGCGGCGCTGGCGACCAGCAGGGCGCGCAGCGGCCGCACCGCGCCGGCCCTGTCCGCCCACAGGCCGATCGCCAGCGCGCCGGCCGTGCCGCTCGCCAGCGCCAGCCCCGCCTGAAGCCGTGAGAGGGCGGCGGGATCCCAGCCCTGGCGTTGGAGCAGATCGACCGAGAAGGGCAGCTCGAACAGGCCGAGCGCCCCGTCGAGCCCGAAGCAGAGGGCGAGGAGCCGCAAGGCCCGGGGTCGCCGCAGGGCCACGCCGAGCCGGCGCAGGAAGCGACGGAAGGGCAGGCGCCGCGGCGGCGGCCCGCGCCGGCCCGGCGCGGCGAACGCGTCGCCCGGCGCCTCGCGGATCAGCAGCATCGGCAGGCTCGCCAGGACGGCGACGGCGAGCAGCCAGTGCGCGCTCGCGACGAGCCCCTCCGCAGCGAGCATCCAGGAGAAGAACGCGGCGCTGAGGCTGGTCCCGGCCACAAATCCGGCCCGCGTGCAGGCGCTGACCCGGCCGAGTTCCAGAGCCGGAACATGGTCCATGATCATGCGGTCACAGGCGGTATCAAGGAGCGAGGCGAACAGGCTGTGCGCCAGGAAGATCAGCCCCAGCAGGCCGACCTGGTCGGGTCGCGCCAGGAGAAGAAGCGCGAGCGCGGCGTGGGCGCACAGGATCGCCACAACGGCGAAGGGGCGCCGCCGCCCCATGCGGAAATCGCCGGCGCGGTCGATCAGCGGCCCCCAGAGGATCGGCTGCAGGGTCCAGGGCAGGCCGGCGAGGGCGAAGTGGAACCCGGCCTCCGCCGCCGAGACGCCGCGCGCCGCCAGGTGATTGGCCAGCGCGGTAAGCGAGAAACCGGCGATCAGCCCCTGATACAGGTAAGTCGCGAAGAAGACGCCGTAGCGGGCGCGGCGTGTCGCCAGGCTCGGCAGCGTCCAGGGGGCGCTGCGGATCAGAGCGGCCGTCGGGGTGCTCACGTCCGGCGGCCCTTGCCGGCCCGGCGTAGGACGACGATGCTCCTCATCCCGCTCTCACCGGACGCGTCCCCCCGTGCCGCCTCACTCCGACGACGTTAGCCTCTGTCCACCACCGCGGCGAGGCGTCGCGTGAGCGCGGCCGACGTCTGGATCGCCGATCTCGCCGTCTCTCCGGATCAGCTCGACCTGTGCTGGACCGTGCTCGATCGACCGGAGCGCGACCGGGCGGACCGGTTCCTGCGGCCCGTGGACCGGGCACGCTACGTGGCGAGCCACGCCGCGCTCCGACGGATCCTCGCCGAAACGCTCGACTGCGATCCGGCCGAGATCCGGTTCGCGGCCGGCGCCGATGGAAAGCCCGAACTCGCCGGATCCGCCCGGGGAGCCCTCAGTTTCAACCTGTCTCATTCCGGGGCGCGCGCGCTGATCGGCCTCGCGCCCGCGGCCGCGATCGGGGTCGATGTCGAGCTGGTCCGGCCGATCCCGGATGCGGGCCAGATCGCGCGGACGCATTTCGCCGCCGACGAGGTGGCCACCTTGATGGCGCTGCCGCCGGACGCGATCGAGGGCGTGTTCTACGGTCTCTGGACCCGGAAGGAGGCCGTCGTGAAGGCGCATGGCACGGGTCTGTCGCTTCCCCTCGACCGCTTCAGCGTCACCCTGCCGCCCGCGCCGCCGCGCCTGTTGCGGTGGCCCGGTGCGGGCGGCTGGACCCTGGCGGAGCTCGACGTCGGCCCCGACTACGCCGCGACGGTCGCCGTCCGGTCGTCCGACGCAAAGGTGACGTCGCACAGGCTTCCGGCCGATTGGCCGAAGGATCTCGGCTGAATCCCGCAAGAGTGCGCTTGCGGCCCGGGAAAGGCGCGGCTATACACCCGCTCGCCGGCCCTGGCGGAGACGCAGGACGGCCTTCGGAGTGTAGCGCAGTCTGGTAGCGCACCACGTTCGGGACGTGGGGGTCGCAGGTTCAAATCCTGCCACTCCGACCAAGATTTCCCGCCAGCCTCAGCAGATGGATCAGACCGGCTCTCTTGGGTCGATGGGTACGCCTGCGCGCGACCCCGCGGCGGCTCGGCCCGCCGACTGGTCCGGTTTCGCCCGCACCCTCGTCGGCTGCGCCGCCCTGCTGGGCATCGCGGTGGTCGTCCTCATCGCCATGCTCGATCCCTACGGCCTGCGGGCCGGGCCGGGACGGCCGCCGGGGCCGATCATGGACGCCAACCAGCGGCTCTCCTATCCGCAGATCGCCCGCGGCGGCCGGTTCGACGCGGCGGTCTTCGGGACATCGACGGCGCGCCTGCTCGATCCCGCCGCCCTCAACCCCGCGTTCGACGCGCGGTTCGCCAACCTCGCGGTGAACGCCGCGACGCCCGACGAGCAGATCCGCCTCGCGGACCTGTTCCTGGCGCACCGGCCGGTGCGGGCAATCCTGTTCGGACTCGACGTCACATGGTGCGCCGCCGATCCGCCGGCGCGGACCGCCAACGCCTTCCCGGACTGGCTCTACGCGGAGGGCGCGCCGTGGGGCGTGCTGCGGCAGGTGAGCCTGCGTTCCGCCACGGTCGCCGTGCAGGCCGGTCTCGCCCGACTCGGCCTCACGCGTCCCCGCATCCGCCGCGACGGCTACGCGGTCTTCACGCCGCCGGAAGACCGCTACGATCCCGCGCGCGCCCGCGCCCATATCCGTGCCGGCGCCGTCGATCCCGCAGCGAGAGCCGACGGGCCGGACGAGCCCATGCCAGCCATCGCCCGGCTCGGCGCGATCCTCGACCGCGTCCCGGCGGGAGCGCTGAAGCTCATCGCCTTCATGCCGGTGCACGCTGTGGCCCAGGGCGCGCCCGGCACGCCCGCCGGATGGCGCGAGGCGGCGTGCAAGGCCCGGGTCGCGGCGGTCGGCGCCCGCCGCGGCGCGGTGGTGGTGGATTTCCGCCGCGTCTCGCCGCTCACGACCTCAGACGCGAATTACTGGGACGCGCTGCACTACCGGCTGCCGGTGGCCGCCCGGATCGTGGCGGATCTCAAGGCCGCGGCGACGACGGGAGCGGATGATCCGGACGGTGTCTACCGCGTGCTCGCGCATCCCTGACGCGGGCGCTCAGGCGGCGGCGCGCTCGGCCCGTGCCCAGCCCTCGCGCGTGGCGGCGCAGTAATCCGCATACCGGCCCTCGCGGATCGCGGCCCGGGCGCCTTTCATCAGGTCCTGATAATAGGCGAGGTTGTTCCAGGTCAGCAGCATCATGCCCAGGATCTCGTTCGACCGGACGAGGTGATGCAGGTAGGCCTTGGAATAGTCCCGTGCCGCCGGGCAGGTCGAGGCTTCGTCGAGCGGCGCCGTGTCCTCGGCGTGGCGGGCGTTGCGCAGGTTGACCCGGCCGTGGCGGGTATAGGCGAGGCCGTGACGGCCGGCGCGGGTCGGCATCACGCAGTCGAACATGTCGATGCCGCGGGCGACCGCGCCCAGGATGTCGTCCGGCGTGCCGACGCCCATCAGGTAGCGGGGCTTGGCCTGCGGCAGGTGCGGCTCGACGGTCTCGATCATGGCGAACATCACTTCCTGCGGCTCGCCCACCGCGAGGCCGCCGACCGCGTAGCCCTTCAGGTCGAGGTTGGTCAGGGCGCGCGCGCTCTCGACCCGGAGCGCCGGCACGTCGCCACCCTGCACGATTCCGAACATCGCCCGGCCCGGCTGCTCGCCGAAGGCGACGCGGCAGCGCTCGGCCCAGCGCAGCGACAGGTGCATGGCCTTCTCGATCGCCGCGTGATCCGCCGGCAGGCGGACGCACTCGTCGAGCTGCATCTGGATATCGGAGCCCAGCAGGCCCTGGATCTCGATGGAGCGTTCCGGGCTCATGTGATGGGCGGTACCGTCGATATGCGAGCGGAAGGTGACGCCCTGCTCGTCGATCTTCCGCAGCGCCGACAGCGACATGACCTGGAACCCGCCGGAATCGGTCAGGATCGGCCGGTCCCAGTTCATGAACCGGTGCAGGCCGCCGAGCCGCGCCATGCGCTCAGGGCCGGGACGCAGCATCAGGTGGTAGGTGTTGCCGAGCACCACGTCGGCGCCGAGCTCGTGGACCTGCCCAGGATACATGGCCTTCACGGTCGCGGCCGTGCCGACCGGCATGAAGGCCGGCGTGCGGATGGTGCCGCGCGGCGTCGCGATCTCGCCGGTGCGGGCCGTGCCGTCCTGCGCCAGCAGGGTGAAGCCGAAGGGAACGGGATCGGTCATGGGGTATCCGCGCCGGGGCCCGGGAAGAGCAGGCTGGCGTCGCCGTAGGAGTAGAACCGGTAGCCGGCTCGGATCGCGTGCGCGTAGGCGGCGTGCATCGTCTCCAGTCCCGAGAAGGCCGAGACCAGCATGAACAGGGTCGAGCGCGGCAGGTGAAAGTTCGTCACCAGGGCATCGATCGCGCGGAAGCGGTAGCCCGGGGTGATGAAGATGTCGGTGGGACCGGAGAACGGCGCGAGCGTACCGTCCGGCCGGGCAGCGCTTTCCAGCAGACGCAGCGCCGTCGTGCCGACCGCAACGATCCGGCCGCCGGCGGCCCGGGTGGCGTTGAGCGCCTCTGCCGTAGCCGCGTCGAGCAGCCCGATCTCGGCGTGCATCCGGTGCCCTTCGGTGTCGTCGGCCTTGACCGGCAGGAAGGTGCCGGCGCCGACATGCAGGGTGACGTGATGGCGCCGCAGGCCGGCCGCGTCGAGATCCGCCAGGAGCGTTTCGGAGAAATGGAGGCCGGCGGTCGGCGCCGCCACCGCCCCGGGGTTCCGAGCGTAGACCGTCTGATAATCGGTGGCGTCGCGCGCGTCGGTGGCGCGCTTGCCAGCGATGTAAGGAGGGGCAGCGCGCCCCGGCCGCGATGGCGGCGTCGAGGTCCGGTCCGGCCCGATCGAAGGCGAGCACGACCTCGCCGGCCTCGCCCTTCTCAACCACCGTGGCCGTCAGGTCGCCGAAGCGCAGCGCGTCGCCGGGGCTCAGCCGCTTGGCCGGACGCGCGAAGGCACGCCAGCGGTCGGGCGCCTCGCGCAGGTGCAGCAGCACCTCGGTCCGCTGACCGGCGCGCCGGGGCGGGTGCGCACGCCGTTGAGCCGGGCGGGGATCACCCGCGTGTCGTTGAAGACCAGGGCATCGCCGGGCCGCAAGGCGCCGGGCAGGTCGCGCACGAACCGGTCGACCGGCGCCTCGCCCGGACGCACGATCAGCATTCGCCCCGCATCCCGCGGCTCGGCCGGACGCAGGGCGATGCTGGTCTCCGGCAGGTCGAAATCGAACAGATCCACGCGCATCGCCGGCTGCCTGCACCGAACGGCACCCAGTTTCAACCGCGGAACCGGTTCGAGACCCGCCCGTTTCACGCGTCACCGAGACGCGAGACGCTGCCCCGATGCCCTGGTTCGCCGTGCGCCCCCGTGACGAAGCCGATCCACGCTGGCCTCTGCCCGGGACGGCGGAGATCGTCCTTAAGGCCGCGAATCCGGACGAGGCCCGGGACAAGTTCGAGGCCGCCTATCCGAGCCAGCCCTTCGGCAGCCCGGCGGTGCCGGTGCCCGATGCCGGGGCCGGCAGCTTCCGCAACGATCCGGACGCGCTGATGGTGTCCGAGACGGGCGAGCCGCCCGCCGAGCGAGGCTAAGACCATGACGATGGCGGGACGCCCGCGCAGGGTCACCCTGGACGGGCAGCTTCTCGGTTACTGGGAGCGCGAGGCCGCGCGCCTGGACGGATTGGCCAGCAGCGCGCGCTTTGCGTGGCAGCGCCGCCGCTACCTGCGAAAGGCCGAGGCCGCGCGCGCCAAGGCGCAGGTCAGTCGCGCGCGCGAGGCCGCGCGCGATCCCGCGTTGCGCGACCCAGAGGCTTAGCCGAGGCTAATTTCTATTCGGCAGCGTCGAACCTTTGCCGTGGCCTTGGCCGCCGCTGTTCCCGTATGGGCCCGTCGACACCTGCTCGGCAGATCCCATGGACCGCACCCAGAAAGCCGCCCTGCTCAGTGCCGGTATCGGCGGCGCCGTCACGGCCCTGAAGTTCTACGCCGCGTGGCTCACCGGCAGCCTCGCGCTGTACTCGGACGCGCTGGAAAGCATCATCAACGTGGTCGCGGCGGTCGGCGCCTTCGTGGCCCTGCGGGTCGCCGCGCGTCCGGCCGACGAGGATCACCCCTACGGTCACCACAAGGCCGAGTTCTTCTCCGCGGTGATCGAGGGTGCGCTGATCGTCGTGGCGGCGCTCTTGATTCTGCGCGAGGCGTATTTCGGTCTGCTCGCCCCCAGGCCCCTCGACGCGCCGGCCGTGGGTCTGGCGGTCAATGTCGGCGCGAGCATTGTCAACGCCGTCTGGGCTGTCGCCCTGATGCGCTGGGGGCGCCGGTGGCGTTCCCCGGCCCTCATCGCGGATGCGCGCCATGTCTTCGCCGATGTGGTCACCTCCGGAGGGGTCCTCGTGGGCGTCGGTGCCGTTGTGCTCACCGGGTACCCGGTCCTCGACCCGGTCGTGGCGGGTTTGGTCGCGCTCAATATCCTGTGGTCGGGCTTCCGGATGGTGCGCGAATCGGTCGACGGCTTGATGGACCGGGCTGCTCCCGCCGAGATGGTGTCGGAGATCCGCGCGCTCATCTCGCGGCACGGGGAGGGGGCGCTGGAAGCCCACGACGTCCGGACCCGCTCAGCCGGGCAGGCGACCTTCATCGATTTCCATCTCGTGGTGCCGGGCGCCATGACGGTCGAGGATTCACACGCCATCTGCGACCGGCTGGAATCGGCGCTTGAGACCACGATTCCAGGAGCGGTCGTGACGATCCACGTCGAGCCCGGCGAAGAGGCGAAGGCGCGGGGCCTGCCGGTGCTCTAGCTGTCTCGAACGGCACGAGAGCCTTGATGCGACGACACACCGGTCTCAGCGGTCAGTTCAGCGCTCGGCGCCGATTGCGCAGGGCCGCTGGTCGGCCGCCCGAACGGGCGATCTACGAGTCAGCGGGCTCTCTATCCGGCTGGCAAACAGAGCGGCGTTCCGAGCCTGTGTTGCCACAGCTGGTCGCTCAGAAACAAATCCTTCTTCCCCGATTAGACAAATCAGCTTGAGATCCCGCCTTTACAATCTGAACGAAGATAATCTTTACGTATTTGTGGTGTCGCTACGGTGTTCGGGGGAACACAATCGCACATGAGGCCGGTATGGCCAGGCCGCGCAGGATTCCGACGCGCTCCGAAATCCGCAAAAACCGAACGCGCCGCGCTTGGTCACGACTTACCGCCGATCGAAGCGGCGCCGTCGCCCTCATCTTCGGACTCGCCGGCACCGTCCTTCTCGGCCTCGTCGGGGGCGGCATCGATTACAGCCGCATGGTCTACCGCCGCAGCCAAATGCAGAATGCCGTCGATGCAGCGGTGCTCGGCGGAGGCAATACGCTGAAGCTTTCCCCCTCGAACGCCACGGCTGTGGCCAGCATTGTCCAGCGTCTCGTCGCGGAAAACGCGCCATCGCCGCCGGATCGACCGCTCTCCGTGGTGGTCAGCGTCAGCAGCGACAAGACCAGCGTCTCGGCGACCGCAACCGATCAATTCAAATTGGCCTTCGGCGCCTTCGTCGGGCTCAAGGTTGTGCCGATCACCGTGCGCTCAACCGCGACGATCATGGGGAAGATGCGCCTGTGCCTGCTCACGCTGGACCCGGCCGCCGTCGGCAGCCTTCATCTTGAGAAGAACGCGAACCTGTCGGCGACGTCCTGCTCCCTCTACGCGGATTCGAATAGTCCGAAGGCCATCCAGGGCGACGACAACGCCATCGCCAAAGCCGACACGATCTGCAGCGTCGGTGGCTCGAACACGAGCCGCGCCAACTTCGCGCCGCCCGTCACGTCGGGATGCCCGGCCATCGCCGACCCGTTGGCCGTGACCGTCAAGGCGCCGGTGCCCGGCAGCTGCGTCACGGTGAGCGCGTCGGCCGGGCCCGGCCCCGGGAAGGGGCCCGGGGGACCGGCCGCCGGCAACGTCGCCATCACCGCCAGCACGACGCTCGATCCCGGCACCTATTGCGGCGGGCTGCACATCTCGGGGTCTGCAAACGTCACGCTGAACCCGGGCGTCTACATCATCAAGGATGGTCCGCTGATCGTGGACGGCCAAGCGAGCATGACGGGTCAGGATGTCGGCTTCTACTTTATGGGCGACGCCGCCGGCCTGCGCTTCGATGCCAACACGACGATCAGCCTCGCGGCGCCGGTCAGCGGACCGCTCGCGGGCTTCCTGATGACCGAGCAGCCCGGCGTCTCCGCGCCCGTGCCGCCGCCGCCGGGGCCGGCCGGCTCGCCGCCGTCACCGCCCGGACCGCCGTCCAAACCCCTGCGCGAGTACCGGATCATCAGCAACAATGCCCGCACCATGCTGGGCACGATCTACCTGCCCTCCGGCCGGCTGATCATCGACGGCAGCGCGGCCGTCAGCGACCAGTCCGCCTACACCGTCATCGTCGTGCAGCTGCTGGACCTCTACGACGGGCCGACCCTGTATCTGAACGCCAATTACGACGCGACCAGCGTTCCGGTGCCGAAGGGCGTCGGGCCGGTCAACGGGAAGATCCTGCTGACGCAGTGACGAAACGCGGCGCCCGTCGCGCCGCGTCGTCATCCCGGTCTCTGGTGAGCATCGTGGCCGCGCGACCGTCCTCCCTCAGCTCCAGGCGTGGAGCGGCGGGTTCACGCCGTTCAGGGCGTGGTTGCCGATGATCGCGTATTTCCACCGCACCGGATCGTGCAGCGTGTGCGTGCGGGCGTTGCGCCAGTGCCGGTCGAGATTCTCGGCGGCCAGCGTCGAGCGGGTGCCGGACAGCTCGAACAGCTTGTTGGCGGCGGCCAGCGCGACCTCGGTGGTCAGCACCTTCGCCTCGGCCGCGGCGAGCTGCGCCGCCGCGACGCTCTCCGCGCTCGGCTGAGCCACCGCCGCATCCAGGGCGAGACCGGCGCGGTCGAGGAGCGCCTCCGCGGCGTGCTGGCGGATGGTCAGGTCGCCGATCGCCTGAATCGTGTAAGGATCGTCGGAGGCGCGCTCCAGCCCGCTGTCGATCCAGGGCCGCGCCTTCTCGCGGACGAACCGGACGGTGTCGTCCAGGGCCTCGCGGCCGATCCCGGCATCGACCGCCGCCTGGATGATCTGAAACACGGCACCATCGGCCTTGGGCGCCTCGTACCCCTTCCACGCCGGGACCAGATGGGTCTTGGGCACACGCACATCCTCGATCAGCACCGTGCCGCTTGCCGTGCCGCGCTGGCCGAAGCTCGACCAGTCGTCAATGACCGTAAGCCCCGGCGCGTCCCGTTCGGCGATGGCGTACCAGGCACGCCCCTGGTCATCGAGGGCGACGATCGGCACGAGATGCGCGAGGAGCGCCCCGGTGGCGTAGAATTTTTGGCCGCGCACCACGACATAGTCGCCGTGGTCGGTGAAGCGGGTTTCGAAATCGGCCGCCCGCTTGGTGCCCCGCTCCGAGAAGGCGTTTCCGAAGCGGGTGCCGCGCAGGACCGCCCCGAACAGGAGCCGCTTCTGCGCCTCGTCCGAGACGGTCCTGATCGCCGCCACGATGCCCAGATGGTTCTGGGCGATCTGCGCGATCGCCGGATCGGCCGCCGCGATGATGGCGATCACAGCCGCGAGCGTCCGGTAGGAGACCTCCGGACCGCCATAGGCGCGCGGCACGTTGATCGACCACAGGCCGCTCTGGGAGAAGGCATCGAGCTCGGCGAGCGGCCGGATCGCATCCCGGTCGCGCTCGGAGGCGCCGGCTCGAAACGCGCCGGCGAGGCGTCGGGCGACGGCCAGCGCCTCGGCATCGTCACGAATCACGTGGGCGGGGGAGGGCGGACGCGCAGGACCAGGTGCCCCCGGGCGCTGCGGTTCGAGCGTGCGCGCATCGACAGCAATGTTCATGGCTCACTCCGACAGACAGGTGGCTTCGATGCGGACCGGTCAGGCCGCCTCGGCGCGCTTCTCGCGCGCGGATTCGAGGGCGCGGACCCGCGGAATGACGTGCTGGCCGAAATACGCCACGTCCTCCTGGAAGTGCAGGAAGGCGAGCAGCGCGAGGTCGGCCCCGGCATCCTTGAGGGCCAGGATCCGCTCGGCGATCTGGTCGGGCGTCCCGATCAGGTTGGTCTTGAAGCCATCGTTGTACTGGACGAGATCCTCGAAGCTGGATTTCGCCCAATTGCCCTCGCCCTCCGGTGAGGCCTTGCCGGCATTCTTCACCTCGTGGCCGAAGGCCTTCACGGCATCCGGATCGGCGTGATCGATGATCTCCTGCAGGACCGCCCGGGCCTCTTCCTCGGTATCGCGCGCGATCACGAAGGCGTTCACGCCGACCCGCGGATGGTTGCCGGTTTCGGCGGCCTTGGCGCGGATGTCGTCCACCTGGGCGCGGATGTTCTCCGGCGTGTTGCCGTTGGTGAAATACCAATCGGACACCCGGGCGGCCATGTCGCGCGCCGCCCGCGACGAGCCGCCCTGAAAGATCTCGGGCAGCGGCTCCAGGGGCTTCGGCTTCAGCGTGTAGTCACTGTAGCGGTAGAAGTCGCCGCGGAAGGTGAAGCTGTCCTGGGTCCAGATCCCGCGCAGGCTGCGGATGAACTCCTCGGAGCGGCGGTAGCGCTCGTCATGGTCGAGCCATGGCTCGCCGATCGCCCGGAACTCGCCCGAGAACCAGCCCGAGACGATGTTGACCGCGATCCGGCCCCCGCTGAGCTGCGAGATCGTGGCGATCTGCTTGGCGGCGAGCGTCGGGTTCCAGGGCCCCGGCAGGATCGCGGCGATCACCTTGAGCTTCGACGTGGCGGCCAGGAGGGCATGGCTGAAGGCCACCGACTCGTGCTGGTACTCCGCGCAGTAGCCGGCCGTGAAGCGGATCTGGGTCAGGCCGTAATCGAACCCGGCCTCCTCGGCGATCTGCGCGAGGCGGCGGTTGTACGCGCCGTCCCAGCTGGTCCGCTGCGGGATCTTGCTGATCACGAGGCCGCCCGACACGTTGGGCACCCAATAGGCGAAGCGGATCGGCTCCCGCGGCGCCTGGTCGACGAAATGGCTGGTCATCCGGCGTAACCTCTGATTGCACGACGTCAGCGCGTCGTGTTCTCTTCGGATGATCGCCGCAAACTGAATACACGATGCAGAAGGCGGTCGATCGCTCAAGAACACGGAAAGTATTCCGTCGCGATCGTCTCAGGTCAAAGGAATGCGCTGCTTTTTTGGCGCGCCAATGGACGACACTTTTCTTTCGGGAGCGGCACCCGACGCGGCTTTGTTCTATGCGGTCCGCGACGCGTCGGCATCGTGCAAACGCCGCCACGCGAAGACCGAGAAGACCGCCACCAGGCAGGCCGCAAGGCCGAACCACGTGAACGCGTATTGCAAGTGGTTGTTGGGCAGATCGACCCGCAGCTGGCCGCCGCGCGGCCACGTGGTCTGGCCGGGGACCGCATCGGCCTCGATCAGGTAGGGCGCCACGTCGGTCAGGCCCCGGGCGGCCGCGATGCCACGGACGTCGCGGTTGAACCACTCGCCGCGCGCCGGGTCCGGCTCCGGTACGAACATCCCGCGCGCCTCGCTGGCGCGGAGGATCCCGGTGACGACCGCCGGCCCCTCCACCAGCCCGTCGCGCCGGTCAGCCTTCGCCTTCAGCTCCGTCGGCACGAAGCCGCGGTTCACCAGAACGGTACCGCCCTCGACGCGCGCGAACGGCGTGAGCACGTAATAGCCCTGCAAGGCCCGGCCCGGGGTCTCTCCCGCGGCGAGGCCGTGGACCAGCGTCTCGCGATCGTTGAGGAAGTGGCCCGAGACGCGGACGTGACGGAATTCGTCACGAGCCTCGTTCCACGTATCCGGTGCCGGCGGCGCGACTGGCTCGGCGCGGCTCTGCTGCAGGATCCGGGCGATCAGATCCTCCTTCCAGGCCTTGCGCTGGAGCTGCCAGGTTCCGAGGCCCAGGAGGATCGCCAGGGCGATCAGGGAGGCTAGCCCCGGCGCGACGAGGTCCCGCCACGCAGCGCAACGCGATCCGGTCACCGCTCGAAGCGTCCCTCTTCGGCCTTGTTGCTGTACTGGAGCGCGATCAGCATGCCCTTGAGCGGCCGGACCAGGATCAGGCTGAGGCCGATCGAGAGCGTGCCAGCCACGAGCGCGTGGACCCAGATCGGCGGCTCGTAGGTGATCTCCATCCAGAGGGCGAGACCGACCACGATCAGGCCGACGATCGACATCACGAAGAAGGCCGGACCGTCCGCCGAATCGAAGCTCGCAAAATCGAGCCCGCACGCCTCGCAGGACGGGCGCAGGGTCAGGTAGCCCTTGAACAGGTGGCCCTCGCCGCAGCGTGGGCAGCGGCCCCGCAAGCCCGTCGGGATCGGGGGCAGCGCCGCATAATGTCGTTGATCCACGTGCACACTCCAGACCAGGCCGGGGATACCGCGATCACGCGGCGTCCGGGCCCTCCACCGCGATATGGGGATTCGCGGCGGCCGGATACGAAAAGGGCGGCCGGAGCCGCCCTTCGCAAAGCCGCCATGCAGCGGCGGGATGGATCGCCTCAGTGGGCGCCGCCGCCGTGGAAGACGCCCGAGCCCCACACGTAGATGGCGGCGAACAGGAACAGCCACACGACATCGACGAAGTGCCAGTACCAAGCGGCGAACTCGAAGCCGAGGTGCTGCCGCGGGGTGAACTGGCCCGCATAGGCGCGGAACAGGCAGACGGCCAGGAAGATGGTGCCGATGATGACGTGGGCACCGTGGAAGCCCGTCGCCATGAAGAAGGTCGACGAGTAGATGCTGCCCGAGAAGCCGAACTCGGCGTGGCTGTACTCGTAGGCCTGGCAGGCCGTGAACAGCACGCCGAGGATGATGGTCAGCCACAGGCCGTACTTCAGCCCCTTCCGGTCGCCGTGGAGCAGGGCGTGGTGCGCCCAGGTGACGGTCGTGCCGGACGTGAGCAGGATCAGCGTGTTGAGAAGCGGCAGATGCCACGGATCGAACGCCTCGATGCCCTTCGGCGGCCAGACGCCGCCGGTGAACTCCACGCGGGAGACCTGGATCGGGTCGGCGGTGTAGAGCGCGGCCTCGAAATAGGCCCAGAACCACGCGACGAAGAACATCACCTCGGAGGCGATGAACATCATCATGCCGTAGCGGTGATGCAGCTGGACGACGCGGGTGTGATCGCCGGAATTGGCCTCGTGCGCCACGTCCTTCCACCACGAGAACATGGTGTAGAGGACGCCGATCGTCCCGGCGCCGAAAATGTACGGGCCCGGGGTCAGGGTGCCGATCTGCAGGCTCTTCATCCAGAAGACGGCGCCGAACGCCATCAGGAAGCCCGAGAAGGCGCCGATCAGCGGCCACGGACTCGGATTCAGGATGTGAAAGTCATGATTCTTGGCGTGCGCCTCGGCCATCGTCCCGTCGCTCCTCACCCTCGCGCCCTGCGCCGTTCCCGGCTTCCGGCCTGTCGCTTGCTCTTGGCAGACTTGTTGGCCGGGCGCGGCACGGACCACACCCAAGCTTGTCCGCACGTGTAGTCGGTGCGGGCCCGTCTTGTCACGGGTCCGCGATCAGAAATCCCGCTTCGTGCCCGAAGAACCGGAATTCGCCACGGCGGCCGTCACCGGCTGACCGTTCTTCGAGGCGAAGTAGGTGTAGGACAGCGTCATCTCCGAGAGATGCGCGGTGTTGGAATCGTCGCGGACCGCCGGATCGACATAGAAGACCACGGGCACGTCCAGAGTCTCGCCCGGCTGCAGCGTCTGCTCGTTGAAGCAGAAGCAGGCGATCTTGACGAAGTAGCCGCCCATTAGACCGGGCTGGACGTTGAACGTGGCCACGCCGGTGGACGGCTTGCTGCCGGTGTTCTGCACCCGGAAGAAGACGGTCTTGGTCTCGCCGAGCTTCGCGTCGATGCTGTTCGCCTCGGGCGCGAACTTCCAGGGCAGCCCCGGCGCGACGTTCGTGTCGAAATGCACGACCATGCTGTCGTCGGTGCGCGCCGCCGATGCCGCGAGCGCCGGTCCCTGGCGCGGCGTGCCGTCATAGCCTGTGGCCTTGCAGAAGGCGTCGTAGAGCGGCACCGACGCGAAGGCGAGGCCGATCATGCCGACCGCGAGCCCGGCGCAAGCGAACGCGGTCCGTGTTGCGCCGCGGGCGGGATCGGGACGGTTTGCGGTCATCGCGACCTCTTCAGAGCGGCCGGCTGAGGATCTGCGGCCCGAGCTTGACGATCGTCAGCACGAAGAACAGCAAGACCCAGGCGCCGAGCGCCAGGGCGATCGCCACCGAGCGCTTCCGGCGGCGTGCCTCTTCGGCGGGGGTCAGCGGGCGATACTGGACGTCGGGCTCGGGCATGGCGATCAGCCCAGGACCGGGCGGAACAGGCCGAAGCTCTGCTCGGCCAGCAGCGCCGAGAACAGCGCGAACAGGTAGAGGATCGAGAAGCCGAACATGCCCATGGCGGCGCGCTTCTCGGCTTCGCCCTCGCGGTTCCGAAGCACGCGGATGCTGAAGGCGACCATGCCGAGGCCGCCAACCACACCGATTACCGCGTAGAGCAGGCCGCCAAAGCCGAGCGCGACCGGCGCGAGCCCGAGCGGCGCCAGGAACAGCGAGTACCACACGATCTGGCGGCGCGTGGAGGCCGGACCGGCGACGTTCGGCATCATCGGGATGCCGGCGCGGGCGTACTCGTCGGCCTTGATCAGCGCCAGCGCCCAGAAATGCGGCGGCGTCCAGATGAAGATGATCGCGAACAGGATCAGCGACTCGATGCCGACCGAGCCGGTGACGACCGCCTGGCCGATCACGGGCGGCAGGGCGCCGGCAGCGCCGCCGATGACGATGTTCTGCGCCGTCGCCCGCTTCAGCCACATCGAGTACACCACCGCGTAGAACACGATGGTGAAGGCCAGCAGCCCCGCGGACAGCCAGTTCGCCGTGAGGCCGAGCACCAGCACGGAGGCCACCGAGAGGAACAGCCCGAAGCCGAGGGCCTCCTCCGGCGTGATCCGGCCCGATGGAATCGGCCGAGTGGCGGTGCGGCTCATGACGGCGTCGATGTCGGCGTCCCACCACATGTTGAGGCAGCCCGACGCACCGGCACCGATCGCGATGGCGAGCAGCGAGATCGCGCCGATTGCCGGCTGCACGTGGCCCTGCGAGACGACCATGCCCACGAGCGCGGTGAAGATCACCAGCACCATCACCCGCGGCTTCAGCAGGGCGAAATAGTCCGGAACGTCGCCGCCGGCCGCCGAGAGGGCGGGGGCCGGGACGTCCGGTCCGATGCTGTTCGTGAGGCTTGTCATCGCGTCTGCCGCTGCTGTGCCGGCGCCCGGCCGCGCGCGTCACGGCCGAGTCGTCTCTCGAAATCGACTTGTTACAAGGGTGGGCGCGCGTTGAGCGCGGCCCGGGCGTATCGCCCTTATCGGTCGCCCTTGCCGGGAGGTCGGGATCCGGCCTCCGGGGAAGGGCGAGGGCCGCCGATGCGGCCCTCGCGGAGGGTTTATCAGTGTGCGCCCGGCTCGTCGACGATGCGGGGCAGCGTCTCGAACTGGTGGAACGGGGGCGGCGAGGGGAGCGTCCACTCCAGGGTCGTCGCACCTTCGCCCCACGGGTTGTCCGCAGCCCGCTCCTTCGAGCGGAAGGCGAGGACCACGCCGATCACGAAGACAAACATGCTGAGGCCGAAGATGTGGCCGCCGTAGGTCGAGACCTTGTGCCACTGGGCGAAGGCGTCCGGATAGTCGGCGTAACGACGCGGCATGCCGGCGAGCCCGAGGAAATGCATCGGGAAGAACAGGACGTTCGCGCCGATGAAGGCCAGCCAGAAGTGCAGCTTGCCGGCCCATTCCGGGATGATGTGGCCGGTCATCTTCGGGAACCAGTAGTAGACACCGGCGAAGATGATGAACACAGCGCCCAGCGACAGGACGTAGTGGAAGTGGGCGACCACGTAGTAGGTGTCGTGCAGGTACTTATCGACGGCCGAGTTGGCCAGCACGACGCCGGTCACGCCGCCGACGGTGAACAGGAAGATGAAGCCGACCGCCCAGTGCATCGCGGCGGTGAAGCGGATGGAGCCGCCCCACATGGTGGCGATCCACGAGAAGATCTTCACGCCGGTCGGCACTGCGATCACCATCGTGGCGAACACGAAGTAGGACTGCGTCTGGAGCGACAGGCCGACCGTGTACATGTGGTGGGCCCACACGACGAAGCCGACGACGCCGATCGCCACCATGGCGTAGGCCATCGCGAGGTAGCCGAACACGGGCTTCCGCGAGAACGTGGCGATGATGTGCGAGACGATGCCGAAGGCCGGCAGGATCATGATGTACACTTCGGGGTGACCGAAGAACCAGAACAGGTGCTGGTACAGGATCGGGTCACCGCCGCCGGCCGGGTCGAAGAAGGTCGTGCCGAAGTTGCGGTCGGTGAGCAGCATCGTGATGGCGCCCGCGAGCACCGGCAGCGACAGCAGCAGCAGGAAGGCAGTGACCAGCTCGGCCCAGGCGAAGAGCGGCATCTTGTGCAGCGTCATGCCCGGGGCGCGCATGTTCAGGATCGTGGTGATGAAGTTGATCGCGCCGAGGATCGAGCCCGCGCCCGAGAGGTGCAGGGCGAAGATCGCGAAGTCGACGGCCGGGCCGGGATGGCCGGCGGTCGAGAGCGGCGGGTAGACGGTCCAGCCGGTGCCGGCGCCGGACGCGCCGGGCGCGCCCTCGACGAACAGCGAGCAGAGCAGGGAGCAGAAGCCCGCCACCGTCAGCCAGAACGAGATGTTGTTCATGCGCGGGAACGCCATGTCGGGCGCGCCGATCATGAGGGGCACGAACCAGTTGCCGAAGCCGCCGATCAGCGCCGGCATCACCATGAAGAACACCATGATGAGGCCGTGGCCCGTGACGAACACGTTGTAGGTCGCGGGATTCGAGAAGTACTGCAGGCCGGGCTGCTCCATCTCCATCCGGATGCCGAAGGAGAGGAAGGCGCCGATCATGCCGGCGCAGAAGGCGAAGAGCAGGTAGAGGGTGCCGATGTCCTTGTGGTTCGCCGACAGGAACCAGCGGGCGAAGAACGACGGCTTATGGTCGTGGACCTCGTGGGCCTCTGCATGGGCTGCGGCTGTAGCCATGGATTCGGGTGCCTTGTGGATCTGATGGGTTCGGTTCGGTCCGGTCAGCCGGGGCTCAGCGCGCCTCGGCGAAGCTCGTGCCGTTGTCGATGCGGGCGTACTTGGTCTTCGCCTCCTTCAGCCAGTCGGCGTAGGCCTGCTCGCTGACCACGCGGACCACGATCGGCATGTAGGCGTGGCGCTGGCCACACAGCTCGGAGCACTGGCCGTGGAAGGTGCCTTCCTTGTCGGCCTTGAACCACATCTGGTTGAGGCGGCCGGGCACGGCGTCGATCTTGAAGCCGAAGGCCGGCATCGCCCAGGAATGCAGCACGTCGGCGGCGGTGACCTGGATCTTCACGATCTTGCCGACCGGGACGACCATCTCGTTGTCGGTCTGCAGCAGGCGGGGCTGCTTGTCCTCGCCGAGGTTGGCGTCAAAGGTGAAGCCGCCGCCGGCCTCGGTCTGCGGGTACTCGTAGGACCAGTACCACGCGTGGCCGATGACCTTGACGATCATGTCGGCCTTCGGATCCGAGAGCTGCGTGCGCAGCAGGCGGAAGGACGGGATCGCCACCGCGACCAAGATCAGCACCGGAACGATGGTCCAGGCGACCTCGATGGCGGTGTTGTGGGTGGTGCGCGACGGCGTCGGGTTCCGCTTCTCGCCGAAGCGGAAGATGCACCACAGGATCAGGCCCAGCACGAACACTGAGATGCCGAGCGACAGCCAGTGCAGGCCGATCTCGAAGCTGAGGATGTCGCGACCGTTCTCGGTCACCTGAACCTGACGGCTCATTTCCCACGGCACGGGCTGACCGAAGCCCGCGGCGTGAGCAAGCGATATCGGGGAGAGCAGGGCGCCGAAGGCGGCGAGGCTCCAGAGTGACCGGTTGATCGTCCGCACCGTCCGCATCTGCCTCTCGTGGCTCCCCTGACAATCTGGCTGACGCCGGACCTTCCCGTCTTGATTGCGTGCGGGATTGTACCGACGTGACGGAGTACCGGTTGTGTCACCCGGCATTATCCGACCGGCGCTTCAGACCACAAGGGCCGACGCGGTGCAACCGCACAAGCGTCGCATCGCGCGCTTTCCAAGCACTTCAAGACCGTGCGTGGCGCGGTCGCACCGGCCGTTTGTGCAATTCGTACCCGGGCCGTTGCATCGCGGAGCGGCCGATGAATACGGTTCACGTCCGCCATCGGAGTTCTGAATGTCGACGGTTGCCGAGAGCCTGCCCACTGAACTGCCCTCCGCGTCGGTGCGCGTTCCGATGCAGGTCCTGGCCTATACGGGCGCGCCGCCGCGCTCCGATACGCGGGCCCTTGCGGTCGAGTCGGCGGTCAACCTGGTCTACGGCAGCGTCCCGCACGCCGTCATGATGGCGACACCCGCCGACCTCGAGGATTTCGCCTACGGCTTCAGCCTGACGGAGGGCATCGCCGAGAGCGCGTCGGAGATCCGGTCCACGCGCGTCGAGGTCGGCGAGGATGGGCTGCGTCTCCATGTCGAACTCGCGCCTGGACGTCTCCGCGAACACCGCGCGCAAACGCGCGATCAGCGGCCGCACCGGCTGCGGTGTCTGCGGGATCGAGGATCTGGCGCAGCTCCCGCAGGCACAGCTGCGGAATGCCCCGGCCGTTCGGGTCACGCTGCCGGCGATTGCCGCCGCGCTCTCGAATCTCGACGCGGCCCAGCTTCTCGGCGCTGAGACACGGGCGGTCCACGCGGCCGCCTGGGCACGGCTCGACGGCTCTTTGGCAGCTGTCCGTGAAGATGTTGGCCGGCACAACGCTCTGGATAAGCTGATCGGCGCCTTGATGCGGTCCGGCACAGAGGTCGATCAGGGCTTCCTGGTGATCACCAGCCGTTGCTCGTTCGAGATGGTCGAGAAGGCGGCCCGCCTCGGCGCGGCCGTCATCGTCGCCATCTCGGCTCCGACCTCGCTGGCGCTCGAACGGGCCCGGGCGAACGGGCTGACGCTCTGCGCCATCGCCCGCGCCGACACGGTCACGGTCTTTACCGGCGCGGAGCGGCTGCTCGTGCCCTAGCGGATCACTGTGCCGCGCCCTGGTCCTTCTCCGCAGTACCGGGAACGACGGTGGCGCCCCCGATCACCCGCACGGGCTTCTTGTCGGCCGGCGGGTCCTTCCAGTCCTGAGCCGGCGGCTTCGAGGTTGCGGCCAGGGTGCTCTCGGAGGTCTTCGCCGCCGGGGTGGGTGCGGGGTTTGGCGGCGGCGCCTTGTCGATGGCCGCCGACTTGGTCTCCGGCTTGGCGTCCGGGCCCGACTCGGTCCTCGCCGCTTCGGCGGGCGCGAGCTTCGGTGCCGGCGCCTCAGGGCTGACTCGGCGGGCTGCCTTTTCCGGCGGGCGGACCGGATTCACCCGGGCGATCTTCCGCGCCGGCGCCGGCCGGCCGACGCTGTCGGGGTTCACACCATCGGGATTCGGCTCAGGACGCATAGCCTCGCCCGCAGGCCGACGCTGAGGCCGCAGAGTTGGGTCATCTTCCGGGGAAAGTGGCCGCGCCACGCGCCGGGGGCCGGCATCCTCCTCGGTCCAACCGAATCCGGGGGCCGGACGCTCGAGCCTCGCATAGGTCTCCGGCGCGCCGAGACGCTGCCGGCCCACAATCGCCCCCATGCCCGGATCGACGAACAGCCGGACCGGCACGCCCGTCGGACTGACCGCATCGACCACGTAGACCCGGCCGTCGAAGCGCGGGCGGCTCACACCCGTGAAGCCGCGGTCGGCGAGGCGCCACGCCACGACCCGCGGGGGCAGGACCTCTTCCTCGAAGGCGAATTGGGCGTTGGCGCTCTGACACAATCCCAGCACGCCTGCGCCCGACAGGAGGGCCGCACAGACCGCCGTCCTTGCGGCGATCCGAAAGCGTGAAGCCGTTCTGAGCTTGATTGTCACTCTGGTGCGTTCCCGTTTTGGAGACCCGGCAGAGTACCCGGTTCCGGCATGGCCCGGACCGGTTGATCCGGACCACGACCATGCCGGCGAGGTCGTTGCCCCGCATGCCGCTTGTGCTCGGCCAGCCGGGTAGAGCGTGCGATTCGGGCGAGATTGCGGAGGCGGAAGAGCAGGGCTGGACCGGCCTTCCGCAGCGATCGGTCCGCTGCGTCTCGCGGTCACTTGCTGAAAACATTTCAATCTGGCAATTTCGCGACTTAGGACAGCAGAACTGTCCCATCGGCCGTGCATCCCGGCCGTCGCCGTCTCGCGCGCGGGCGAGAAATCCGGCAGACGGATACGGGCGCGCCAGCGCACCGCTCCTCGAGCGGTCTGGGTCCTCGATGAACGCAGGGTGGCGGACGTGTCCCGGGAGGGACCGGCCGCATGGCCTGCGACATGAGGTCGGAGCGGCGGGCACCGACGGCTGACGGGCACGAAACGTGCTCGTGAGCCAAAGGTTCGGCGGACGGTGTCGAGGTTGAGGACGAGACGAAGCATGTCACATCGCAGACCCGCTGAAGAGTTTGCTGCTTCCACGGTCCAGGCTGCGGCTCCGCGCGGTGGCGCGATGCCGCTCACGGTGCGCGATCCCGCCCTGCCGAAAGCGCAGGGTGCCTACGACCCGGCGCACGAGCGCGATGCCTGCGGCGTTGGCTTCATCGCCGACATGCACGACCGGCGCTCGCACGCCATCGTCGAACAGGGCTTGAAGATCCTCGAGAACCTCGATCATCGCGGGGCGGTCGGCGCCGATCCCAAGATGGGCGACGGTTGCGGCATCCTCACGCAGATTCCGCACGGGTTCTTCGCCGAGGAGTGCTCGCGCCTCGGCTTCGAGCTTCCGCCGGCCGGCGACTACGCCATCGGCCAGTTCTTCATGCCGAAGGCTGAGGAGCCGCGTGCGATCATTCAGGAGATCGTCGAATCAGCGCTCGCCGCCGAGGGGCTGCCGCTGCTCGGCTGGCGCGACGTGCCGGTCGATCCGGAGGATCTCGGCGAGGCCGTGAAGGCGACCGAGCCGCATCACCGTCAGGTCTTCATTGGCCGTCCGGCCTCGGTTGCCGACCAGGACGCGTTCGAGCGCCGCGTCTACGTCGCCCGCAAGGTGATCTCCAACAAGGTCTACGGCCTCGGCGACCCGCGGGTGAAGGAGTTCTACCCGGTCTCCGTGTCGACCCGGACCATCGTCTACAAGGGCATGGTGCTGGTCACGCAGCTCGGCGGCTACTTCCTCGACCTGAAGGACGACCGCTTCGTCTCTGCGATTGCCCTCGTACACCAGCGCTTCGCCACCAACACCTTCCCGACCTGGCGGCTGTCGCACCCGTACCGGATGGTCGCGCATAACGGCGAGATCAACACGCTGCGCGGGAACGTCAACTGGATGGCGGCCCGCCAGGCGAGCGTCGATTCCGACCTGTTCGGCAACGACATCTCGAAGCTGTGGCCGATCTCCTACGAGGGGCAGTCTGACACCGCCTGCTTCGACAACGCCCTCGAGTTCCTCGTGCAGGGCGGCTACCCGCTCGCCCACGCGATGATGATGCTCATCCCGGAGGCCTGGGCCGGCAATCCGCTGATGAGCGAGGAGCGGCGCGCCTTCTACGAGTACCACGCCGCCCTGATGGAGCCGTGGGACGGTCCTGCCGCCGTGGCGTTCACCGATGGCCGCCAGATCGGCGCGACCCTCGACCGCAACGGTCTGCGGCCGGCCCGCTACATCGTCACCGACGACGGTCTCGTGGTTCTCGCCTCCGAGATGGGGACCCTGCCGATCCCCGACGAGAAGATCGTGCAGTCCTGGCGCCTCCAGCCGGGCCGCATGCTGCTGATCGACCTTCAGAAGGGCCGCATCGTCTCCGACGAGGAGATCAAGGGCGAACTCGCCGCCGCGCACCCCTATGCCGACTGGGTCAAGAACACCCAGATCGTCCTGGAAGAGCTGCGCCCGGTCCAGCCGCGCGAGTCGCGCGGCGATGTCAGCCTGCTCGATCGCCAGCAGGCCTTCGGCTACACGCAGGAAGACCTCAAGCTGCTGATGCAGCCCATGGCCGTCACCGGCCAAGAGGCAGTCGGCTCGATGGGCACGGACACGCCGCTCTCGGCCCTCTCCGAGAAGTCGAAGCTGCTCTACACCTACTTCAAGCAGAACTTCGCGCAGGTCACGAACCCGCCGATCGACCCGATTCGCGAGGAGGCCGTGATGAGCCTGGTCTCGTTCATCGGGCCGCGGCCGAACCTTCTCGACATGGAGGGCGCGTCCCGGCGCAAGCGCCTGGAGGTCCGCCAGCCGATCCTCACCAACGCGGATCTCGAGAAGATCCGCTCGATCGGCCATTTCGAGGACCGGTTCGACACCAAGACCCTCGACATGACCTACCCGGCCGAGACCGGTGCGGCCGCCATGGACGGGGCGCTCGACCGGCTCTGCGACCGTGCCGAGGCGGCGGTGCGCGGTGGCTACAACATCATCGTGCTGACCGACCGGGCGGTCGGGCCGGACCGGATCCCGATCCCGGCGCTGCTGGCCACGGCCTCCGTGCACAATTACCTGATCCGCAAGGGTCTGCGGACCTCGGTCGGCCTCGTGGTCGAGTCGGGCGAGCCGCGCGAGGTGCACCACTTCGCGTGCCTGGCCGGCTACGGCGCCGAGGCGATCAACCCGTATCTCGCCTTCGAGACGCTCCTCCAGATGAAGGATGAGTTCCCGCCGGACCTCACCGACGACGAGATCATCTATCGCTACATCAAGGCGATCGATAAGGGCCTGCTGAAGGTGATGTCCAAGATGGGCATCTCGACCTACCAGTCCTATTGCGGCGCGCAGATTTTCGACGCGGTCGGCCTCAACTCGACCTTCGTGGGCCGCGACTTCTTCGGTACGGCGACGACGATCGAGGGCGTCGGCATGGCGGAGATCGCCGAGGAGACGGCTCGCCGTCACCGCGACGCCTTCGGCGACGCGCCGGTCTACCGGAACGCGCTGGATGTCGGCGGCGAATATGCCTACCGGCTGCGTGGCGAGACCCACACCTGGACGCCCGACACGGTGGCGACGCTGCAGCATGCGGTGCGCCTGAACGTGCCCGAGCGCTACCGGGAATACGCCGCGCTGGTGAACCAGCAGGAGCACCAGCTGAAGACGCTGCGAGGCCTGTTCCGCCTCAAGTCCGCCGCCGAGATCGGTCGCGCGCCGGTTCCGCTCGAGTCGGTCGAGCCGGCCTCCGAGATCGTCAAGCGCTTCGCCACGGGCGCCATGTCGTACGGCTCCATCTCCAAGGAGGCGCACGAGACGCTCGCCATCGCGCTGAACTCGTTCGGCGGCCGCTCGAACTCGGGCGAGGGCGGCGAGGAGGTCGAGCGGTTCAAGCCGCTGCCGGACGGGCGCTCGCGCCGGTCCTCGATCAAGCAGGTCGCCTCCGGCCGCTTCGGCGTCACGACGGAATACCTCGTCAATTCCGACATGATGCAGATCAAGGTCGCGCAGGGTGCCAAGCCCGGCGAGGGCGGCCAGCTGCCCGGCCACAAGGTCGACGCCAAGATCGCCAAGGTCCGCTACGCCACACCGGGCGTCGGCCTGATCTCGCCGCCGCCGCACCACGACATCTACTCGATCGAGGATCTGGCCCAGCTGATCTTCGACCTGAAGAACGTGAACCCGTCGGCGGACGTCTCGGTGAAGCTCGTCTCCGAGGTCGGCGTCGGCACCGTCGCGGCCGGCGTCGCCAAGGCTCGGGCCGACCACATCACGATCTCGGGCTTCGACGGCGGCACCGGCGCGGCGCCGCTGACCTCGCTCAAGCACGCAGGCGGTCCGTGGGAGACGGGGCTCGCCGAAACCCAGCAGACGCTGGTGCTCAACAACCTGCGCGGGCGCGTCGCCCTCCAGGCGGACGGCGGCATCCGCACCGGGCGCGACGTGATCATCGCGGCACTCCTCGGCGCCGATCAGATGGGCTTCTCGACCGCCCCGCTGATCGCGGCCGGCTGCATCATGATGCGCAAGTGCCACCTGAACACCTGCCCGGTGGGCGTCGCCACCCAGGACCCGGTGCTGCGCAAGCGCTTCAAGGGCACGCCCGAGCACGTGGTGAACTACTTCTTCTTCGTGGCCGAGGAGGTGCGGGAGATCCTGGCGTCCCTCGGCTTCACCAAGCTGGAGGAGGCGGTCGGCCGCTCCGACGTGCTCGACAAGGTCGAGGCCATCGCCCACTGGAAGGCGCGCGGGCTCGACTTCACCAAGCTGTTCCACCGGCCGACGGTGGCCGAGGGCACGGCGATCCGCCACGTCGATGTGCAGCACCACCCGATCGACACGGTCCTCGACCGCCGCCTGATCGCCGGGGCCCAGCACGCCATCGAAACCGGCGAGCCGGTGGTCCTCACCGACACGATCCGCAACTCGGACCGGGCGGCGGGCGCGATGCTCTCGGGTGCGGTGGCGAAGGCGCACGGCCATGAAGGCCTGCCCGACGACACGATCGTGGTGAAGCTCGCCGGCACCGCCGGCCAGAGCTTCGGCGCCTGGGTCGCGGCGGGCGTGACCATCGAGCTGACCGGCCACGGCAACGACTATGTCGGCAAGGGCCTGTCGGGCGGCAAGCTGATCATTCGGCCGAGCGATGCGCTGAAATCGCCGCCGGATCGGACCATCATGGTCGGCAACACCGTGCTGTACGGGGCCATCGCCGGCGAGTGCTATGTCCGCGGCGCGGCCGGCGAGCGCTTCGCCGTGCGCAACTCGGGCGCCATCACGGTGGTCGAAGGCATGGGCGACCATGGCTGCGAGTACATGACCGGCGGTGTGGTCGTGTCGATCGGCGAGACCGGCCGCAACTTCGCGGCTGGCATGTCGGGCGGCATCGCCTACGTGCTCGACGAGGACGGCTCATTCTCGGCGCGCTGCAACCTGTCAATGGTCGATCTGGAGCCCGTCGAGGAGGAGGACGACCTGATGCGCCGCTTCCACCAGGACGGCGACCTGGAGACCAAGGGCCGGGTCGACATTCTGGCCGACATGTCGGGCCACGACGAGGAGCGTCTGACGCAGCTCATCACCAATCACCTCAAGTACACGGGCAGCCCGCGGGCGAAGACCATCCTCGACAACTGGTCGGCCTACCGCACCAAGTTCGTGAAGGTGATGCCGGTGGAGTATCGCCGGGCGCTCCGTGAGATGGAGATGGCGCGGATGCCGGTGGCCGCGGAGTAGCCGGCGCACGAGGCCGGGCGGTGCGCCGCCCGGTCCCGCACACACGAGACGAGACGATGCGGGCAGCGCAGTCACAGACTGGCCGGCCCAGGGGCTGACCAATGGGCAAGATCACAGGCTTCCTCGAATTCGACCGGCAGGAGCAGAAGTATCAGCTCGCCGCCGACCGGGTTCGGCACTTCCGCGAGTTCACGCTGCCGCTGGACGAGCACGACCTCACGAAGCAGGCGGCCCGCTGCATGGATTGCGGCATCCCGTTCTGCCACGGCCCGACCGGCTGCCCGGTCCACAACCAGATTCCGGATTGGAACGACCTCGTCTTCCAGTCGGATTGGGAGGAGGCCTCGCGCAACCTCCATTCGACCAACAATTTCCCCGAGTTCACCGGCCGCATCTGCCCCGCGCCCTGCGAGGAGGCCTGCACGCTGAATCTCGAGAACCAGCCGGTGGCGATCAAGACGATCGAGCAGGCCATCGCCGACCGCGCCTGGAACATGGGCTGGGTGAAGCCCGAGCCGGCGCAGACCCGCACCGGTAAGCGCGTCGCGATCGTCGGCTCGGGGCCGGCCGGCATGGCGGCCGCCCAGCAGCTCGCCCGGGTCGGGCACGATGTCCACGTGTTCGAGCGCGAGCCGAAGGCCGGCGGCCTGCTGCGCTACGGCATCCCGGACTTCAAGATGGAGAAGCGCCACATCGACCGGCGCGTGCGCCAGATGGAGGCCGAAGGCGTCGTCTTCCACTACAACCAGAACATCGGCGTGACGAAGTCGGTGGACGAGCTCAAGGCCGAGTTCGACGCCGTGATGTTCTGCGGCGGCGCGGAGGATCCCCGCAACCCGCAGCTTCCCGGACAGGAGCTGGAGGGCGTCCATTACGCGATGCCGTACCTCGTCCAATCGAACCGGCGGGTGAACAACGAGCCGATGCGCGGCAACGGCGAGGTGCCGATCCTGGCCAGCGGCAAGAACGTCGTCGTCATCGGCGGCGGCGACACCGCCTCGGACTGTGTCGGTACGGCGTTCCGGCAGGGTGCGCTGTCGGTGACACAGCTCGACATCCGCCCGCGGCCGCCGGAGCGCGAGGACAAGCTGACCGTGTGGCCCTATTGGCCGACGAAGATGCGGACCTCCTCCAGCCAGGCCGAAGGCGCCGAGCGCGAGTTCCAGGCCGCGACGCTCCGCCTCGAAGGCAACAAGAAGGGGCAGCTGACCGGCGTGGTCTGCGCCCGAGTCGATGCTAAGCGCCAACCGATCGCCGGGACCGAATTCGTGCTGCCCGCCGATCTGGTCTTCATGGCGATCGGCTTCGCCGGCTCAGTGCAGAAGGGGCTCCTCGAGCAGTCGGGCATCGGTGTCAGCAAGCGCGGCAACGTCGAAGCGAACGAGGACGATTACCGGACGTCGGATTCCAAGATCTGGGCAGCCGGCGACATGCGGCGCGGCCAGTCCCTGGTGGTCTGGGCGATCCGGGAGGGACGGCAGGCGGCGCGCGCCATCGGCGAGACGCTGATGGGTTCGAGCGTCCTGCCGCGCTAGGGCGATCCGAAGAGCCGTCCGGCGTCAGCCGGGCGGCCAGCGGAAATCGTCGGCGCGGCCGGGCTGCGGCATGGGCGCGTTCCCGCGCAGGAGCGTCCGCTCGACCGTGCCGAGATTATCCGGATCGCGGGGCCGGCCGCTCAGCAGCGCGCCGCCGGGTGAGACCTCGGCCCGGCTGAGCGGGACCACCGGTCCAGCCGCCGGTTTCACCGGCAGGGCCGGAACGCCCGGAGGCTCCGGCAGGCTCGGAAGCATCGCGGTGATCTGGCGATCGATCGCCGCCGTGTCGGTGAGCTGCGGAGACCCGTCGAGGCTCGGACCCGTAGCCGCGGGCGGCGCGCTCGGCGCGATCGTGGCTGTCGGCGGCTGGTCGGCCGGCTGCGGCGCCGTGCCCATCAGCCGCTTCAGCTCGACATCGGCAAAATGCGCCAGCTTCCGGTCGCCGGCCTTCGTGAAATGGACCCCGTCCGCCGTGCGCAGCTTGGCAATCTGGCCCTCCGGGTCCGGGCCCGAGGCGGCGTACCTGTCCCGGTCATCCACGAAGCCGGGCCAGATATCGACGTAGGTCGCGCCGGCCTTGGTCACGCTATCGCGGATGATGTCGTTGATCGCGGCGAGATCCCGGCTGAGGGCCTCACTCTGGACGGGCGGCAGGCCGACCCAGACCAGCGGCACCTTCTTGTCGGTGAAGACCTTGATGAGGGCGTCGACGCGCGCGTGGTACAGGGCGCGCCAGCGATCCGTGAGCGGATCGACGGTCTCGTCGCCGTCTCGGATCGGCTGCCGATCGTTCGCGCCCAGCATGACCAGCGCGTAACGGATCTTGGAATTGCCCTGCAGGGAATCCTGCGCGACCTTGGGCCAATCAACGACGTCCTTGCGGATAAGCCCGCTGTCGCCCTTGGCACGATCGAGAACCGCGACATCGGCATTGTCCTCGAAGACGTCATCGAGGCCCTTCGCCAGATGATCGGCCAGCGAATCGCCGAACACCGCGATCTGGACGTTCGGCTCGCTCTTGGCGATGGCGGGTTTGGGCGGGGTCGGCGCCCGGGCCGGACGCACGCGCCGCTTGATCGCGGGCGCCGGGCGCTGCGCTTCGACCGGGGCATAGTTCGGCCGGGGTCGCGGCGCCCGATAGGTTCGCTCGGGCTGAGGGGCGACGGGCTGGGGCCGGTCCTCCCAGGGCCAGTAGAACTGTCGCGGCGCCTCCTGCTGAGGCGCGTAGCGAGGCTGGCGGCCGTAGGTCCCATCGTCCCGGTAATACGCGTCGCGGGACCGCCGCCTCGGCGGTGCCTCGTAAGTGGCACCGGCACCGGGCTGCTGGTAGCCGTCGCCCCATTGCGCCAGCGCCGGCACGCTGCCGAGCAGCGACAGGCAGGCCGGCACAGCAAGGTCTCCAGGCCGTGAAGCACAGGGCGTATCGCGGGACGCCGATCAGCGACTTTCATGCGCATCCTGCGACCTTATCCCGAACGGCGCCATTGCGGAACGGCTCGCGCGAAATCGGCCCGGCTCCCGGGCAAGACCCTGTGCGCGACCTTACGGGCGGCGCTCTGTGCCGCCCTGAATCCGCGCGAGAAGGTTCGGTGTGGCGTACCCGTCTGCCGGCAGGCCTACGCTGATCTGATAACGCCGGACCGCCTCGCGCAACTTCGGGCCGGCACGGCCGTCCGTCGGTCCATCGTAGAACCCGGCCCCCGCGAGCGCGGTCTGGAGGGCCCGCAACCCGGCGCCATCCAGTCGCGCTCCCGCCGCCGGCCACGGCATTGTGAGCGGCGGACCGCCATCCAGACGGTCGGCCAGGTGGCCGACGGCCAACGCGTAGGAATCCGACGTGTTGTAGCGGCGGATCACCTCGAAATTGTCGGTGATCAGGAAGGCCGGCGCACCCAACCCGCCCGGCAGGAACAGGCTGGCGCGACCGCCCTTCGGCAGCGGTTTCCCATCCGCACGTCGGACGCCTCTTTGCGCAAACGCGCTCAGGTCGCCCGTATAGCGGGACAGGTCGAAGCCGTCCGGCAGCAGCACCGCATAGCCCCAGGATACGGACGGATCCCAGCCCAGATCCTTGAGATAGGCGGCGATGGAAGCCAGCGAATCCGCGTCGCTCGTCCAGATGTCCCGGCGGCCGTCACCATCGAAATCGACCGCGTGGGCCAGATAGGTGGAGGGCAGGAACTGCACCTGGCCCATGGCACCCGCCCAGCTGCCGCTCATGCGCTCGGGGGTGATGTCCTTGCGCTCCAGGATCGTCAGCGCGGCCAGGAGCTCGTCCCGGAACAGGTCGCCTCGGTGCTGCGCCTGGGCGAGGGTCGCCAGGGCCCGGACCGTCGAGATGCTGCCCGCGCTCGCTCCGAAATCGGATTCGATGCCCCAGAACGCCAGGATCACCGGGCCCGGCACACCGTACCGACCCTCGATCTGCCTCAGGGTCGTTGCGAGCGCCGCGGCTCGCGCCCGGCCCCGATTGATCCGCCCCGCCGACACGGCGCCGACGAGATAGTCCCAGACCGGCCGCACGAATTCGGTCTGACGCCGGATGCGTGCCAGGACCGCCTCGTCCGGCGCAGCGATCCCGCGAAAGGCCGCGTCGAACGTCTGTGCGGACACCCCGCGTGAAGCGGCGTCGGGGCGCAGGGCCTCGATGAAGGCCCGAAACGCGCCGTCGTCGCCTGCGGCCGCGGCGGCCCGGATCGGGCCAGCGGCCGTGTACAGGCTGGCAGCCAGCAGCGTTCTGCGCGACGGCATCCGGTCAGAGCCGATTGCGCTTGCCGAGATGCTGCTCCCAGGCGAGCGCCTGGGCGACGATCGCGTCGAGGTCGTCGTGGCGGGGCTTCCAGCCCAGCCGATCGCGGATCAGCGCCGCCTCGGCGACGATCTGCGCCGGATCTCCGGGCCGGCGCGGGCAAAGACGCACCTCGAAATCGCGGCCGGACAACCGCTTCACCACATCGATGACCTCGAGCACTGAGTAGCCGCGGCCGTAACCGCAGTTCAGCGTCAGGCTCTCGCCGCCGGCTCTCAGGTGATCGAGCGCGACCCTGTGGGCTGCGGCAAGATCAGAGACCTGGATGTAGTCGCGCAGGCAGGAGCCGTCGGGCGTCGCGTAGTCGGTCCCGAACACGTCGAGCCGTTCGCGCTGCCCGAGGGCGGCCTGCGTGGCGACCTTGATCAGGTGCGTGGCATTGGGCGTCGACTGCCCGGAGCGGCCAGCCGGATCAGCGCCGGCCACGTTGAAGTACCGCAAAATCACGTAGGAAAAGCCATGGGCGGCCGCTGCGTCGGCGATCATCCACTCGCTCATGAGCTTCGATCGGCCGTAGGGGTTGATCGGCTTCAGCGGCAGATCCTCGGGGACGGGCACGACCTCCGGTTCACCGTAGACGGCTGCCGTCGGCGAGAAGATCACATGCCGCACGCCGGCACGCACCGAGGCCTCGATCAGGGAGCGCGTCTTCACGGTGTTGGCAAGGTAGTAGCCCAGCGGATCGGACACGGAGTCCGGCACCACGATCCGGGCGGCGAAATGAGCCAGCGCATCGATCCTGTGCTGCAGGATCGTCTGTGTGACGAGCGCTTGGTCCGCCACGTCGCCGACCACAAGCTTGACGCCTTCCGGGACAGCCCAGTCGAAGCCCGTCGACAGATCGTCCAGGACGACGACCTCCTCATGGCCGGCATCGAGCAGTGCCAGAACCATGTGGCTGCCGATGTAGCCGGCGCCTCCCGTCACAAGAACCGCCATGTCACCCCCTCCGGTGCCGTTCTCGCCACGCCCGCGCACGCCCATGCAGACGGTATATTTACGGCGGTTTGCCTCTTACTATTGCCGTAGCGCTCTTGCGACGCTTCGCGATAGCCTATCTGACAGGCCGCACCGTTGACCACGTTCTTCCGTTCCGTTGCCGGGGTTACCTTTCGATGAAACCGATCCGCAAGGCCGTCCTGCCCGTCGCGGGCCTGGGCACGCGCTTCCTGCCCGCGACCAAGGCGGTCCCCAAGGAGATGCTCACGGTCGCCGACCGACCCGTCGTTCAGCATGTCGCCGATGAAGCGCGCGAAGCCGGCATCGAGCACTTCATCTTCGTCACGGGGCGCGGCAAGGCGGTCATCGAGGACCATTTCGACATCGCCTTCGAACTCGATCACACCTTGCAAGAGCGTGGGAAGACTGCGGCCTACGAGGAGTTGAAGAAGGATCTGCCGAAGGCCGGTCAGACCAGCTTCACCCGCCAGCAGGCGCCCCTCGGCCTCGGCCACGCGGTGTGGTGTGCCCGCGAGATTGTGGGCGACGAGCCTTTCGCCGTGCTGCTGCCGGACATGCTGAGCCGCGGCTGCATGCAGCAGATGCTGGCAACTTACGAGCGTCACGGTGGCAACGTCATTGCCGTCGAGGAGGTCGCGCCCGAGGAGACCCACCAGTACGGGATCGTGAGCGTCGGCGAGACCTACGGGCAATCCTTCCAGATCACCGGCATGGTCGAGAAGCCCAAGCAGGGTACGGCGCCCTCGAACTTCATCATTTCCGGCCGCTACATCCTGCAGCCCGAGATTTTCGGGATTCTCGAGCATGGCAAGAAGGGGGCCGGCGGCGAGATCCAGCTCACGGACGCGATGATCGATTTGATGGAGTCGCAGGACTTCTTCGGCATGCACTACGAGGGCCGGACCTACGACACAGGCTCCAAGCTCGGGTTCCTGACGGCGAACCTGGCCTACGCCCTGGAGCGCGAGGATCTTGCAGGGCCCCTGCAGTCCGAGATCGCCAAGCTCCTGAAGGAGCAAGGCTGAGGCGGCGGGCCTTCTGGCCTGCGGATCTCGGCAGGGAAGGCTTAGGCGCTCGCGGCATCATTCCTGATGACGCCAAGATGGCTCGGCGCGGCAACGCGGCCGAGCCATGTCTACGCGTGGGCACGCTCCCTCCGCTCGCTGAGCGCCGGAGACCAGCGAACGCTTCGGACACGCGGCTCAGGTATGCACTGAAGGCGGAGGCCGGGCTCAGATTGCCCTTGCGTCTTGTGCGGCGCACTTTATTTTGTGCGTTGCGGGATCGCGATGGCGTCGCGGTCACGCAGCCCTTCTTGGGCGTTTCCTCCCTAGACTTCGGGCCGCTCCTTCGGGAGTGGCCTTTTTCTTGGGCGCCGCGTTCTCTTGGCGAACGCCGGGTCTCCAGATTCTATTCCGCAGCCATTCTGCGGGGCGTCAGATCGCCCAGATCGGACGCGACCTCGGCGACGATGGATGTCAGCGCCTCCGCGAGATCATCGAAGCCTGCCGTCATCGCGAGGCTGCCTTCGTTCATGTAGAGCCCGCGGCTGACCTCGATCTGCAAGGCATGGCGCCCGAGATTCGGCTCGCCGTAATGCTCGGTGATGAAGCCGCCTGCATACGGCTTGTTGCGAACCACGCGGAAACCCCGCGCGCGAAAAGCGGCCTCGAACCCGCTGATGAGGCTCGGGGCACAGGCCGTCCCGTAGCGGTCACCCAGCACCACGTCGGCCTTCATCTCCGGATCGCGCCCGAGGCTTGAGGACGGCATCGAGTGGCAATCGATGAGCACGCAATGGCCGTGGCTGCGCGCCGTGCGCTGGACGAGGCCGCGCAGCGCGCGGTGATAGGGCTTGTAGAGCCCCTCGATCCGTGCCGTCGCCTCGGTCACCGGCAACCTGCGCGCGTAGATCTCCTGCCCGTCGGCAACAACCCGCGGAACCGTTCCCAGCCCGCCGGCGACCCGCATCGAGCGCGTGTTGGCAAACGACGGCAGCCGGCCCTCGAACATGCGCGGATCGAGTTCGAAGGGCTCGCGGTTCACGTCGAGGAACGCGCGCGGGAAGTTGGCCCGCAGGAGCGGCGCACCGAGGGCGACCACCGATGCGAACAGGCGATCGACATACGCGTCTTCCGAGCGGCGCAGCGTGAGCGCGTCGAGCCGGGACGCCGCGACGAAGTCGGGGGGGTAGACGGCTCCGGAATGGCCGGTATTGAAGACGAAGGGCAGGATGTGCGCCGCCGGCTCGCCGACCGCGAAGGCGGGGGCAAATCCGAAGACGTCTGGCTCGACCGGTACGGGCGCGATCATCGGCTGGTGGACACCCCGGCGGTTGTGAAAGCACGGCAGGTCCGCACTGTGCGGCGCGATCGACCGCCTGTCCACTCGGTGCCCGCCAAGGGTGCCGTCGCCAAAGGGTCACGCGGCGGGCGCTGCGGGCTCCATCCTAACACCTTGTTTACCATCGCCTCCCTTTATGGGATCAACAACGCGACTCGAAGGCTCGGATCCGGCCGATGAAAATCCTGCTGGCGGAAGACGACAACGATATGCGCCGGTTTCTGGCGAAGGCGCTGCAGAATGCGGGATACGACGTCCTGTCCTTCGACAACGGCCTCTCGGCCTACAACCGGCTGCGCGAGGAACCGTTCGAGCTGCTGCTGACCGACATCGTGATGCCGGAGATGGACGGCATCGAGCTCGCGCGACGGGCCACCGAACTGGACCCCGACATCAAGGTCATGTTCATCACCGGTTTCGCGGCTGTCGCGCTGAACCCGGATTCCAAGGCTCCAAAGGACGCCAAGGTCCTGTCCAAGCCGTTCCATCTGCGCGACCTCGTCAACGAGGTCGAGAAGCTGCTGGCGGCCTGACAGCAAGACCGGCGGAGCAGAGTGCCGGCCTTCGGCACGCCGCAGCAGGAGGGCGAGTCCTCCTGTGACCACACGGGCATAGGCAATTCGGATGGCGCGCTCCTATATGGCAGGAGATCACGCGCGGGACGATGAACGCCATGCAGCCGGTCACCATCTACACCACGGCCTGGTGCCCCTATTGCTCGGCGGCCAAGAGCCTGCTGAAGGAGAAGGGCGTCGCCTTCCAGGAGATAGACGTCGAGCGCGTGCAGGGCGCACGCGGCACCATGGTGGAGAAGGCGGGTGGCCGCACGAGCGTGCCGCAGATCTTCATCGGCGGCACGCATGTCGGTGGCTGCGACGATCTCTACGCGCTCGATCGGGCGGGCAAGCTGGATCGGCTGCTGAAGGACACGGCCGATGCCTGACGCGCGCTTCACGGCCGCCTGCGTGCAGATGCGCTCCGGTCGCGATCCGGGCGTGAACCGCGATGCGGCTGTGGCCGGCGTCCGTGAGGCGGCGTCGCGCGGTGCGGATTATGTCCAGACCCCCGAGATGACGTCTCTGGTCGAGCGAAGCCGGGAGCGTCTCTTCGCACACGTCACCGGCGAAGATCAGGACCAGACCCTGTCCGCCCTGCGCGAGGCCGCGCGAGAGACGGGCACGGTGGTTCAGATCGGCTCGATCGCGGTGCGGTCGGGCGACAAGATCGCCAACCGCGCCTACCTGATCGGCTCGGACGGCGAGATCCTCGCTTCCTACGACAAGCTTCATCTCTTCGATGTCGACCTGCCCAGCGGCGAGCGCTGGCGGGAATCGGCGACTTATACCGGCGGCGCCTGCGCGGTGGTCGCGGCGACGCCATGGGCCATGCTCGGGCTCACCATCTGCTATGACGTCCGGTTTCCGGGCCTGTACCGGGCCCTGGCCGAGGCGGGGGCGGAGGTGCTGACCGCGCCGGCTTGCTTCACCCATCAGACCGGCGAGGCGCACTGGCATGTCCTGCAACGGGCGCGCGCGATCGAGACCGGCTCCTTCGTGATCTCGGCGGCTCAAGGCGGTCTTCACGAGGACGGCCGCGAGACCTTTGGCCATTCGCTGATTATCGATCCCTGGGGCCGCGTCCTCGCCGACGCGGGCGGCTCAGAGCCTGGTGTGATTCTGGCGGAGATCGACCTCGCGCAGGTCGCCGATGCCCGGGCGCGCATCCCTTCGCTGAAGCACGGCCGCACCTTCTCCGTCGAACGGGTTGGTCCTCAGATCCGGGCCGCACAGTAGACAGAACAGCAAGCAAGAGAATGATCCGGTACAGTCTCGTCTGCGAGACCGGGCACGGCTTCGAGAGCTGGTTCCCGTCCTCGGATTCCTACGATGAACAGGCCGCACGCGGGCTCGTGACCTGCCCGGTCTGCGACAGCGCGAAAGTCAGCAAGGCCCTTATGGTCCCGCGTGTCGCCCGCACGGACCGCGAGCGCTCATCTGTGCCAGTCCCGGAGCAATCGGACCAGCCGCAGACCCTGATTGCGGAGCCGGAACGACAGGTCCGGGCCATGCTGCGGGCGCTGCGCGAACACGTCGTCGCCCATTCGGAACATGTCGGCGCACGCTTCCCCGAGGAGGCCCGCAAGATCCATTACGGTGAGGCGGAGGGCCGCTCGATCTACGGTGAGGCGAGCCCCGCAGAGGCGCGCGCGCTCATCGAAGAGGGCATCGAGGTGGCCGCGATCCCGATCCTGCCCGACGATCGCAACTGAACCTGCGGTTCATCCTCCAGGGCGGTGGCCAAGCCTTCAGGCGCATGCCTTGAACCGGGATCATCCAGGCTGAAGACACGGGCCCGGTCAGGGGCGCGCAGCCGCGCTGCCGGCGAGGGAGGCCAGCGCGAAGGAGACGAGCGCGTTCCAGCCGGCGAGGGAGATCCCAAGCACCCGAAGCGCGGCGACGGAGCAGTCCACGACCTTCGTGGATCCCAGCGCGTTCAGGAAGTCGCCCACCTGACCGGGGTTGGCGCCGGTGCCGCCGCCGCAATCGGACGGTCCCGGCCAGAACCCCCACTCGGCGCCGGCGTGATAGACCCCGACGCCCGCCCCATAAAGGAGGCCGAGGGCGGCGAGACCGAGGGCAATCCGGCCGATCCGCTCCGGTGCCAGCAGGGCGACAAGACCGAGCGGCAGGGCGGCGTAGAAGGGTAGACGCTCGGTCAGGCAGAGCTTGCAGGGCGCGTAACCGTATCCGTACTGCATCACGAGAACGGTCCCCACCGTGAGGGCGGAGAAGATCGCAAGCCACAGGCCAGCCGTCTTCACACGCAGTGCTGCCGCCGTGTTCATCACTACAGGATCACTTTGAAGAGGAGGAAGCCGAGGACGATGACGGCGACGGAGATCGCCGCCACCGCGTTGAGGTGCCGATCCAGAACGCCGCGAATCTGGACGCCGTAACGTCCGAGCAATCCGGCCAGGATGAAGAACCGCGCGCCGCGGGTAACGATCGACAGCACCGTGAACCAGAACAGGCTGTAATGGGCGAAGCCCGAGGTGATCGTGACGAGCTTGTACGGAATGGGCGTCAGCCCTTTGAGCAGGATCACCCAATGGCCGTAGCGCGCGTACGAATCCTGGAACGTCGCGGCTGAGTTCTGAAGGCCGTACAGGCGGATCAGCCACTCGCCGACGGAGTCGAACAGCAGCGCGCCGATCGCGTAGCCGACGAGACCCCCGAGAACGGACGCGATCGTGGCGATGGTCGCGTAGAACCAGACCCGGTCCGGACGGCTGACCGCCATCGGCACCAGCATGGCGTCGGGCGGGACCGGGAAGAACGAGCTTTCGGCGAATGCCACGGCGCCGAGCGCGTAGGGCGCGGAGGGCCGGCCGCTGAGGGCCAGGATCCACGCATAGAGCCGGCGGAGCATTCAACATCCTGGATGGAAAGACCGGTCGCCCTTTGAGCATAGGTGCCCGGTCTTGGCCAGATCGACCGCGGGCGCGAAAAACCCACTTGGCCCCCGCGGCCGGTTCGTGCGAAGAGCGCCGGGCACGCGGGTATGGCGGAACTGGTAGACGCGGGCGACTCAAAATCGCCAGCCGAAAGGCGTGGGGGTTCGATTCCCTCTACCCGCACCATGCGCCCCTTGATCGGGATACGGCTGCGGCATCCTGCACGCACGGTGCCGCGCAACCATCCAAGCCTTCGCCCTGACTTTGCTGGCCACGCTCCTACTTTCTGACGTGCCCGACTGAGCGGGCCGATCTTGGGAGTGGATCGAGGGTGTGAAGAAGCGCCGAACCGTCGCGATCCTCGGGGCCGGCATGGCCGGCGCGACCGCCGCCCGAACGCTCGCCGATGCCGGCTTGACCGTGCAGGTCTTCGACAAGGGGCGGGCGGTCGGCGGCCGCATGGCGACCCGCCGGAGCGCGTCCCTGCAATTCGACCACGGTGCCCAGTTCATGCGGGCGCATGGATCCGCCTTCGCGGCGCGCCTCGCGGCGTGGGAGAAACGGGGGATCGTCGCCCCCTGGGTCGGGTCGGAGCGCTGGGTCGGCGTCCCCGACATGACCGCGCCGGTTGGCGATCTCCTGGCCGGCCTGTCCGTGCGATCTGCGACCACGATCATGCGGATCCGACGGGACGACGGGGCGTGGTATCTCGACGACGCTGGCGGTGGGGTGCACGGCCCGTTCGGCGCCGTGGCGGTCACCTTTCCGGCGCCGCAGATCGCCGCTCTGCTCGACGGATCCGGATACGCGCTGGCCGATGTCGGACGCGCCTCGTACGCGCCCTGCTGGTCGGTGATGCTGGCCGCCGAAGGCGGGCTGACCGGCGGCCTGATCGAGCCGCGAGAGGATCCGGTCGGCCTCATCGCTTCCGATGCGTCGAAGCCGGGTCGCCCGGAAGGCGTTCGCCTGACGATTCATGCAACGGCCGGCTGGTCGCGCCGCCATTTGGAAGAGCCGCGCGAGACGATCATCGCCAGCCTTATCGAGGCTGCGGCGCGGCAACTGCGCGTATCGCTCCGGCCGACCCATGCGGAAGCCCATCGTTGGCGCTACGCACAGGTCGAGACGGCCCTGGACGTGGCCAGCCTGTACGATCCGGCTCTCGGTCTCGGCGCGGCCGGCGACTGGTGCCTCGGGGCGCGTATCGAGGCTGCTTACGACAGCGGGGCGGCGCTGGCCCGGACGATTGCGGCCGACCTGAACGGGGACGCATGATCCCGCCGATCGCGTTCCACCCGGCTTACGAGGCGAGCTTGCCGGCCGGGCACCGCCTCCCGATGCGCAAGTACGGGCTGCTGGCGGAGACGCTGATCGCCAAAGGGCTCGCGCCGCTCGGCTTCGTGACGCCAGAGCTGGCCACCGCCGAAATCCTCGTCCGCGCGCACGATCATCGCTACGTCGAGGCGGTGCTGACCGGCACGGTGTCCCGCGAGATTGAACGTGCGATCGGTCTGCCGGTCGATCCGGCCGTGGTCCGGCGCTCGCGCGCGTCTGTGGGCGGAACCCTGCTGGCGGCGCGCCTGGCGCTGTCGGAGGGGCTGGCCGGGAGCGCCGCCGGCGGCAGCCATCATGCCCGGCGGCAGCAGGGCGCCGGCTTCTGCGTGCTGAACGACGTCGCGGTCGCGGCCCGCACGCTCCAGGCCGAGGGCTTGGTCCGGCGGGCCCTCGTGGTTGACTTGGATGTCCATCAGGGCGACGGCACCGCGGATTGCCTCGCCCTGTGTCCGGAGCTGTTCACGCTCTCAATCCACTGCGAGAACAACTACCCCGCCCAGAAGATCGCCGGCGATCTCGATGTCGGTCTGCCGGACCGGCTCGGCGATGCCGGCTACCTCGAAGTGCTGCGGACGCGCCTGCCGCCGCTGCTCGATGCGCTGGCGCCGGATCTGGTCTTCTACAATGCCGGAGTCGATCCCCACCGGGATGACCGGCTCGGGCGCCTCTGCCTCTCCGACGCGGGCCTTCTGGCTCGCGACCGCTTCGTCGTCGCGCAGGCCCGGGCCCGCGGCATTCCGCTCGTGGCGGTGATCGGCGGCGGATACACGACGGATGTGGAGGCGCTGGCCCAGCGGCACGCGCTGGTGTTCGAGGCCCTGGCGGCCGAGGCCGCGACGCGCCCACCCCACAGGTGAGGCCTGAATGCATCAGGTCGCGAGCGACAGCGCTTGCGCCCGAATCGGGAAAGGTTTTGGGAACGGCTGCCTCACAGGATGGCAGGACCGCGGCCCTTCGAGGTGCATCCGCGGCTTTCACGCAGTGACGCCCCTGAGGTTTGGCCATGCTCGCGCGGGTCTGGGACGTGGTGAAGGCGACGCTCGCCGTGTCGGCCCTGATCGCAGCCGCACTTGTGTCCGCCGACAAGCTCGACCGACAGCGCACGTCGCCGGTGCCTGGCGTGGCGGTGGGCGAGCCCGCCATCACGGGCGCGATCACGCCTGCCGGGCGCCCGTAAGCCCGCGGCTCTCCCGCAAAGCTCTCCGCAGCTCTGCGACAGATTGTGCACCGATCCGACGGAAACCCCGGCGGTTACCGGCGTGCTTGCCCGGCCCCGCGACCTGCGCGTACGCGCCTGCCGCTTCGCCGGAGAGGATACGGCTCGATGAAGTCCGCCACCTTCGCCCTGCTGGCCATCGTTGCCGGAGCGGTGCCGGCACTTGCGGGGACGCGGGCCGAACGCACCGCATGCAAACCCGACGTGCTGCGCCTATGCGCCGCCCAGATTCCGAATGCCGGCGCGATCACGGCCTGCCTCCGTGAGAGGCGCGCCACCCTCAGCCCCGGATGCCGGACCGTCATGGAGGAATCCGACGCTCCGATGCGGTCGGTGGCTGCCCGCCGTTGAAACCGCGTAACTGATTCACCAGCCGTTGATGCGCGGCCAGATCTGGCCGGTCATCGCGCCACCGCGGATCACGTGGTAGCGGTCGTGCTGGGCCCCGGTCGCGCAGGCGTGGTTCGGCAGGATGCGCAGGCGCGTGCCGATCGGCAGGTGGGGCAGGGCGGCGGACGAGCCCTTTCGCAGCGCCAGTATGCCGTGCTCCTGATTGGCGTCCTGCACGATCAGATCCGGATAGGGCAGGCCGGCCCGGTCACAGACGAGGCCGTATCCCTGGTCGACCGCTTGGCGGGCCGTGCCCCTGTCCCGGGAGAGCGCCATCCAGCCGGCATCCGTGATGATCCAGCCCTTGTCGCGCTGGTGCCCGATCACCGTCGTGAGGATCGTGAGCGCGATATCGTCCACCGCGCAGGAGCCGACGCCGGCCTGGAACAGGTCGCCGATCATGAACACGCCGGCGCGCACCTCCGTGACGCCTTCCAGGGTCTTGGCGTAGCGGGCCGTCGGGGTCGAGCCGACGCTGACGATCGGGCAGGGCAGTCCGGCCTCGCGAAGGATCGCGGCGGCCGCAACGGCGGCTCTGCGCTCGGCCTCCGCGGCGGCGCGCAGCGCGGCGGGGTCGCTCAGCCCGTAGCTGTCGCCGGCATGGAGCAGCACGCCGCGCAGGGCGGCGCCGTCGGAGAGCGCGCGGCCGATGGCGACGAGCGTGTCGGCATCGCGCGGCGCGACACCGGAGCGGTGACCGTCGGCATCCACCTCGATCAGCACCGGCAGGGGATCGCCGTTCTGACGGCTCCAGGCCGCCACCGCCTCCGCCTGCGCAACCGAATCGAGGATGATCGCGAGGTCCGTGTTCCAGCGCCGGCGAATCGCACCGACCCGATCAAGCTTGTGCGGCGCGATCCCGACCGCGTAGATCATGTCGCGGATCCCGCCTTCGGCGAAATACTCGGCCTCCCGCAGGGTCGATACGGTGGCCGGACCATTGGGACTCGCCATGGCGGCGCGCGCGACGTCGAGGGATTTGGCGGTCTTGAGATGCGGACGCAGGGTGACGTGCAACGCGTCGAGCTGCCCGCGCATCCGGTCGATATTCGCCTGCAGCTTATCCGCGTCGAGGACGAGGCAGGGGGTGTCGAGCCCGTCGAGGCCGTCGCGCTCCGTACTCGTCCCGCTCTGACCGATCATCGACCCGCTCCTGTCCTCGCTGACGCAGCAGCCTGATAGGCTGCCCGGGATCCGGGTCCAAGCCGGGATCTCGACGGGAGTGGGCGGTGCGGGTCTCTCAGCCGGCGTGCCGGATGGCCGCGACGAAAGCGGCCGCATCGCGGGCGACGTCGGCCGCCGCCTTGCCCGGACGGTAGAGGTTCGAACCGAGGCCGAAGCCGTCGGCGCCGGCCTGACGCCAGCCGGCGATGCTGTCGGGCGTGACGCCGCCGACCGCGAGAACGCGCGTGCCAGCCGGCAGCACCGCCCGGTGCGCCTTCAAGGCGAGGGGGGTGGCGACATCGGCGGGAAACAGCTTGAGCGCCGTGGCTCCGGCCGCGAGCGCCGCGAAGGCTTCGGTCGGCGTCTGATAGCCCGGCAACGCGATGAGGCCGGCTCCCACCGTCGCGCCGATGACGGCGGCATCGGTATTGGGCGAGACCACCAGAGTTCCGCCCGCGTCGGCGACCGCCCCGACCTGCGCCGGCGTCAGGACCGTGCCGGCTCCGACGAGGGCGCGTCCGGCCAGGCGTTTGGAGAGAAGCCCGATGCTCCGCAGCGGCTCGGGCGAGTTGAGCGGAACCTCGGCGAGCGTGAACCCGGCCTCGACCAGCGCGTCGCCCACGTGAGGTGCCGCGTCGGGCGTCAGCCCGCGCAGGATGGCAACGAGCGGGCAGGCGGCGAAGGCCGTCTCGAACCGATCGCGGATGGTCATGCCCGCAAACTCCAGATGGCGTGGATGCCGGCCGTTGTAGATCCGTCCGGCACGAGCACCGGCATTCCGCCGGCCTCTCTGATGGCGACGGCGTAGAGCGCGCTCAGGAACCCGCCGCCGACCACGTGGACCGGGCGGCGGGCGAGATCCTCCCGGGTGCCGATATCGGTGCCGATCAATATTCCGCTGGCATAGGCCGCGGCGTCGTCGGGCGCCAGCCAGCCGAGCAGGACGCCGGCGCGGACCTCGAACAGGCTGGCGGCGACGTTGTGCGAGGCGATCCCGCGGCGCAGCCCTCTCCGGAATGGTGCGCCGTCGGCGACTGGGCCGTCCAGCATCCCGGCCAGCACGCCGTGATGGCGAAGAAGGGCGAAGACCTCACCGGTCATGACCGTGGTGAAGTCTGTGATCGCGCCGTCCACGGTTTCGATCCACTTGTTATGTGTGCCGGGCTGGCAGAACAGCGCCGTCGGCGGTGCGGTGCCGGCGCGGATCGCGCCCAAGATCTGGATCTCCTCGCCCCGCATCACGTCCGGCCGTTTGCCGTCGCGGAGGGCGACGCCTGGAACGATGTGCACGCCCGGGGCGGCCTCGGCACAGGCGTCGGCGAGGCTCTCCAGTGTTGCGGGAGCTGCGATGTAGGGCGCCTCGAGCCAGCCCCGGGTGGAGCCGACCATTCCGACGGCGATGACCGGATAGGTACCCAGACGCTCCCGGAGCGCCGCGATCTCGGCCGGATACTGATCTGTCGCGAGGGCGAGGACCCCGCGCTCGTCGTGCAGGCTGTCCAGCACCGCACCCTCACGCGTCATCGCGTAGGCCCGGCGGTTGGTCGTGCCCCAATCGATGGCGATGTAGGCCGCGCGATCGGCCATCGAGCCCTCCCGGTCGATATTTGTCTGAGTTAATCGCGTGGTGTCAGCCGGTCAAGCTCGGCATACGGGACCGGCTTCGGCGCGAACGTTTGAATATCACTCCCGGGGGATTGTCGCGCCGCATCGCGCGTTTGCGATGGACTGGTCCCGCTTGCATCGGCGATATGGCAGGCAAGAATTCATACCCGGGAGGGACACGCTTGGCACGGGACGTGATCCTGGCGACGGACGGCTTGACGATGGAATTCAAGGGATTCCGGGCCGTCAACGGCGTAGCCTTGCAGGTCGAACGTGGGACGATCCACGCGCTGATTGGGCCGAACGGCGCCGGCAAGACGACCTGCTTCAATCTCCTGACGAAGTTCCTCATCCCGACGGCCGGGACGATCCGCTTCAAGGACCGCGACATCACCGGCGTGAAGGCGGCCGATGTCGCCCGGCTCGGGCTGGTGCGCTCCTTCCAGATCTCGGCGGTGTTCCCGCATCTGACAGTCATGGAGAACGTGCGCATCGCGCTTCAGCGGCGGCGGCGCGGCGACTCGTTCGACTTCTGGAGACCCGAGCGGGTTCTGCGGGCGCTCAACGGCGAGGCGCTGGCGCTGGTGGAGGCCGTGGGCCTCTCGGACTTCGCCGACGTGCTGGCGGTGGAGCTGTCCTACGGCCGCAAGCGCGCCCTGGAGATCGCCACGACGCTCGCCCTCGATCCCGAGATGCTGCTGCTCGACGAGCCGATGGCGGGCATGGGCCACGAGGATGTCGAACGTACGGCGCAGCTGATCCGCCGGGTGTCGAAGGACCGGACCATCCTGATGGTCGAGCACAATCTCTCGGTGGTGGCGTCCCTGTCGGACCGCATCACCGTCCTGGCCCGCGGCCAGGTGCTGGCCGAGGGCGATTACGCCACCGTCTCCAAGGATTCGCGCGTGGTGGAAGCGTATATCGGGGCGGGACATGCCTGAAGCGGCCCTGAAGACTCCGGCTCCGGCCGCCGTGACCGGCTCGCTCCTCACCGTCCGGGGCCTGGAGGGCTGGTACGGCGAGAGCCACGTCCTGCACGGCATCGATATCGACGTCCGGGCCGGCGAGGTGATTACCCTCCTTGGCCGCAACGGCGCCGGCAAGACCACGACCCTGCGGGCGATCATCGGCATCCTCGGTCGGCGCTCGGGCTCCATCGTCTACGACGGCGTCGAGACGATCCGGATGGCGTCGCGCAACATCGCCCGGCTCGGGCTCGGCTACGTGCCGGAGGAGCGCGGCATCTTCGCGAGCCTGACGGTGCACGAGAATCTGATGCTGCCGCCCCGGGTGAAGCCGGGGGGCATGTCGGTGGCGGAGATTCATACGCTGTTCCCGAACCTGAAGGAGCGATCCGGCAGCCAGGGCACGAAGCTGTCCGGCGGCGAGCAGCAGATGCTGGCGATCGGCCGGATCCTGCGCACCGGCGCCAAGCTGATCCTGCTCGACGAGCCGACCGAAGGTCTCGCGCCGGTCATCGTCCAGCAGATCGGCCGGACGATTCAGCAATTGAAGGCTCAAGGCTACACCATCGTGCTGGTGGAGCAGAACTTCCGCTTTGCCCAGACGCTTGCGGACCGGCATTTCGTGATCGAGCAGGGCCGGGTGGTCGACATGATCCCCAATGCAGAGCTTGATGCCAATATCGACAAGCTTCACGCCTATCTCGGCGTCTGACATCATGTCTCGGATCGGTCCAGACAACGGATCAAGGCAGATCAAGACGCCGTCGTACCGGGGCTCGCCGCAAGCGGGAGCCCGGAATCCAGAAACACCGCGGGCTCGGAGTGTCGCGCAGCGATCAGCTCCGACGGCGGCTCTGGATTGCGGGCTCCACTACGCGGCCCCGGAATGACGGTGACGGATACCTGCTCAAGAATACGACGACGTTAGGCAACTCGATCACTCCCCGTCGGCCCAAATACAGGGTCGGCGCGAGGGGGTGCACAAGATCAAGGATGGAAACGCACATGTTCGGACGTATTGGTGGGCCCGTGACTCTCGCCGCCCTCGCGGGCGCCCTGATGATGGGCACCGCGGCCGCGCAGACGAACGTGAAGATCGGCATCCTGGGCGACCGCTCGGGTGCCTATTCCGACATCAGCGGCGAGGGCTCGGTGGTCGCCGCCAAGCTGGCCGTCGAGGATTTCAAGCCGGAGCAGCACGGCCTCAAGGTCGAGATCGTCTCGGCCGACCACCAGAACAAGCCGGATGTCGGCGCGGCCATCGCCCGGCAATGGTACGACCGCGACGCCGTCGATATGATCACCGACGGCGTGACCTCCTCGGTGGCGCTGGCCATCAGCCAGGTCACCAAAGAGAAGAACAAGGTCTTCATCGACACTGGCGCCGGCACCGCCGACCTCACCGGCCCGCAATGCACGCCGAACACGATTCACTGGGTCTACGACACGGTGGCGCTGGCCAACGGCACCGGCGGTGCCATGGTGAAGCGCGGCGGCAATACGTGGTACTTCCTCACCGCCGACTACGTGTTCGGCCAGACCCTTCAGCGCGACACCAGCGCGGTCATCACCAAGAACGGCGGCAAGGTCGTGGGTTCGGTGAAGACGCCGTTCCCGACCTCGGACTTCTCGTCCTTCCTGCTCCAGGCGCAAGGGTCGGGCGCGAAGGTGATCGGCCTCGCCAATGCCGGCACAGACACGATCAACTCAATCAAGCAGGCGGGTGAGTTCGGCATCACCGAGGGCGGGCAGGCGCTCGCCGGCCTCCTGGTCTTCTCCTCGGACGTGCATTCCCTCGGCACGAAGGTCGCGCAGGGTCTGGTGCTGACCGAGCCGTTCTACTGGGACCTGAACGACCAGACCCGGGCCTTCTCGGACCGCTTCGCCAAGCAGATGAAGAACGCCTCGAAGCCCACCGCCAACCATGCCGGTGTCTACTCGGACGTGCTTCACTACCTGAAGGCGGTGGCCGAGCTGAAATCGACCGCCGACGGCGCCGCCACGGTCGCCAAGATGAAGGCGATGCCGACCGACGACCCGCTGTTCGGCAAGGGCACGATCCGCGCCGACGGCCGCAAGATCCACGACATGTACCTGTTCGAGGTCAAGAAGCCCGCCGAGTCGAAGGGCGAGTGGGATCTGTACAAGACGCTTGAGACCATCCCGGGCGAGCAGGTCTTCCGGCCGCTCAACGAGGGCAACTGCCCCCTCGTGAAGGGCTGAGCATGCGATTGGGGCGCGGGAAACGGCCATGACCACGATCTTCGAAGTGCCGACGCAGGCCCTGTTCGGGCAATTGCTGCTCGGCCTGATCAACGGCTCGTTCTACGCGATCCTGTCGCTGGGGCTGGCGATCATTTTCGGGCTCCTGAACATCATCAACTTCGCCCACGGCGCGCTCTACATGATGGGCGCGTTCGTGGCCTGGATGCTGCTGACCTATGTCGGCCTCGGCTACTGGTGGGCACTGGGGCTGGCGCCCCTGGTGGTCGGAGCCTTCGGGATCGTGCTGGAGCGGGTGCTGATCGCCCGGCTCTACAAGCTCGACCATCTCTACGGCCTGCTGCTGACCTTCGGCCTCGCGCTGATCATCCAGGGCCTGTTCCGCAACCAGTACGGCGTCTCGGGCCTGCCCTACGCGATCCCGGCCGAGCTGTCGGGCGGCCAGCGGCTGCCCTTCATGTTCCTGCCGAACTACCGGGCCTGGGTGGTGGTCGCGTCGCTCACCGTGTGCATCGCCACCTGGCTCGTGATCGAGAAGACCAAGCTCGGCGCCTATCTTCGGGCGGCCACCGAGAACCCGACCCTGGTCCAGGCCTTCGGGGTGAACGTGCCGCTGTTCCTGACGCTGACCTACGGCTTCGGCGTTGCGCTCGCGGGCTTCGCCGGGGTGCTGGCCGCGCCGATCTACTCGGTGAACCCCAACATGGGCGCCGACATCATCATCGTCGTCTTCGCCGTGGTGGTGATCGGCGGCATGGGCTCGATCATCGGCTCGGTGATCACCGGCTTCACCCTGGGCCTGGTCGAGGGGCTGACCAAGGTGTTCTATCCGGAAGCCTCAGCGACCGTGATCTTCGTGATCATGGTGCTGGTGCTGCTCGTCAAACCCGCCGGCCTGTTCGGGCGCACGGCCTGACCGCGAACTGAGGCATCTCCCATGGCCGACACCGCCGCCATCGACGCCGCCCCGATCGCCGCCGCTCTGCCGACGACCCGGGACGACAAGGCACTCCACCGCCTGATCTTCGTCGGCATCGCCGTTCTGCTGATCGTGGCGCCGCTGGTGCTCTACCCCGTCTACCTGATGAAGGTGCTGTGCTTCGCGCTGTTCGCGCTCGCCTTCAACCTGCTGCTCGGCTACGGCGGCCTGCTCTCCTTCGGTCACGCCGCCTATTTCGGCATGGCGAGCTATCTCTGCGCCTACACGGCCAAGCATCTTGGCTTCACGCCCGAGGTGGCGATCCTCACCGGCACGGCGACGGCGGCCCTGCTCGGGCTGGTCTTCGGCGCGCTGGCGATCCGCCGGCAAGGCATCTACTTCTCGATGATCACCCTGGCGCTCGCCCAGATGGCGTACTTCTTCTCGCTGCAGGCGAAGTTCACCGGCGGCGAGGACGGCATCCAGGCGGTGCCGCGCGGTGCGCTGTTCGGGGTGATCAGCCTCGCGGACGATCGGGCGATGTACGCTGTCGTCGCCGTGATCTTCCTGGCCGGGATGCTGCTGATCTACCGGATCATCCACTCGCCCTTCGGGCAGGTGCTGAAGGCGATCCGCGACAACGAGCCGAGGGCGATCTCGCTCGGCTACCGGGCCAGCCAGTACAAGCTCGCGGTGTTCGTGCTCTCGGCGACGCTGGCGGGGCTCGCCGGCTCCACCAAGGCGATCGTCTTCCAGCTCGCCTCGCTGACCGACGTCCACTGGGCGATGTCGGGCGAGGTGGTGCTGATGACGCTCGTCGGCGGCATGGGCACGGTGTTCGGGCCGATCGTCGGTGCGCTGGTGATCGTCACCATGGAGACCTACCTCGCCCAGTTCGGCGCCTGGGTGACGATCATCCAGGGCTGCGTCTTCGTTCTGTGTGTTCTGCTGTTCCGCGAAGGCATCATCGGCCTGATCGCGCGCCTGATCCGCAGACCGCTCTGAAATATCGCTTCCGGGCTGCGCCGCCCAAGTCGGTGGAGCAGTCCCTCTCGTCGGAGGATGAAACAAGCCGTCGCCCGTGGTCACCGTTCGTTAACCAAGAACGTTCAACCTGAAGTTCCAGAACGGTCAGGTGCCGCCATGACGAAGGCCCGCGCGCTCAGCGTCGGCGATCCCGCCAACGATTGCCCCGTCTCGCCCGAGACGGTGGGGCAATTGATCAAATCCGACGCCGAGGGCGCCACCTACTTGCTCGACGGCATCCCGGAAGCCACCCGAGCGCGGCTGGCCGTCTGGCTCTACGGCCGCAGCCACACGCACGAGATCGGGGTCCGGGTCGCGGCGACCTGCGACGGCGCAACGCTGCGGCGCACGGCCGGGCTCGTCGGCAACGTCCTCTACGACCTGTCCCGCCGGCCCTACGCGGCGCCGAACCACGGAACGCGGACCGGCAGCGCCGGCCGGATCTCCCTGGGCGGGTCCAAGCGGCGCGCCTGAGCGCCGGACCTCTGCCGGCGCCCGATTGGATCGGGACCGCCCAGCGGTTATCTTGGCGGCAGATGTCCATGACCGCCGCCGCGCCCTCCGTCCGCCGCCTCGATCCCGTGCTCGCCGACCGCATCGCGGCCGGCGAGGTCGTGGAGCGCCCGGCCTCGGCCGTGAAGGAACTCGTCGAGAACGCCATCGATGCCGGGGCGCGGACCATCGAGGTCACGGTCGAGGCCGGCGGCCGGCGGCTGATCCGCGTCGTCGATGACGGACGCGGCATGACGCCGGACGATCTCGACCTCGCGGTCGAGCGTCACGCCACCTCGAAGCTGCCCGGGGGCGATCTGTCGGCGATCGACACGCTGGGCTTTCGCGGCGAGGCCTTGCCGTCGATCGGCGCGGTGTCGCGGCTCGCCATCGTCAGCCGGACCCCGGATGCCGAGGCGGGTGCAAGCCTCACCATCGAGGCTGGCCTGAAGGGGCCGGTGCGCCCAGCGGCGGCGCAGCGCGGCACGCGGATCGAGGTGACCGAGCTATTCGCCGCGACGCCGGCCCGGCTCAAGTTCCTGAAATCCGATCGCGCCGAGAACGCGGCCATCGCCGAGATCCTGCGCCGGCTCGCCGTTACCCAGCCCGGGATCCGTTTCACCCTGCGGGCCGATGCCGGCCAGCCGCTGCTTCTGCCGGCGGAAAGTGGGCCGGAGGCCGATCTGCGCCGGCTCGCCGCGGTGCTGGGACCGGATTTCACCGCTAACGCCCTGCCGGCATCGCTCGCCCGTGAGGGCTTCGCGGTGACCGGGCATGTCGGGCTGCCGACCTATCACCGCGCTGCGGCGACCCACATCCACCTCGCGGTCAACGGCCGCCCGGTGCGCGACCGTCTGCTGCTCGGGGCGGTACGCGGCGCCTACGCGGACACGCTGGCCTCCGACCGGCACCCGGTGCTCGGCTTGAGCATCGCGTGCGATCCGGAGCTCGCCGACGTCAACGTCCATCCGGCCAAGACGGAGGTGCGGTTCCGCGAGCCGGCCTCGTGCGCGCCCTTGTGGTGAGCGCGATCCACGACGCGCTGCGCCGCGGCGGCGCCCGGTCGGCCACGACGGGCGCGGCCCGGACCCTCGACGCCCTGCGCCCGGCCGGGCCGCCGCTCGCGATCCATAGCGGGATCGCCGCGCCGAGCCTGTTTCAGCCCGCGCGACCGGGTCCGTTTCCGGCCCATGCGCCCTCGGTGGCGGCGCCTCCCGGTTACGGCCGGTCGGAGGCTTGGCGGCCCGCAACGGCGGCGCGCGCGCCGGATCCGGCTTTTGCCCTTTCGGACGAGCGCGGTTTCGCCGAGGCGGCCCAGGCTCCGTTCGCGCGCCCGGAGATCGAGGCCCCGCCCCATGCGGATGTCCGGTCCGTTGCCGAGGCCGCGGAAGCCATCGACCACCCGCTCGGCGCGGCGCGGGCCCAGATCCACGAGACCTACATCCTCGCCCAGACCCGCGACGGCCTCGTGATCGTCGATCAGCACGCCGCGCACGAGCGGCTCGTCTACGAACGGATGAAGGCCGAGCGGGCGCGTGGCGGCATCGCCCGGCAGGGCTTGCTGATTCCCGACGTGGTGGAGATGAGCCCGGAGGAAGCCGAGCGGCTGGTCGCCGCGGCGCCGGATCTGGACCGCCTCGGTCTCGCGATCGAGCCCTTCGGCCCCGGCGCCGTGCTGGTGCGCGAGGTGCCCGCGGCGCTGATCGGCGCCTCGGTACGGGACCTCGTCACCGACATCCTCGACGCCCTCGATGCCAGCGGAGACGAGGAAGGCGGCGCTCCGGCCACAGAGGGCGGTCCGCTCGGGCGGCGCCTCGACGCCGTCCTGTCGCGGATGAGCTGCCACGGCTCGATCCGTGCCGGGCGGCGCCTGCGCCCGGAGGAGATGAATGCCCTGCTCCGCGAGATGGAGGCGACGCCCAATTCCGGTCAGTGCAATCACGGGCGTCCGACATCTATCGAGCTGAAACTGTCCGACATCGAGCGGCTGTTCGGCAGACGCTGACCACCGCCGCGGACGGCTTGGGCGCCGAACAGCCGCGGCACTTCGTTTCGCCTTGCGGTTGCCTGACCGGGTCCCGATCGTGGAGAGAACGGGCGAGAGCGGGTGCGCCCAGCCCGACGGGCGCCTCCCGACCGCGCACGGGCATCTGCCGGAGGCCGCGACCATGGACTTCACCATCTCGCCCCGCGTCGAGGCGTACCGCGCCCGGATCGCCGACTTCGTGGATGCCCACGTTGTGCCGCTCGAATCCGTGCCGGCAGCCTATGACGGGCACGGCAACATCAGCCTCGCCGAGCTGGCCCGGCTGCGCGGCCTCGCCCGAGATCAGGGATTGTGGTGCCTTCAGCTGAAGCCCGAGACCGGGGGCGCCGGGCTCGACAAGGTCGGCATGGCGGTCTGCTACGAGGCGATGAACCGCTCGATCTTCGGGCCGGTCGTGTTCAACTCGGCCGCGCCGGACGACGGCAACATGATGGTGCTGGAGAAGGTCGCAACCCCGGCCCAGAAGGAGCGCTGGCTCGCGCCGATCGTGGACGGACGGGTCCGCTCGGCCTTCGCGATGACCGAGCCGCATCCTGGCGGCGGCTCCGATCCCGGCATGATCCAGACCCGGGCCGAACGCCGGGGCGACACCTACGTGGTCACCGGCCGAAAATGGTACATCACCGGCGCCGAGGAAGCCGACCACTTCATCCTGATGGCCCGCACTTCCGACGACGCGCGGAAAGGTCTGACCGCCTTCCTGTTCCACAAGGACCAGCCCGGTTGGCGGATCCTGCGCCGCATCCCGATCATGGGACCGGAGGAGCATGGCGGCCATTGCGAGCTGCTGTTCGAGGGGCTGGAGATCCCGGCCGAGAATGTCCTGATGAACGAGGGCGACGGCCTGAAGCTCACGCAGATCCGCCTCGGCCCGGCACGGATGACCCACTGCATGCGCTGGCTCGGCCTGTCGAAGCGCTGCGTCGAGATCGCCCGGGCCTACGCGGCCGAGCGCCACGGCTTCGGCATCCGCCTGGCCGACCGGGAGAGCATCCAGCTGATGCTGGGCGACCTCGCCATGCGGATCGAGATCGGCCGCCTGCTGGTCATGAAGGCCGCCTGGGCGCTCGACCAGGGCAGCTTCGCCCGCAAGGAAGTCTCGATGGCCAAGGTCCACGTGGCCAACCTGCTGCACGCGGCCGCCGACGTGGCGATCCAGATCAACGGCGCCCGGGGCTATTCCACCGACACGCCGCTCGAATGGATCTACCGCTACGCCCGGCAGGCGCGGCTGGTGGACGGGGCCGACGAGGTCCACAAGATGGTGCTCAACCGGAACCTGGAAACTGAGGGCGACGCCTTCTGGTCGTGGCCGGTGGGCGCGTGAGCGAGAGATGACGAGCATGACCGACGTCGTGATCACAGGCGCGGTGCGGACCGCGATCGGCACCTTCGGCGGTGCGCTGGCCGCGATTCCGCCCTCGGAGCTCGCGGCCCAATGCATCGCGGAGGCGCTGCGCCGGTCCGGCACAGCGCCGGACACGGTCGGCCACGTGGTCCTCGGCAACGTGATCCCGACCGAGCCGCGGGACGCCTACATCGCCCGCGTCGCCGCGATGGAGGGCGGCATCCCCAAGGAAGTGCCGGCCATGACGGTCAACCGGCTCTGCGGCAGCGGCCTCCAAGCGATCGTCTCGGCGGCGCAGTCCATCCTGCTCGGCGATGCCGACACGGCGGTGGCCGGGGGCGCCGAGAGCATGAGTCGTTCGCCGCATCTCCTGAAGAACGGGCGCACAGGGCAGCGCATGGGCGACGCGGTGCTGGTCGATTACATGCTCGGCGCGCTGAGCGACCCGTTCGGAAACGGCCATATGGGCGTGACCGCCGAGAACATCGCGGAGCGCTACGGCATCCCCCGCGAGACGCAAGATGCCTTCGCCGCCGAGAGCCGGCTCGTGCGGCTCAGGCGATCCAGGAGGGTCGATTCCGCGAGCAGATCCTGCCCGTCGAGATCCAGCGCAAGCGCGAGACGGTGGCGTTTGACACCGACGAGCACCCGAAATCGACCAGCGCCGAGGACCTCGCCAAGCTGCGCCCCGCCTTCTCAAAGACCGGCAGCGTCACGGCCGGCAACGCCTCGGGCCTCAACGACGGCGCCGCCGCGCTCGTGCTGTCGAGCGCGGCCCGCGCGGAGCGCGACGGCCGCACGCCGCTCGCGCGCATCGTCGGCTACGCCCATGCGGGCGTGGATCCGTCCGAGATGGGCATGGGCCCGGTCCCGGCCGTACGGCGCCTGCTGGATCGCACGGGCCTCCGCGCGGCGGATTTCGACGTCATCGAGTCGAACGAGGCCTTCGCGTCCCAGGCCTGCGCGGTGTCGCGCGAACTGGACCTCGATCCCGCCAGGGTGAATCCCAACGGCGGCGCCATCGCGCTGGGCCATCCGATCGGCGCCACCGGCGCGATCATCACCGTGAAGGCGCTCTACGAGCTGGCCCGCAGCGGCGGGCGCTACGGGCTGGTGACCATGTGCATCGGCGGCGGTCAGGGGATCGCCCTGGCGGTCGAGCGGCTGCACTGAGATGGCAAACCCCTTCGATCTCGCCGGCCGGCACGTCCTGGTGACCGGGGCGTCGAGCGGCCTCGGCCGCCACTTCGCCGGGACGCTGGCGCGGGCCGGGGCGCACCTGACCCTCTGCGGGCGACGGGCCGACGCCCTGGCCGAGACCGTCGCCCGCGTCGAAGGGGAGGGCGGCCGTGCCCACGCGGTGGTGATGGACGTGACCGACGCGGCGAGTGTCGAGCAGGCGCTGGATGCCGCGGAGGCGCGGTTCGGCCCCGTCCGGGTGCTCGTCAACAATGCCGGCATCACCGCGACGAAGCCCGCCCTCGACCTCGCCGAGGCCGATTGGGACGCGGTGCTCGACACGAACCTGAAGGGCGTCTGGCTGGTCGCCCAGGCGACCGGACGGCGCATGGTCCGCGACGGCACGGGCGGCAGCATCGTCAACATCGCGTCGATCCTAGGTTTGCGGGTCACCGGCGGCCTCGCACCCTACGCGGCCTCGAAGGCCGGAGTGGTGCAGCTCACCAAGAGCCTCGCGCTCGAGTGGGCGCGCCACGGCATCCGGGTGAACGCCCTGGCGCCTGGCTACATCAAGACTGAGCTGAACGACGCCTTCTTCGAATCCGATGCCGGCAAGGCGCTGATCAAGCGCGTGCCGCAGCGCCGGCTCGGTGAGGCGGCCGAACTCGACGGCCCGCTGCTGCTGCTCGCCTCCGATGCCGGCGCCTACATGACCGGAAGCGTCGTCGCGGTGGACGGCGGTCACCTCGTTTCGGGCCTGTAGCGGATGGACGCGACACGCCTGCGCGACTGGATGGCCAGCCATCTCGGCTGCCCGGACCTCGTCGTTGAGGAGATCCGCCCGCTCGGCGGCGGCTCGATCCAGGAGAACAGGCTGGTGCGCTGCCGCCTCGGCGATGGCGTCCGTAACTACGTGCTGCGCATGGATGCCGCCGCCACCATCGCGTCGAGCCGATCGCGCGCGGAGGAGTTCCGTATCCTGGAGGCCGTCTGGCGCGCCGGCGTGCGCGTGCCGGAGCCGGTCGGGTTCTGCACGGACCCGGCCGTGGTCGGCGCGCCGTTCGCGCTTATGGGCCTGGTGGAGGGGGTCGGCCTGGGTCCGCGCATCGCGAAGGATCTGAGCCTCGGCGGTGACCGCGGGCGCCTCGCGGAAGATCTCGGACGAGAACTCGCCAAGATCCACGACACGCTGGATGCGCGCGAGCCGCTGCCGCCCGCACTGGCCTTCCTCGGGGCGCCGGAGGCGGACCCGGCTCGCGCCGAGATCGCACGGCTGCGCGCGAGCCTCGACGGGATCGATGTGCGGCGGCCGGCGATCGAATGGGGCCTGCGCTGGGGCGAGCTGCGCGCGCCCGATTGCCCGGAGCCGACTCTGGTCCATCGGGATTTCCGCACCGGCAACTACATGGTCGACGGGTCGGGCCTGACCGCCGTGCTCGACTGGGAATTCGCCGGCTGGGGCGATCCCGCGCAAGATCTCGGCTGGTTCTGTGCCGCCTGCTGGCGGTTCGGCAGACCGGACTTGGAGGCCGGCGGGATCGGGTCCCGCGCCGCCTTCTACCGCGGCTACACCGCCGCGAGCGGTCGTCGGATCGATCCGGACCGCGTCGCGTACTGGGAGGTGCTGGCCCATCTGCGCTGGGCGGTTATCGCCCTGGAGCAGGGTGCCCGCCACGTCTCCGGCCGCGAGTTCTCCCTCGAACTGGCGCTGACCGGCCGGATGGTCCCCGACCTGGAGCGGGCCATTCTGCAGGCGACCGCCCCCGAAGCCTGGAGCTGAGCATGCAGGACGAGCCTTCCGGCGCTGCCCTCCTCGACGCAGCCCGCCGGTCACTGATCGAGGAGGTAATCCCCGGCCTGACCGGTCGGCCGCGCTACGTCGCGCTGATGGTCGCCAACGCGATCGGGATCGCCGCGCGCGAGATCGCCGAGACCGATGCCTTGCAGGCGGCGTCCGAGCGCGTGCTGGCCGGCGCGCCGGTCGAGGCGCTGGTCCAGGCGATCCGCGCAGGCACGCGCGACGCCGATCCCGATCTGCACGCCGCGCTCACGGAGGCCGCGGAGGCCGCCGCGCAGGTTTGGAAGCCTGGGGTCGCCAAAGGCTGAGCGGGCGGGCAGCGGCTGATCTGAGTGTCCCAACTGAGCCGCACCTCAGGATAAGGTCAGTGGTGGACCTCCCGTTTCAGCGGCTCACAGTGCCCGCGCCTGCTCACGCAGCACGAACTTCTGGATCTTGCCGGTCGAGGTCTTCGGCAGCACGCCGAACACGACCGTCTTCGGCACCTTGAATCGCGCCATGCGCTCGCGACAGAAAGCGATCACCTCCTGGTCGGACGGTGCGTCGCCGCCCGGTTTCACTTCGAGGAACGCACAAGGGCTCTCGCCCCAGGTCGGGTCCGGCCGCGCCACGACGGCCGCCAGCATCACCGACGGATGGCGCATCAGCACCTCCTCCACCTCCAGGCTCGAGATGTTCTCGCCGCCCGAGATGATGATGTCCTTGGCCCGATCCTTGATCTCGACGGAGCCGTCCGGATGCCAGACGGCGAGGTCGCCCGTCCGGTACCAGCCGCCGGCCAGCGCCCGTCCGGTGGCGTCGGGATTGCCAAGATAGCCCTTCATCACGGTGTTGCCGCGCAGGCAGATCTCGCCGACCGTCGTGCCGTCCTGCGAGACGGGCCGGCCGGTCGCCACGTCGATGACCGAAACGCCCTCGAGAGTTGCGAGCGGCACGCCCTGACGCGCCATGCGGGCGTAACGGTCGGCGTCCGTCAGAGCGGTCCAATCGGGCTGCGCGAGGCAGACCGTGGCCGGCCCGTAGCTCTCGGTCGCGCCGTAGAGATGCGTCACCTGGAAGCCGAGTTCTTCCATCGTGCGGATGATCGTCCGAGGAGGGGGCCGCGCCGCCGACCGCGCACCGCACCCGTTGCGGGAAGGCCAGGCGATCGTTCTCCGGCGCGTGCGCGATCATCGAGAGCACGATCGGGGCGCCGCAGAGATGCGTCACGCCGTGCTCGGCGATGAGACGGAAGATCGCCGCCGGCTCGACCTTGCGCAGGCAGACCTGGGTGGCGCAGGCGGCGACGCTCGCCCAGGGATACGACCAGCCGCTGCAATGAAACATCGGCAAGGTCCAGAGATACACGCTCTCCGTCGTCAGGCCGAAGGTGACGGCATTGCCGAGGGCTTGAAGATAGGCGCCGCGGTGACTGTAGACCGCCCCCTTCGGGTCGCCGGTCGTGCCGGACGTGTACAGGAGGCAGAGCGACTGCCATTCGTCTTCCGGGCCGGTCCAGGCGTAGTCGGCGTTGCCTGAAGCCAGCAGAGCTTCGTACGGGATCGCCCCGGCGATGCCGGTCTCGCCGATCGTCACAACGAGAATGGGCTCGGCCCGATCCGCCAGTGCCCGTGCCGCGAGCGCTCCGTACTCGGCCTCGGCGATCACCACCCGGGCGCCGCCATGTGACAGGGAGAAGGCGATCGTCGCCGGATCGAGGCGGGTGTTGAGCGGGTTCAGCACGGCGCCGAGCATAGGCACGGCAAAATGGGCCTCGATCATCTCGGGCACGTTCGGCGCGAGGATCGCCACGGTGTCGAGCCGTCCGATTCCGAGACGCGCGAGGCCGGAGGCGAGGCGGCGGCTTCGCGTGTAAAGGTCCGCGTAGGTGAGGCGCCGGCTGCCGTCGATGACGGCGATCTTGGCTCCCGATGCGGCGGCGGCGCGCGCCAGAAGGCTCACGGGGGTCAGCGGCACGTAATTGGCGGGCGTCCGGTCCAGCCCTGTCTCGAAGGGATGACGGCCGGCCACTCTTGGCCGGAGGGACGGCGGGCAGGTCTCCGGCATCGTTCTGCCTTCTGGTCGGGCGGTGGGCGTGGCGTTCGCTCCCGGGATGAAATGATTTCGCGGCAGAGCCCGCTGTCAATCGTGAACGCCGCCCTGGTCGGGGCCCGGATCCGTTTCTGTCACAAGGTACGGTTGACGACGGGACGCCGCTGGCGGATGCCGTTGGTGCGGGCGGCCGGCGTCTCGCGAGCAACGGGAGACGACAGTGGGGAACGACAACCTGCCGGCGGTCTCCGGCCGGCCGGGCGCGCGATGGCGGAGAGCGGCGTCGCGCGGGCGCGCGAGACCTACGAGCGCTTCGCGGAGGCCGGCGAGATGGCGCTCAACGCGTTCGAGGCCTCGATGGCCCAGAGTTTCGAGGGCTGGCGCTCGGTGATGGGGTCCAGCCGCGAGACCACACACCAGCTCACCGACAGCAACGTCGCCGGCGCCCGCAAGATGCGCGAGCAATGGGACGCGGCCGGCGCGCGGCTCTACAACGCCTTCGAGGATAACGCCGTCCATGCCATGGCGGCGATGCGCGAGATCGGTCACCGGATGCTGGTGGCCACGGACACGAACGTTCGTGCCACGCTGGATTTCGCCGAGCGCGTCGCCAAGGCGGCCGACGCCCGGGAAGTCGCTGCGCTAAACGTCACCTTCCTGCAGGAACAGTCGCGCCGTCTGACTGAGCAGATGGTCGATCTTCACCAGACGACCAGCCGTCTCGCCCGCGAGGCGGCGGCCCGTACCGAAACACCGTGACCATGCTCTCGGGGGGGCAGGTCGCGGCGGGTCCGGCCGCAACGATGCCGCGTCTGGACGATCTCAGCCGTGCCGACGTGCCGTTCCGGACCGGGCAGTTCTGGGCCTACGCGCCGCACGACTTCCACCGGATCGCCTATGTCGAATGGGGGGATCCGGACAGCCCGCACGTGGTCATCTGCGTCCACGGCCTGAGCCGGCAGGGCCGCGACTTCGATCCTCTGGGCTACCGGCTGGCCAAGATGGGCTACCGGGTCGTCTGCCCGGACCTGCCCGGGCGCGGCCTCAGCGGGTGGCTGAAGGATCCAGAACATTACGCCCTGCCGCAATACGCCGGCGACATGGCGGCGCTGATCGCCCATCTCCGCGTTTCCGGGAAGATCGATTGGGTCGGGACCTCGCTGGGCGGTCTGACCGGCATGGTTCTGGCCGCGGCGGCCAACACGCCGATCCGCCGCATGGTGATCAACGACATCGGCCCGTTCCTGCCCTGGGCGCCGATCCGCCACATCGGCTCGCGCCTGCGCGACGCGCCGCGGCTGCACCACAACCTCGCCTCGGGCGAATCGCGTCTGCGCACCGTGCTGGCCGCGTTCGGATCGCTGACCGACGAGCAGTGGCGCCACATCGCCAAGCACAGCTTCTTCCGCGAACCGCATGGCGGATGGCGCCCGCATTACGATCCCGGCATCGGCGACGCGTTCCGGCCCGGGCGGGTCTACAGCGTCAGCATGTGGCGCGATTGGGACGCGATCACCTGTCCCGTCCTGCTGCTGCGCGGCGCGCAATCGGACCTGCTCCTGGCTTCGACGGCCGACGAGATGACGCGGCGGGGCCCGCCGACGGAGCGGATCGAGATCCCCGATTGCGGCCACGCGCCCGCATTGCTGGATGACGATCAACTCAAGATCGTGACCGACTGGCTCGGTCCTGCCGCGTGAGAGCGGCGCCGATCGCGGCCTGCCCGAGGATTCGTCTGGCTGCTCGAGAGAACGTCGCGGACGACGGCAATCGATCCGTCAACCAAAACCCAGATGCCGCAAAATTTCACCGTCGTGATCAAATGTTCGATAGTCAATTTCCGCATCTTTTTGCTCGTTTTCATGGGCGTAAATCGAGGATCTCATAGGCCAGACGGGCCGTCACGTCATGCGCGGCTCGGATATGCTGGTGACCTCAGATTTCACGAGCGTGACCATTCGTTGCGTGCGCGGCGGGACTGTGGCATCAACGGCTGTCAGGCCGGGATCTCCGCCGCGCGATGAAGCACCTGAGGGTTGTTGTCGGCGGCATTGGTCCAGCCGACCATGCCTTCCAACTGACACGACGTTCGGACTACCTCACATGGCCAATCCCACCCTCAAGCCGAAGCAGACCACAGCCATCGATCACGGGGTCGGCAGCCGCATCGCATTCCTGCGGGCCGCGAACGGGCTGAGCCAGTCGGCGCTGGCCAGCGCGCTCGGCGTGAGCTTCCAGCAGGTTCAGAAGTACGAGACGGGCAAGAACCGGGTCGGGGCGGGCCGCCTCCAGGCGATCGCCGAGCGGCTGGGCGTCCCGGTGTCGAGCTTCTTCGAGCCCGAGCCGGAAGTGGCGGGCGACAGCGGGCCGGCTCTGCTGCGCATCTCCGGCGCCGTCGAGCTTCTGCGCGCCTATAATCAGATCGCAGACGATCAGATGCGTCGCGACGTGCTGTCGTTGGTGAAGTCCGCGGCTCGGGTCGGACAGAGCCGGGCGGCCGACGAGGCGCCCTCTCGGGAATCCGACTTGCGCGACGCTGCCAAAGGCGCCTGATCGCCGTCGGCCGAGCCGCATGCGCCGGGTGAGCCCCAGCGCCGGACCGCCGGGTTGCGCAGGGGGAAGGCGATGAAGTCTCCGACGACCGTCATCAACCTCCTGGCGGACCTACCTGCCGACTCTCCCGAGGAGGTCGTGTCCGTGCTCCTCGCCGTGCCGGGGCTGCGGGTAGAGCGCATCGTCTCGACCGGCCAGGCGAGCCCGCCGGGCTTCTACTATGATCAGCCGCAGGCGGAGTGGGTGGCGGTCCTGGCGGGCTCCGCCGATCTGCGATTCGCCGACGAGACGGAGCCGCAACACCTCGTTGCGGGAGACGCCGTCCTGATCGCGGCGCATCGCCGGCATCGCGTAGACCGGACCGAGTCGCCGACGATCTGGCTCGCGATCCATTTCGGACCCGATGGCGAGTTGGTGGAGGCCGGCTGAACCGCGTTCAGGCGGCGTATCGCGCGAAGCTTACGGCGGTCTCCCCGTAGACGCGGCGCTCGAGTTCGGTAAATCCCTCCGGCCACGTGACTGACGCGCCTTCGGCCTCCTCGACCACCGCCAGGGCGTTGGGTGCCAGCCATGCCCCCGCGGCCGCGCTCGCGAGCGCGCGCGGCGCCAGATCGCGGCTATAGGGCGGGTCGCAGAACACGAGGGAGAATTGGCCGGCCGAGCCGGCAGGTCCCAGACGCGTGGCGTCCCGGCGGAAAAGCCGGGTCACGCCCCCAGCGCCGAGCGCCTCGATGTTGGCGCGAATGACCGCGCGGGCCTCGGCGCCTTCATCGACCAGCAGCGCGTAGGCGGCCCCACGTGAGAGCGCCTCGAAGCCGAGCGCGCCGGTGCCGGCGAAGAGATCGAGAACCCGCGCGCCCGCGAAGGTTTCGTCGTAGGCGTGCAGCAGCACGTTGAACAAAGACTCGCGGAGGCGGTCCGAGGTCGGCCGGATCGCGTCAGTGCGCGGTGTTGCGAGTCGTCTGCCCCGCCACGCCCCGCCGACAATCCTCATCGCGTTCCGCGCGGCGGTCGTCCGCCGCCGGGCTTGGCGCCGCCCCGTGGTGTACCGGGCCGACCGCCGGGTCGCGCGTTGCCGCCGCCCGTGCCACCCCCCTTGCCGCCGCCCTTGCCGGCGAAGCCACCCGGCCTGGAACCGCCCGGCTTGGGGCCACCGAAGCGCGGTTTGCCAGCCGGCGAGTCCGCTCTCTCAGACCGGAAACCACCCTTCGCCCGCGGCCCGCCCTCGGAAGGGCCGGACCCGAAGGATTTCCCGGGCCGACCCTCCGGTCTGGGACCACGGCGATCGTCCTGTCGGACCTGCCGCGCGGACCGTCGGCGGACCGCGCCATGTCACGACGCGGACGTTCGCCCTCGCTGCGCTCGCCGCGCGAGTCGGGTCTGCGGTCGCCACGCGGTCCCGATCGTTGCTCGCCGCGGGGCGCAAAGCCGCGCTCGCCGGACGGCCCGGCATCTCGTCCCGGGCGTCCGCCCTCGCGGCGCGGCAATCGCTCGGACGGTCCGTCCTCGGCGTAGCGGCGGCGCGGCTTGACGGCCGGCGCGGCCTCGACCGGCGTCGCCGACAGACGCTCGGCGACGACCCGGCGCTCGCCGGCGCGGATCGAGCCGACCCGTTCGCGGCCCCGTTCCGCGGCGCTCGCCTGCGCGGCGCGCGGGTCGGCACCCCGGCGCGGTACGCGAGTCCCGCGCGGCTTCGAAGCGTCCTCATCCCGCCACGTCGCGTTGCGCGGATTGGAGCCCGACCCGCCCGTCGAAACACGCGGCGCCGGTGCCGGACGAGCGGCGTTGCGCCGGCCGGCGCCTGACGCCTGCGCGGGCTTGGCGGCGGAATCGGCCTTCTTCGGTCCGCCGAACGGCGTGATGGGCTCGCGCACCGGGCTCTCGAAATCGACGCCGGCCTGCTCGGACAGCGCTTTGCCGAGCTGATCCTTGAGCACGCGGGTCCGCACCTCCTCGGCGAGGCCGACCTCCAGGTCGCCGAGCTGGAACGGTCCGAACGACAGCCGGATGAGACGGTTCACCGAGAGACCGAGATGCTCGAGGATCCGCTTGACCTCGCGGTTCTTGCCCTCACGGAGGCCCAGCGTCAGCCAGACATTGTCGCCCTGCACGCGATCGAGGCTGGCCTCGACCGGGCCATACTCCATGCCGTCGATGGTCACGCCCTTGGCGAGCCGGTCGAGCTGGGCTTGGTCGGTATCGCCATGTGCGCGGACGCGGTACCGGCGCAGCCAGCCCGTGTCGGGATGGGCAATCACCTTGGCGAGACCGCCATCATTGGTCAGCAGCAGCAGCCCCTCGGTGTTGATGTCGAGGCGCCCGATGGCGACGACCCGGGGCAGATCCTCCGGCAGGATGTCGAAGACCGTCTGCCGACCCTCGGGATCTCGCGCCGTCGTGACGACACCGCGCGGCTTGTGGAAGATCCACAGGCGGCTCCGCTCCCGCAACGGCATCGGCTCGCCGTCGATCAGGATTCGGTCGTCTTCGGTGATGTTGCGCGCCGGTGAGGTCAGAGTCTCGCCGTTGACGCTGACCCGGCCGGCCAGGATCATCGTCTCGGCGTCGCGCCGCGAGGCGATGCCGGCCCGCGCCATCGCCTTCGCGATGCGCTCGCCCGGCGGTGTCGATGCCGCGGCCTCATCGCCGGCCGCGCTATCCGGCTCGGGCCGGGGCGTCTTCGGCTCCGCCGCACTCTTGCGCGGAGCGGCCTTAGCGCGCTCGCGGTCTTGGTCTTCGCTGCCCGCGTCGGTTGCAGGCGTCCAGCCCTTACCGCGCGAGATCTCGGGGTCCGGACGGTCGGAACCCTCCGGCGTCTTGTCGTTCGGCACGTCGCTCATGCCAGGGCCTTACCAGAGCCCGTACCATCAGGCGAGACGGGTTCTGCAGCCGCATTGAGACGAGGCCCGCACGCAAAAGGGGCGGCCCATGGACCGCCCCCGCAGCGAATGCCGAACCGCTGGCGTCAGAGTCTCGGCGAGCGGCCGCGCATTACGCCGAACACCGCCGAGATAAGGAACAAGGCAACCGCCACGAAGAAGACGATCTTGGCCGCCTCCATGGCGGTGCCCGCGATGCCGCCGAAGCCGAGCAGAGCGGCGATCAATGCGACGACGAGAAATGTGACTGCCCAGCCGATCATGGCATCCTCGCGTTGTTCAAGTCGATCCAAGGTTGGAACCCGCAAAGAGCGGGCCCCGTTCCAGTTAAGGCTTTAAGATCAGAGCTTGTCGGTCGCCGACTTCACGGCGCTCTTCGCGTCGCCGACGGTGCCCTGGGCCTTGCCCTTGAGCTCCTGAGCCGCACCCTCGGCCTTCAGCTTGTCGTTCCCGGACACGTCGCCGATGCCCTGCTTGGCCTTGCCGAGAGCCTCGTTGGCGGCGCCCTTGATCTTGTCCGTGGTGCTGCTCATGGCGATGTCCTTGTGGTTGCTGCGGCGGCGCCGCGTTCATCCAACAAACGGTCACGGTCGCTCGAATGTTCCAGGCCTTAACATTGCCCTGTGTTAAGCAGCGGCATCCGTGAAGGCCCGCATCGGCGACGGGATAGGAACACCTTGGCAGCAGATCCGATCCACGCTCAGAAGTCGGACGTATCGGCTTCGCTGACCGCCCTCGATCACGCGTTCGCGGCGGCGCGGGCCGCGGGCGCGGCCGGCGAGGTGCCGGTCGGCGCCGCGGTGGTGCGGGACGGCGTGCTCCTGGCCGTCGCGCACAACCAGCCGCGGCATCTCCTGGACCCGACGGCGCACGCCGAGATCCTGGCCATCCGCGCGGCCTGTGCGGCAATCGGCGACGAGCGTCTGGCCGGCTGTGACCTCTACGTGACCCTGGAGCCCTGCCCGATGTGCGCGGGCGCGATCTCCTTCGCGCGGATCCGGCGGCTCTATTACGGCGCGGCCGATCCGAAGGGCGGCGGCGTCGAGCACGGTCCGCGGGTCTTCAACCAGGCAACCTGCCATCATGCGCCGGAAGTCTATGGCGGATTTCGCGAGCGCGAGGCGGCCGAGCTGCTGCGCGCGTTCTTCGCAGAGAAGCGGACATAGGACTGGCGGATGCCGGCCCTGGTCCCACGTTCTCATAGGATCGGAGGCCAGCACGATGATCCCGACCTATGCGCGAGCCCTGATCGTCGGCGCCGGCTCCGGCCTGAGTGCCTCGCTTGCGAGACTCCTGGCGGCGGACGGCCTCAAGATCGGTCTCGCGGCCCGGAACGTCGAGAAGCTTGCGGCCCTCGCCGCCGAGACAGGTGCGGCCGTGCATGCCTGCGACGCGAGCCGGCCTGCTGAGGTCGAGGCGCTGTTCGCGCGGCTGGAGCCGGCCCTTGGGGGCGCTCCGGACGTCGTGATCTACAATGCCAGCGGGCGGCTGCGCGGCTCCATCGCGGATCTGGATCCGGACGCGGTCGCCCGGTCGCTGATGGTGTCGGCGTATGGCGGTTTCCTGGTGGCGCAGGCCGCGGCGCGCCGCATGCTGCCGCACCGCCACGGGGCGATCCTGCTCACGGGCGCGTCGGCGAGCGTGAAGGGCTTCGCGGGCTCGGCACCGTTCGCCATGGGCAAATTCGGCCTGCGGGGGCTGGGACAGAGCCTCGCCCGCGAATTGCAGCCGCAGGGCATCCACGTCGCCCACATCGTCATCGACGGCGCGATCCGGAACCCCGACCGCGGCGGCGAGCCGGCCGACGCTCCCGACAGCCACCTCGATCCGGATGCCATCGCGCGAGCCTACCGCGACCTGCTGCGCCAGGATCGGAGCGCGTGGACGTCGGAGCTTGAGCTGCGTCCCTGGGTAGAGCGGTTCTGATCCGGATTACGGGTTGACCCGCAAGCCGAGCAGGAACGTGTTGTCCCGGAAGCTCGAACCCACCTGCGTACTGTTGATCTGCTGGTAGATGTAGGTGCCTCTGAGGGTCAGCCAGCGCGTGAAATGGTAGTCGAGCCGCGCGGTCGCGGAGAAGCCGTTCTCCCGGATCGTGCTGTTTTGATAAACGTTTTGCAGGAACGAGCCGCCGACTACGAGCGACAGGTTGCGCAACAGGTCGTGCTGGACTTCCAGCGTCGCGACATCCGTGAAGATGCCGCTGGAGCCCGGGATCGTGGTTTCGGTGACACCGGTCGCGGCCGTCAGTCGGACCGTCGTGAGCGGGCTCGCCGACCAGACCAGGGCCGCGTTGACCAGCGGCGCGTTGATGTCGCGCAGGGTCGGATCGACGTAGGTCCGATGCTGGATCCCGGCCGAGATCTCGCCCGTCAGGGACCGCGCGAGCCCGAAGCTCGCGCCGACCGCCAGAGAGATTCCATCGGAATCCCGCTGGACGCCGGTCGTATCGCGGCGGAGATCGTAGACGCGCGTATCGCCGGTGATATCGACGAACGGGCTGAAGTCTGGATTGACTTCGTACGCGGTGCGAAGCTGCAGGCTGTACTGATTGAGGTTTCGGTCGGACTGGTTGATGATTGTCCCGTCCGAGAGGCGGGCATTGTCGAATTCCGAGCGGTCGACCGAGCCGCGCAGCGTGACCGACAGACGATTGAAGGTCTCGGTCGCCCCAAGCGACGCGCCGTAGACGGCAAGCAGCGGTCGGCTGGTCGCGGTCGCGACCTGGACGTTGCCGGCCGCGGCCAGCAGGTTGGGGTTTCCCGTCCGCTGCGTATCGACGAGGAACCGGCCCTCCGCGTCGATGTGCAGGTCCCGGTTGGCGTCGATCCGCAGGCGCACGACTCCGTCGGCGGCCGGGCGGCTCGCGGCCTCGTTCTGGGGCGTCTCAAGGTACGAGCCGCGCAAGGAGCCCTGGAACGAGCTCGAGGACCAGTTGCTCTGGAAATCGAGGGAGGCGTCGGTGCGAAGCGCCACCGAGCCCTTGGCGAATTGCCGGCTCGTCTGGTCCGGATTTGAATCGTAGCCGAGGCTCTGCGCGAAGGTCGGCAGTATGGTGAAGCTGCCGAACTGGTAGCCGATCGGCGCGTAGGCGGGATCCGTCGGGATCGCGCGCGCCAAGTCGGTGCCGAGAATGAAGCCCGGCGTCAGAAGGCCGAGGGCCGGGGAGATCGCCAGGAGCGGAAGGATCGTCCGGACCGGCGCCGCCACCGGCGGCAGGGGAACCCCGACCACGGGCTGCTGAATGATCGGCGTCAGCCGTAACGCCGGGCTCGGGACCTGCGTGACTTCCTGGGTGATCCTGCGGGTCGCCGACCCGATCCGCCGCGGTGGAGCCGCCCGGGTCCGGAGAAGATTTGACGGCGCCAGATTGCTTGGCGTCGTGCCGCTGCCGCCGGTGCGCTGACCGCCGTTGGTGATGCGTGTGTTGAGCTGCGAGACCCCCGGCTGCCCTTGCGTCTGTGTCGGGATCGTTGGAGGCGAGAGCGGCGAGCTCAGGCTGTCGCCGCCGGTCTGGTCGCCGCTCGTCGCGTCGCCGCCCGGAGAGCCACGCCCGTCGTCGCGTGAGAGACCGTCCGGGATCCGCCGCCGCAGCGCGGGCAAGCCGTTGGGTGCGGTGTCCTGGCCGATGCCCGGGTTGTCGGGCTGCCCCGAAACGGGGCTGGTGGCGTCAAAGCGCTGGGCACGCGCAGGGGAGGCCGCGAGCGCCAGCGCCAGCGCCGCGACAGCGAGCCGCATCTCCTGTCGTTGTCGCCGGTCAGCCCCAGCCGTCCGCACCTGATCACGGTCCTCGCCAAAGTCCCGAGCACCGAAGCCTGGGATCCACTGGTCACGCCGCAGCCAAACAGGTCATCGGCATGGTTAATGAAGGCTAGCGGACTCATGGTTAATGCAGCGTCAACGGCCGAGGCTGCGGGCACTTGAAATCTGCCGCAGAACCTTCCGTCGACACGACAGAGCCGATTGAGATTTGTTTTACAATCAGATACTGTCTTTCAGAATTCAATCGCATCCACGAGGGATAGATTGGTCCGAATCATTACAAAGATAGAGGTGGGCCGTGAACGAAAGCACAGTCAGCGGACATGCTGAGCACGTTGAGCTCGCGGTGGATATCATCGCGGCCTACGTGTCGAACAACTCGGTACCGTCGTCGGAGCTGGCGGGCCTGATCGCCGTGATCCACGCCGCTCTAGACAATCTCTCTACTGCGGGACGGACATCGAAATCGACCGTCGAAAAGCTGAGTCCGGCTCAGATTCGGAAGTCGATCACGCACGATCACATCGTCAGCTTCGAGGACGGCAAACCGTACAAGACCCTTCGTCGGCACTTGACGTTGCGCGGGCTCTCGCCCGAGGCCTACCGGGAGAAGTGGGGCCTGCCGCGCGACTACCCGATGACCGCGGCGAGTTACTCGGCCCAACGTTCCGAGCTCGCCCGCGCCCTGGGGCTCGGTCAGCAGCGCCGCAAGCACCGCGGCGCATCGTCGGCACCTGCAGAGGCACCGGCCGCGGCAACACGGAAGGCGCGGGCTCGACGGAAAGCACCGGCAGAGTAGAAGTCCGATCCTCTGCCGCTGCTCCTGGCAGCAGCGGCTCGCAACGAGAGTGCGTCGGGCGTTCAAAACGGCTGTGTCAGACGCAGATGCTCCAGGCGAAGACGGGCTGCGCGACGCTGTATTGGCGGCCAACCCGGCAAAAGCCTGCACGTGCGCGTCGCGCAACCGTGCGCCGCGTCCTCTCGGCTAGGCAGATCATCCCACGCTGCCATCCTGCGCATGTTGCTCCGCACAATCGTGCGAAGATCCTGCGCCGGAGAACGACCGCGTGCCGCCACTGCCGATTCTCGCTCTTGCCGTCGCCTCGTTCGGGATCGGCACGACCGAATTCGTCATCATGGGGCTGCTGCCGGAGGTGGCGCAGAGCTTCGGCGTCACGATCCCGCAGGCCGGCTATCTCGTCTCGGGCTATGCGATGGGCGTCGTGGTCGGCGCACCGATCGTGGCGATCGCGACCGCGGGTTTGCCGCGCAAGACCGCGCTGCTCGCCCTCGTGGGCGTCTTCCTGATCGGAAATCTCGGCTGCGCCCTGGCCCCGAGCTACGGCCTGCTCATGGCGGCGCGGATCCTCACAGCCTTCGCGCACGGCGCGTTCTTCGGCATCGGCGCCGTGGTCGCCCGGGATCTGGTGCCCCGGGAGAAGCGCACCCAGGCGGTCTCACTGATGTTCGCGGGGCTCACGCTCGCCAACGTGCTCGGCGTCCCTCTCGGCACCGCCCTCGGACAGGCCGTCGGGTGGCGGGCGACGTTCTGGGCCGTGGTGGCGATCGGCCTCGCAGCCGGCCTCGCGATCCAGCTCTGCGTACCGGCCGGGCTCCCGGCGCGCGCGGCCGGCTGGTGAGCGAGTTCCGCGCGCTCGGCCGCTGGCCGGTGCTGCGACCGATGCTGATCTCGACCCTGTCCTCGGTGAGCTTCTTCACGGTGTTCACCTACATCACGCCGTTCCTGACCGGCGTGAGCGGGTACTCGCCGCAGGGTGTGACCGGCGTGCTGTTCGCCGCCGGCATGGGCCTGACGATCGGGAACCTCGCCGGGGGTCTGTTCGCCGATCGCGGGCAGATGACGACGATCATCGGGAGCTTCCTGGGGATCGTCGCGGCGCTACTCCTGCTCGCCGCGGTCGCCCATCATCCGGGCATGACGCTGGCGGTGCTGGTCCTGTGGTCGACCCTGGTCTTCGCGCTGGTCTCCCCGCTCCAGATCTGGGTGGTCGAAGCCGCGAGCGACGCCCCGAACCTCGCCTCCACCCTGAACCAGGGCGCGTTCAACCTCGGCAACGCGACCGGCGCCTGGATCGGCGGTACGGCCCTGACGCTGGGGGCGGGCTACGCCCAGCTTCCCCTGATCGCCGCGGCCGTATCCTTGGTCGGCCTCGGACTGGTGCTCACGGCCGTCAGCCGGACCGGCCGGCGCATGCTGTCTCCGTCCGCGACGAGGCCGTGATCGCGGAAGCGGCCGCCTCTAATCGGTCCGGACGAGGTCACCGAGAAGGCTTGCCGCCACGGTGACCTTCGAGACCGTGAGGCTGGAATCGCCGATGGCGTCCACCGCCTCGCGGATGCGCGCCAGCGGCGCACCCCGAGCCTTCGCCCAGGCCTCGACCGCGTCGGGACCGGCGCCCAGATCGGTCACGACCTCGGCCGTCAGCTTGCGATGCGCCGCCCCGATGCCTGCGACCGCGCGCTCCAGCGCAACGCGGTCGAACGTGTCGGCGACCGGAACGGTCCGCGCCGCGGCCGCGAGGTCGTCCAGCCGGAAGGCGTGCTCCAGCGCGAAGTGCGTCGCCGCCACCGCCTCCACCGGCCGCCCGCTCGCCTCAGCGACCCGAACGATGTCGGGGGCCGAGATGAGGGCGCTCAGGGAAGCTAGGCGCCGGGCCTGGGCCGGCGCCATGCCGAGCCCGGCCAGCTCCGCCTCCCGGGCTCCGACGGCCGCGAGAGCCTCCTCGCCGAGAACCTTCGGAAGCGCCGCCTCCAAGGCGGCGATGCCGTCGCGGTAGCGGGCGACCACCGGGTCGAGACCACCGCTCAGATCGAGATTCCGGATGAACCAGACGATCCGGTTGAGCAGCAGACCCTGGACCTCCGCGTACAGGCCGAGCTGGCCCTGACCGGAGATGCGGCCGGCGAGGCTGTCGATGGCGAGGTTCAGCTCCATCAGCCCGAATGCGTCCCGGGTCACCGCATAGGCCTTGGCGATGGTCGCGGCATCGGCACCCGTCCCGTCGGCGAGGCGCGTGATCAGCGAGGGGCCGCCGCGGTTGACGATGATGTTGGCCAGCGCAGTGGCAATGATCTCGCGCCGCAGGCGGTGCCCCTGCACCGAATCCGGGAACTGCTCGCGCAACGCCTTGGGGAAATAGCGCTGCAGCTCGCGGTCGAAATACGGGTCGTTCGGAACGGCGCTGTCGAGGATCGCATCGTGCAGCGACAGCTTGGCGTAGGCCAGGAGCACCGCGTATTCCGGACGGGTCAGCCCCTCGTTCCGGCGCATGCGTTCGGTGAGTGCGGCATCGTCGGGCAGGAACTCGACCGCGCGGTCGAGCCGTCCCTCGCCCTCCAGCGCCTGCATCGTCCGCATCGCGAAGCCGGTCTCGTCGAGGCCGCCGCGCTGGGCGAGGGATAGGGCGAGGGTCTGCAATTCATTGTTGCGCAGGACGAGGTGCCCGACCTCGTCGGTCATGGCGGCCAGCAGGGCGTTGCGCGCCTCGTAGCTCAGGCGGCCGTCCCGCTCGGGCGTCATCAGCGCGATCTTGATGTTCACCTCGACGTCCGAGGTGTTGACCCCGGCCGAGTTGTCGATCGCGTCGGTGTTGAGCCGGACGCCCGCGCGCGCCGCCTCGATGCGCCCGCGCTGGGTCAGGCCGAGATTGGCGCCCTCGCCGACGACCTTGGCGCGCAGCTCCGGCCCGGTGATGCGCACGGCATCGTTGGCACGGTCGCCGGCATCCTCGTCGGTCTCCGTGGTGGCGCGGACGTAGGTGCCGATGCCGCCGAACCAGAGCAGGTCGGCCGGGGCCTTCAGGATCGCCTGCATCAGCTCGGTGGGCGTGGCCTCGGCGCGGTCGAACCCGAGGGCGGCGCGGACCGGCTCCGAGAGGGCGATGGTCTTCAGGCTGCGCGAGAATACGCCGCCGCCCTCCGAGATCAGGCTCCGGTCGTAATCGGCCCAGGAGGAGCGTCCGAGATCGAACAGCCGCCGCCGCTCGGCGAAGCTCGCGGCCGCATCGGGGTTCGGGTCGAGGAAGATGTCCCGGTGGTCGAAGGCCGCGATCAGCCGGATGCTCTCGGACAGCAGCATGCCGTTGCCGAACACGTCGCCCGACATGTCGCCGACGCCGACCGTGACGATCGGATCCGTCTGCACGTCGACATCGAGCTCGCGGAAATGGCGGCGCACCGCCTCCCAGGCGCCACGGGCGGTGATGCCCATGCCTTTGTGGTCGTAGCCCTGGCTGCCGCCGGACGCGAAGGCGTCGCCCAGCCAGTGGCCCTTCTCCAGCGAGAGGGCGTTGGCGATGTCCGAGAAGGTGGCCGTGCCCTTGTCGGCCGCGACCACCAGATAGGCGTCGTCGGGGTCGTGCCGGACGGTGTCGGGCGGCGGCACGATCGCGTCGTCGACGATGTTGTCGGTGAGTTCGAGGAGCGTGCGGATGAAGATCCGGTAGCTCTCGGTCCCCTCCTGCATCCAGGCGGCGCGGTCCGAGGCCGGCGGCAGGCGCTTCGGGAAGAAGCCGCCCTTGGCACCGACCGGAACGATCACGGCGTTCTTCACCTGCTGGGCCTTCACGAGACCCAGGATCTCGGTGCGGAAATCCTCCGGCCGGTCCGACCAGCGCAGGCCGCCGCGGGCCACATAGCCGAAGCGCAGATGCACGCCCTCGACGCGGGGCGCGTAGACGAAGATCTCGAAGAGCGGCCGCGGCAGCGGCATCGCCGTGACCTTGGAGCAGGCGAACTTGAAGCTGATCGTCTCCCGGGGCTTTCCGTCCGCGCCCGTCTGGAAGAAGTTAGTCCGGACCGCCGCCTCGGCGAGGTTGACGAACCGGCGCAGGATCCGGTCGTCGTCGAGGCTGGTGACCTCGGCGAGCGCCGCCTCGATGCCGGCGCGGACCTCCGCCTGCTGAGCGTCGCGATCCCCCGCCAGGGCCGGGTCGAACCGGGTGCGGAACAGCGCGACGATCGCTCGGGCGATCCCGGCATGCCGGCTCAGCGTGCCGGCGAGGTAATCCTGCCCGTAGCGGATCCGCAGCTGGCGCAGGTACCGCCCGAGCGCCCGGAGCAGGGCGGCCTCGCGCCAGGGCAGGGCAGCCTCGAGGACGAGCCGGTTGTAGCCGTCGGATTCCGCCAGATCGTCCGCGATGGCGAGCATGGCGGCTTCGAGCGGCTGCTCCAGCGCCGCGAGGTCGATCGCCGCGCCGGTGGCCCGCTCGATCAGCATGTCGTGCAGCCAGACACGATCGGCCTCGTCGGCACCCGCGGGCATGACCCGGTAGGTCCGCTCGTTGATGACGCGGAAGCCGAGATTCTCCAGGGCCGGAACGCGGTCTGACAGGGCGATGGCGGTGCCGCGGGAAAACACCTTCAGGCGGACCTGCGCATCCGAATCCGACGGGCGGCGACCGAGATGCACGGCGCGCGGCTGCGCCCCGCCGAGACCTTCGAGGATGGCGACGTCCGCCACCGCGATTTCGGGCTGGAAATTGTCGCGGTAGGCGGCCGAGAACGCGTCGCCGTAGCGCGCGGACAGGATCCGCGCGCGGTCACCGCCCTGCGCTTCGGCGAGGGCGGCCCGCAACGCGTCGCCCCAGGTCCGGACCAAGTCTCCGATCCCGGCTTCGAGGGCGGCCGGGTCCTGCTCCGGCGCGCCCTGGTCGGGCAGGCCGATGATGTAGTGGATGCGGGCGAGCGGGCCCTCCGGGTAGTCCGGATAGGCGACGCTGAGCCGTCCGCCATAGGCTTCGGCGAGAAAGCCGCCGATCCGCTGCCGGACCGTCGAATCGTAGCGGTCCTTCGGGACGTAGACGAGGAGCGAGACGAAGCGGCCGAACCGGTCAGGCCGCGACAGCACCCGGATCCGCGGCCGGTCGGCGAGATTGGCGATGGCCAGGGTGAACCGATACAGCCGCTCGACGTCGATCTGGAACAGCTCGTCGCGCGGGTAGCTCTCCAGAACCGCCAGCAGGCTCCGACCGGCATGGCTCGTGGGATCGAGGCCCGCGCGCTGGACCACGGATGCCACCTTCCGGCGCAGGATCGGCACCTCGCGGGTGGGGCTCGTGTAGGCGGAGGCGGTGAACAGCCCGACGATCCGCATCTCGCCCGAGAGCTTGCCGTGGGCGGAGAACAGCTTGACGCCGACATAATCGAGATAGGCCGACCGGTGGACGCGGGAGCGCACGCTCGCCTTGGTGATGATGAGCGGCTGCGGCTCCTCGAGGAAGGCCAGGATCTCGGGCGTGTAGTCGACCGGCGTCCGGCCGCGGCGCAGGGGCGTGGCGCCGGGATCGCGCAGGACGCCGAGGCTCGACCCCTCGATCAGGGGATGGGCCTCGCCGTCGATACCGTGCTGCTGCATCCCGAGGATCAGGAACTGGCCGTCCGTCAGCCAGTCGAGGAAGGCGCGCGCCTCCTCCGTCTCCTCCTGCGGCATCGGTGTGGGTGCCCCGCCGAGATTCGTCGCGAGGTCCGACAGGCGCGCCAGCATGGCGTCGTGGTCGACGGCCGCCAGGGCGACATCGCGGTAGACCGGCGCGAGGGCGTCCAGCAGCCGCTCCCCGGCCTCCGCGTCCAGCCGGTCCAGGTGGATGTGGAGGAAGCTCTCCCGCGCGAGGCTGCCATGCGCGTCCGCCGTCGTCTCACCGACCACGCGGATCAGGGAGCCGTCCGGATCGCGCTCGACGCCGAGGATCGGGTGGGCGACGAGGTGGGGCGACAGGCCCTGCTCGGTCAGCTCCGCGAGGGTCGAATCGAGCAGGAACGGACGATTGTCGTTGATGACTTCCAGGATCGTCAGTTCGTGCCGCCGGCCGGCCCGCGACAGCTCAGCGTCGGCGAGGCGCATCCGGGCGGGATCCTGTGTCCGCCGCGGCTCGGCCAGGAAGGCGCGGGCCCGGCCTGCCAGTTCTGCCAGGACGTCGGCGGGGTAGGGGGCCAGATCCTCGGGCGTCACCCGGCCGAACAGGTCGCGCACGAACCCGCCCGGTCCGCCCTGCTCGGTGACGATGTCGGCAGCCGCATCGATCAGCCCCGTGCGGGCCGATTTCTGCTCCGATGAGGACAACGCCGTCGCAGTTTCGAGTGTCATCGCGCTTCTCCCGAACCGGGTCACTCGCCTTAGCGATAGCAGCGTGATCGAAGGTGTCGATGACACTCCCCACCAGTTTGGCGCCCTGCTTGTGTCGATCGGTGAGAACCGTCAGGCCCCGATTGTTTTACAAATGAAACGTGCATATACACGCATCATGACAGACGATCTGCCGGTCGAGCCCTGCACCTGTTCCGCGCTGCGGCGGGCGACCCGCGCCGTGACGACGGCCTACGATGCGGCGCTGCGCCCGTCCGGGCTTCGGGTGACCCAATTCGCGATCCTGCGCTTGCTGGAGCGCCTGGGACCGAGCCCCGTGACGCGGCTCGCCGCCGAGGCCGCTCTCGAGCGCACCACGATGGGACGCAACCTCGATCCGCTGGAGCGTCGCGGTCTGGTGCAGATCGCGGCGGGTGCGGCGGATGCCCGCGAACGCGTCGTCACGCTCACGGATACGGGGCGCGAAGCCATCGCGGCGGCGATGCCTTACTGGCGGGATGCGCAGGCGCGCATCAACGCACGGATCGCACCCGGGGCGGTCGTGGCCCTGACGGACGCCCTGATCTCCGCCGCCTGATCGACCTGCAGCAGCCGTTTCAACCGGAGCCCGACATGTCCGCTCTCTCAGAGACGCGCCCTAAGCAGCGCCTCCACTACGCCTGGATCATCGCCGCGGTGACGTTCCTGGTCCTGCTCGTCGGGGCCGGCGTCCGGGCGACGCCGAGCGTGCTGATCGTGCCGTGGGAGCGCGAATTCGGCTGGACGGCGGCGACGATCGGGGTCGGGATCGCGCTGAACATCTTCCTGTACGGGATGATCGGTCCCTTCGCGGTGGCGATCATCGAGCGGTTCGGCCTGCGCCGCTCGGTTTGCGGCGCCCTCTTCATCCTGGCGGTCGGCACGGCTGCCACCAGCCTGATGACCGCGCCCTGGCAGATGGTTCTGCTCTGGGGCATCGTGGTCGGCTCGGGCTCGGGCATGGTCGCGAACGTCCTCGGCGCCACCGTGGCGGGGCGCTGGTTTGCCAAGCGGCGCGGGCTGGTGCTCGGCATGCTGACGGCGAGCAGCGCCACCGGCCAGCTCGTCTTCCTGCCGGTTCTGGCCTCGCTGGCGGTCGAGCAGGGCTGGCGTTCGGTCTCCCTGGTTGTGGCGGCCGCGACGCTGGCGCTGATCCCGCTCGTCGCCTTCCTGCTGCGCGACCGTCCGGCCGATCTCGGCCTGCCCCGCTACGGCGAGGCGGCGATCACGCCGACGCCCGTCCTGACGGAGAACCCCGCGCGTCGCGCCCTGCGCGGCCTGCGGATCGGGCTGCAATCACGGGATTTCTGGCTGCTTGCCGGCACGTTCTTCATCTGTGGCGCCTCGACAAACGGTCTGATCGGCACGCACCTCATCCCCGCCTGCATCGATCACGGTATCGCGGAGGTGACCGCCGCGGGTCTCCTCGCGCTGATGGGGATCTGCGACCTGATCGGCACCACGGCGTCGGGCTGGCTCACAGACCGGTTCGATTCGCGCAAGCTCCTGGCGTGGTATTACGGGCTGCGCGGCCTCTCGCTGATCTTCCTGCCCTATTCCTTCGACTACAGCTTCTACGGCCTGTCGCTGTTCGCGGTCTTCTACGGGCTCGACTGGATCGCCACGGTGCCGCCCACCGTCCAGCTCGCGGGCAAGTCCTTCGGCGAGGAGAACGCCGCGCTGATGTTCGGCTGGATCGCGGCCGCCCATCAGATCGGCGCGGCCTCGGCGGCGTGGCTTGCCGGGATGGTGCGGACCGACACCGGCACGTATCTCGGCGCCTTCGTGTCGGCGGGCCTGCTCTGCCTGGTCGCGGCGCTCATGGCGGCCTTCGTCGGGCGCAAGCCCGCCGAGCCCGCCCTGCGTCCGCTGCCGGCCTGAACTGCGTCGGGCGGGCGCGGTTGTCACAAGTGTGCCGCGAAGGACGAGCCCTGATCGGCCCGTCCCCGCGCATCCCGAGAGCCCGCCTTGACCATCGCGATCCGGCCCGTACCGCCGGTCCAGGACGTCCGCGCCCCGCGCCCCTGGTCGGGTCCGGGATTTGCCGAGTTCGTCGCCATCATCGCGCTGATGATGGCGGTCACCGCGATCTCGATCGACAATCTGCTGCCGGCCTTCCCGGCCATCGAGGCGCGGTTCGGCGTGCCGGATCCGAACCGGCTGCAGCTCCTCGTCTACGTCTACATGATCGGCTTCGGCGTCGCGCAGATCGTCTACGGGCCGGTCTCCGACGCCCTGGGCCGCCGGCCGGTCCTGCTCGCGAGCCTCGCGATCTACGTGGTCGGCTGCGGCCTCGCCATGGTGGCGCCGAGCTTCGGCTGGCTGCTCGCCGCGCGGATTATCCAGGGGATCGGCGCGGCCGGCGGGCGCGTGCTGTCGGTGGCGATCGTGCGCGACCGCTTCTCCGGCCGCGAGATGGCGAGCGTCATGTCGCTCACCATGATGGTGTTCCTGATCGTGCCGATGATCGCGCCGGCGATCGGCGGCCTGATGCTGGCGCTGGGCTCCTGGGTCTACGTCTTCGTCTCGATGCTGGTCCTGGCCTTCTGGCTGACCCTGTGGTTCTCCCTGCGCATGCCGGAGACCTTGCATCCGGAGTACCGCCGGCCGCTCTCGCCGGCCGCGACCTGGGAGGCGATCCGCCTGACGCTCAGGACCCGCGTCGCCATCGGCTACACCACCGCGCTCGGCCTGATGACCGGCTGCATCATGGGCTACGTGGGCTCGGCCCAGCAGGTGTTCGACACCGGCCTGTACCATCTCGGCCCGCTCTTTCCCCTGGCCTTCGGGCTGGTGGCGGGCGCCATGGGCGCGGCGACGCTGATCAATGCGCGCGTCGTCCGGCGGGTCGGGATGCGGGCGATGTCCCACGGCGGCATCATCGCCTTCACGCTGGTCGCTCTGGTGCAGGTCGGCGTCGGCTTCGCCTACCAGGGCCGTCCGCCGTTGGCGCTGTTCCTCACACTGCTGGCACTGAACCAGTTCCTGATGAGCTTCGCGATGCCGAACTTCAACGCGCTGGCGTTGGAGCCGCTCGGCGCCATCGCCGGCACCGCCTCGTCATTCCTCGGCTTCTACACGACGATCCTGGGCGCCCTGTGCGGCTTCGTAATCGGCCAGGCCTTCGACGGCACTGTGCTGCCAGTCGGGATCGGTTACGCGAGCCTGGGCATCCTGGCGCTGCTCGTGGTGGCCTGGACGGAACGGGGCCGGCTGTTCCGCGCTGGGGTCGGTGGCTGAAGCGTCGGGCTTAACGCGGTCTTCAGCGGGAAACCGTCAAGCTCCGGTCCTCATCCCCGCTGACCGGACCCGCCCATGATCGCCCGCGCCCAGGACGGAACCCTCCTCGCTGCGCGTCTGCTGCTCGCGGCCGCGCTGCTGCCCACCGGGATCGCCCGGGCGCTGAACGTCTCGGGCTTCGCGCTGACGCTGGCCGGCAACGGCATGCCGTTTCCGAACGGCGTCGCCACCGCGGCCGTGGTGGTCCAGGTCTTCGGACCCTTGGCGCTGATCCTCGGCGTGCTGCCGCGCCTGACCGGGCTCGCCCTCGCCGTGTTCGCGACCGCGACGGCTTTCGTGATCCACGATTTCTGGCACTACATCGGCCCGACGGCTGTCGCCGAGCGCACGCTGATGCTGGCCGATCTCGGCCTTGCGGGCGGCTTCCTGATGTATGCCCTCACCGGACCGGGCGCCTGGAGCTGGCAGGGCTGGCGCGCGGGCGCGATGGCGCCTGCGCCGAGCGCCAAGCCGGCCGCCAAGACCGCGGCGAAGAATGCTGCGGCGCGCGGCGGGGGCAAGCGCACGGCCGGCCGCCAGCCCGCCCGGGCCGCGGCCTGATCAGCCGTGCCGCGGCGTCATCTCGGCCGACGGCGGCGTCGCCGCCGCGACCCTCTTCCGGCCGGAGACCTCGGCTCCGGCATCCGGCGACAGCTGCCGGAAGCCTAGGACGGAGGCCGCCGAGATCATCGCCACGGCGAAGAAGGCCGGCCCGAAATCGCCGGCCTCGATCTGCGTCCGCCCATGCCAGGCGGCTGTCCCCTCCAGGGCCAGCGCCCCGAGGGTGACGCCGAGGCTCAGCGAGAGCTGCTGGCAGACGCTCGCGAAACTGGTCGCCGCACTCATCTCACGCGATTCGAGATCGGCATACGCGATGGCGTTGACGCAGGTGAACTGGACCGAGCGCGAGCAGCCGCCGATGAACAGCAGGACCAGCATGATCCAGTGGGGCGTCTCGGCGGTGTAGAGCCCGTTGACCGCCAGGAAGACCGAGGCGAGCAGCGCGTTCCAGACCATCAGCGTCCGGAACCCGGTGCGGCGCAGGATCTTGGGCGCCAGCGTCTTCACGAACATGGCGCCTGCGGCCGCCGCGAAGGTGATCAGGCCGGAATGCAGGGCGTCGAGGCCGAAGCCGACCTGCAGCATCAGCGGCAGCAGGAACGGGATCGCCCCGGTGCCGATCCGGAACAGGCTGCCGCCGATGACGGCGACTCGGAAGGTCGGGCGCTGGATCAGGTCGAGCCGCACGATCGGGTGGGCGACCCGCCGGGCATGCGCGAAGTAGACCGGCAGCAGGACCGCCCCCGCGGCGAGGCAGCCCCAGGAGATTGCGGACGGCAGGAGGTGGCGGCCCAGCGATGCGAGGCCGAGCATCAGCGCGGCGAGCCCGGTGCCGAGCAGCACGAAGCCGAGCAAGTCGAGAGGCGGCCGCTCCGGCTCGCGGATATCCTCGAAATACAGGCTCGCCAGCACGATCCCCGCGGAGCCGATCGGCAAGTTGATGAAGAAGATCCACCGCCAATCGAACCAGGTGGTGATCAGGCCGCCGACCGGCGGCCCGAGAACCGGGCCGACCAGCGCCGGAAAGGTCAGGTAGGCCAGAGCGGTGACGAGCTGCGATTTCGGCACGCTGCGCAGCACCACCAGGCGCCCGACCGGCACCATCATGGCGCCGCCCATGCCCTGGAGGAACCGCGCCGCGACGAACCAGGCCAAACCGTTCGCGGCCGCGCAGGCCAGCGAGCCCGCCATGAACACCACCAGGGCGGCGCGGAAGACGGTCCGCGACCCGTAGCGGTCGGCCATCCAGCCGCTCACCGGGATGAAGATCGCGAGGCTGACCAGGTAGGAGGTCAGGGCGAGCTTCAGCGCGATCGGGTCTTCGTGCAGGCTCGCCGCGATGCTGGGCAGCGCCGTGGCGATCACCGTCGAGTCGGTGTTCTCCATGAACAGCGCGGTGGCGACCGTCAGCGGGACGATCCAGAGCGGTCTTTGGGCTGTAGGGGGCATCAGACAGCAGACGCATGTCGTGCCGCGACGGTTGCACGGCAGCACGGCCAACTCGCACCCTCGTGTTTCGCGATTGTATCTCTCCTGCAACAGACGTCGGGCGCCTGAGGTCGGCCACCTTTTTTGCGGGAGGCCGAATGGCTACGTTTAATCACGCGGCCGTGAAGTGGCTGCAGCCGGCACGATGTCGGGCCACGAGGAAATGATGCAGTCCAGCCCCGACAAGGTCCGCTCCCTGACGCGGATCGCCGCCGGCGTCGCGCTTCTCTCGATGGTGGCCGCCTGCGGCACCGTCCTGCTCAACGATCGCGGCTCACTCACCCGCTATGACCGTCTGAAGTCCAGCGACCAGGTGGCGTCGGCCTCGCGGATCTACGTCGACCGTCCGGCGCTGGCGAAAGCCCGCACCGTCCGCATCATCCCGACGGCCTTCCACGCCGATGTCGCCGGAGCCGCGCCGCTGACCCAGGCCGAACGGCGTCTCATCGCCAACGCCGCCGACCGGGCGCTCTGCTACGACCTGTCGCTGAAGTACGACGTCGTCACGAGCCGCGATGCGGACCTGACCGTGCGGGCGCAGGTCACCCGGGTGGACCCGACGGATCTGCTCGGGGCCGGGGCCACGATCGCCGGCTCGGCCGGCGTCACGGTCGCGTCGCAGCTCGGCCTGAGCTTCGCTGAGGGCGTCGGGCGCGTGCCGATCCCGCGGGTGCCGATCGGCCTCGGCAGCCTGACGGTGGAGGCCGAGGCGCTCGACCGGAGGCGCGAGCAGCGCGCCGCCATGGTCTGGGGCGGGGCAGCGAACTCCTTCACCAGCCAGCCGCGCTTCTCGCGGGCGAGCGACGCCTACGATCTCGCCGGCGAGTTCGGGCAGGATTTCGGCTTCATGCTGGCGACCGGCGAGGATCCGTTCACGGCGCCCAACACGCTGCCGACCTGGGACCGCATCCGCATCACCACGTTGGGCGAGGCGCCGCTGGATCCGGATTGCGAGGCGTACGGCCGGGCGCCCGGCATCGACGGGATGCTGGGCGACTATATCGGCCTGCCGCCCGAATACACCGACAAGGGCGCCAGAACGCCGGCGATGCGCTGAGCCGGCCGCGCGAGCGGCTAGCCGCCCGCTTCGTCGATGCACAGCCGCCGGATTAGATCCGTGTAGAGGGCCTGCGCCTCCTCGATCCGGTCGACGCGGCAATGCTCGTCGGTCTTGTGGCACTGCGCCGCCTCTCCGGGGCCGATCACCACGGTCGCGACGTTGTCGAAGGCGGGCACCAGGGCTGACGCGTCCGTGAAATAGGGCGCGCCCGCCGGCTCGGCGGCCAACCCGGTCCGCTCATGCAGCAGCGCGAGCAGCGGTGCGGCAGCGGGATCTTCGACCGCCGTCGAGAAGCCCGGGAAGCTCGTGACCACCCGGATCTCAGCATCCGGGCCGAACAGCGTTCTCAGCGCATTGAGGAGCCGGCCGTGGTCCTGCTCGGGAAGGGTGCGGATGTCGACGGAGAACTCGGCCCAGTCGGGCACGGAGTTGATGTTCTCGCCGCCGCGGAACGTGGTGACGCAGGCCGTGGTCGTCCCGAGCAGCGGATGGCGGACACCGAAATCGTGCGTGCCGAGGGCGTGGATCCAGGCCGCAGCCCTGGCGACGGCGTTCTGCCCCTCCTCGGGCATGGACGAATGCGCGGTGCGGCCGCGGGCCGTCACGATCACGCGGAGCGAACCCTTGTGGGCGAAGATCGGGGCGTTGGAGGTCGGCTCCGCCACGATCAGGAGCTCTGCCGGCCCGAGGACCTGTTCCCGGCCGACATGGAAGGCGCCCTCGCAGCCGGTCTCCTCGCCGGCCGTGATCACCAGGGTGAGGCCGCGGTGGAAGCGAGGCTCGTCCGCGCGCACATTGCACGCGGCCGCGATGAAGGCGGCAACCCCCGCCTTCATGTCGCTCGCGCCGCGCCCGTACAGCCGGCCCTCGTGCACGATCCCCGCGAAGGGGGAAACCTCCACGGGTTCGTGCCCACCGGCACGACGTCGATATGGCCGGTGAAGCAGAGCGGCTTGCCGCTGCCTGTTCCGGGGATGCGCGCGATGAGGGTCGGGCGATCCTCCGCGAAGGCGTAGCTCTCGACCGCGAAACCGTGCTCCGACAGCAGCTCCGCGAGAAACGCGGCACACTCCTTCTCGAGTCCGGGCGGATTGAGCGACGGGAAGCGGATGAGCTGCTGCGCCAGCGTGACGGCATCGATAGGCATGCGGGAGATCCTCCGGCCGGGCGGCTGAGACAACGCCGGGCGGTCCGGATCGACTCCGCAGGATCCGTGCCCGACTTGACCCGAATCTACGTCAACGCCGCGGCGTGAATTTCCTGCACAGCCAAGCGTGGAAAAGCCGCGAGCCATGCGTGTTTTCGTAGGACGACGCGGCAAGCGTGCATTGGCGCCTTCGCGGGGCCCGTGATACTGGCACTTGCCAACCCGATCCCGTAGCGCGACCCCCAACGCGCCGCCGTCCGAGGAAAGTTGGCACATGGCCCGAGTAGAAACCGCATCGATCATCGAGGGCCTGACCTTCGACGACGTGCTCCTGCGGCCCGCCGCCTCTTCGGTGATGCCCACCGAGGTGAGCGTGGCCTCCCGGCTCACCCGCACGATCCCGCTGAACCTGCCGATCCTCGCCTCCGCGATGGACACGGTCACCGAGGCGCCGATGGCCATCGCCATGGCGGCCGCCGGCGGAATGGGCGTGATCCACCGCAACCTTGAGCCGCCGGAGCAGGCCGAGCAGGTCCGGCTCGTCAAGAAGTACGAGTCCGGCATGGTGATGAACCCCATCACCATCCATCCCGACGAGACGCTGGCCGACGCCTTCGAGGTGATGAAGCTCAACCGGATCTCGGGGATTCCGGTGGTCGAGCGGGGACCCAACGGCTCGCGGGGCAAGCTCGTCGGCATCCTGACCAACCGCGACGTCCGCTTCGCGACCAATTCCAACCAGCCGGTCGCCGAGCTGATGACCCGGGACCGCCTGATCACGGTCCGCGAGGGCGTCACGCAGGACGAGGCCAAGCGCCTGCTCCACCAGTTCCGGATCGAGAAGCTGCTGGTCGTGGACGACCATTACCGCTGCATCGGCCTGATCACCGTCAAGGACATCGAGAAGCGGGTCACCTACCCGAACGCCGTCAAGGACGAGCAGGGCCGCCTGCGGGTCGCCGCCGCCACCACGACGGGCGACAGCGGCTTCGAGCGGGCCGAGCGCCTGATCGACGCCGGCTGCGACGTGATCGTGGTCGACACCGCCCACGGCCACTCGATCAAGGTGCTCGACGCCGTCGCGCGGGTGAAGCAGCTCTCCAACGCCGTGCAGGTGGTCGCCGGCAACGTCGCCACCCGCGAGGGCGCCCAGGCACTGATCGATGCCGGCGCCGACGCGATCAAGGTCGGCATCGGCCCGGGCTCGATCTGCACGACCCGCATCGTCGCCGGCGTCGGCGTTCCGCAGCTCACGGCCCTGATGGAAGCGGTCGAGGCCGCATCCGACGCCGACATCCCGGTGATCGCCGACGGCGGCATCAAGTACTCGGGCGACCTCGCCAAGGCGATCGCGGCGGGCGCTTCCGTGGCGATGCTCGGCTCGCTGCTCGCCGGCACCGACGAGGCGCCCGGCGAGGTGTTCCTCTACCAGGGCCGCTCCTACAAGTCGTACCGCGGCATGGGCTCGGTGGGCGCGATGGCCCGCGGCTCGGCCGACCGTTACTTCCAGGCCGAGGTGAACGACACACACAAGCTCGTGCCTGAGGGCATCGAGGGGCAGGTGCCCTACAAGGGCCCGGTCGGCAACGTCCTCCACCAGCTCGCCGGTGGCCTGCGCGCCGCGATGGGCTACGTGGGCGGCGCCACGATCCCGGAGTTCCAGGAGCGGGCGCGGTTCATCCGCATCACCAATGCCGGCCTGCGCGAGAGCCACGTCCACGACGTGACGATCACCCGCGAGAGCCCGAACTACCCGTCGCGGACCTGAGGCACCGATGCGCACGCTGATCGTCGGAGCCGGCGCGACCGGCGGCTATTACGGCGCCCGGCTCGCCGAGTCGGGCGCCGACGTGACCTTCCTGGTCCGGCCGGCACGGGCGGCGAAGCTCGCGGCGGACGGGCTCGTCGTCCGCAGCCCGCTCGGCGACCTGCATCTGCCGAACCCGCCGACGGTCACGGCCGACCGGCTGGCTGAGGCAGGGCGCTTCGACCTGATCCTCTTGTCCTGCAAGGCCTACGACCTCGACAGCGCTCTCGCAGATCTCGCCCCCGCCGTGGGTGCGGAGACCGCGATCCTGCCGGTGCTGAACGGCATGTCGCATCTCGACGCGCTCGATTCCCGCTTCGGCGCCGCACGCGTGCTCGGCGGATCCTGCGCGATCGCCGCGACGGTCGCGCCGGACGGAGCGATCCGGCACATGAGCGAGCTGTGCAGCATCACCTACGGCGAGCGGGACGGATCGCGCTCAAGTCGGATCGAGGCGGTCGACGCCCTGATGCGCGGGCTGAAGTTCCAGTCCCGGCTCAGCGACGTGATCCTGCTCGAGATGTGGGAGAAGTGGGTCTTCCTCGCGACGCTCGCGGGCGCCACGACCCTGATGCGCGCCGCCGTCGGCGACATCGTGGCGGCGCCCGAGGGGACCGCGTTCATCGCGGCGCTCCACGCGGAATGCACGGCCGTGGCCGCCGCGAGCGGATTCGAGCCGCGGGCCGTCGTGGCGGAAAGGGCCCGGGCGCAGCTGACCACGGCCGGGTCGACGTTCACGGCCTCGATGCTGCGCGACATCGAGAACAAGGGTCGGATCGAGGCGGACCATGTGATCGGCGATCTGATCGCCCGTGGCCAGCGGCTGGCGCCGGAGGCGTCGTTCCCGGTCCTGGCCGCGGTCTATACCGGCCTCAAGGCCTACGAGGCCCGCCGGGCGCGGGAAGCGGCCTGAGCCGCGCCCCGCGCCGATCGCTCAGTACCGGCCGGGCGGCGGCGGAGGCGGGTTGCCGTATTCCAGCTGGGTCTTGGCATCGGCCGGCCGGCGCGGGGGCGGCGTGAGGTCCGGCTGGGCGGCGGGTGCGCTCGCGCAGGCAGCGAGGGAAGCGGCGACCAGGGCCGCGCAGGCGACCCGAACAACGCTCGTCATGGGCTGAGATACTCCTGAGAGGCGACCGGCGGCGGTCCGCGCTGGTCGGCCGCAGACGGATGCCATAGGACACGCGGCGGGCCGCGATGGACCAACCGCCGGACGGTCTGGGCCGCGAACGTGCTGGAAGCTCGGCCGTATCGTGGCGGCTTCGTGGGCCAAGCGTGGCCGTTTTACGTTGTCGTTGACGCATTCCAAAGGATCCGAACCCTGACCCCCGCCGCTCGCTGCTCCGCCGCCATCGAAGTCCTCACCGATATCGCCGAGCGCCGCCGGCCCGCCGCCGATGCGCTGAAGGATTGGGGCCTCGCGCACCGTTTCGCCGGATCGGGCGACCGCGCCGGCATCGCGAGCTTGGTCTACGACGCCCTCCGCCGCCGGTCGTCGGCCGCATGGATCATGGGCTCGGACACGCCGCGCGCCATCCTGATCGGTGCGCTGCGGCTCCAGCAGGGGCTCGCCGCGGCCTCGGTGGCGTCCCTGTTCTCGGGCGATCGTTTCGCGCCGGAGCCCTTGAGCGACGTGGAGCGCGTCCGCCTGGAGACCGGCACGCTGGAGGACGCGCCGCCCGAGGTGGCGGGCGATGCGCCGGCCTTCGCGCTTCCGGAACTGGCGGCCGCGCTCGGTGACGATCTCGTTCCCGAGCTGAAGGCGCTGGCCCGGCGCGCACCTCTGGATATCCGCGTCAACGCCCTGCGCGGCAGCCGCGAGGACGTGATGCCGGCACTCGCGGCGTTCGAGGCGGCGCCGGCTCCCCACGCACCGCAGGGCCTGCGGATCCCGATCGGCGCGGATGGACGCGGGCCTGCCCTCCATGTCGAGGCGGAGTTCCTGGACGGCTGGTACGAGATCCAGGATGAGGGCTCGCAGCTCGCCGCACTCCTGGCGGCCCCGCGGCCCGGCGAGACCATCGTCGACCTCTGCGCTGGCGGCGGCGGCAAGACCCTGGCCCTTGCCGCCGAAACCCGGAACGGCGCGCGCCTCATCGCCACCGACGGCGACCCGCGCCGCCTCGCGCCGATCCATGAGCGCCTCCGCCGCTCGGGCGCCGTGGCCGAGGTGCGCACGCCGCGGACCGGCAAGGCGCGCGCCGACGTCCTGGAGGATCTGGACGGCCGCGTCGACCGGGTCGTCGTCGACGCACCCTGCACCGGCTCCGGCACGTGGCGCCGCAACCCGGACGCCAAGTGGCGCCTGCGGCCCGGCAGCCTCGCGCTTCGGACGGCCGAGCAGGCCCAGGTCCTCGACCGGGCGGCGCGGCTGGTGAAGCCCGGAGGGCGGATCGTCTACATCACCTGCTCGCTGCTCCCTTCCGAGAACGACGCGGCAGTGGCCGGCCTGATCTCCCAGTGGCGCGGTCGCTTCGACGTCGTTCCAGCGGAAGATGTGCTGGCGGCGGGACCGGCCTCGCTGCGGGACGCGGTGCGCATCACCGCGCACGGCGTGCAGATGAGCCCGTTGCGCACCGGCACAGACGGATTCTACGTGGCTGTGATCGCCCGACGGGGTTGAGGCGCGAAACCGCGACGGGACCGCGACGTTGGACCCGGGCTCCCGCGGGAGCCGGGTCCGTCGACGGGCGGCCTCGAATGCGGCCTCATCCCGGAGATGCCCTTGCGCCTAGACCGTCGACTGCTGCTCGCCGGACTGGGGAGCGCCTTCGGTCTGCGCTCCGCGCGGGCTGAGAGCGAGGGAACGTCGCATGCCGCTCCCCAGGCGGCCCCGCACGAGGCGATCCGCGCGCTGCCGCGCTCGCTGCCGGGAGCGGATCTGCAGGTGATCGACCTCTGGCCCGGAGCACCGCCGGGCGGCGGCAGCGGACCCGACGCCGACGGGTATCGCTACGTGGAGGGCACCTTCGGCGACATCACCCGCGTGGCCCGACCCTGCCTTCTGGTCATGCGGCCGGCGAACGCCAACGGCGCGGCGGTGATCGTCGCGGCGGGGGGCGGCTACGAGTTCATCGCGCTCGGCAACGAGGGCGTTCCGGTCGGTCGGGTGCTCAACGCCGCGGGGATCACGGTCTTCCTGCTGGTCTACCGCCTGCCCGCCGAGGGCTGGGCGGCGGGGCCGGACGCCCCGCGGCAGGACGCGCAGCGCGCCCTCCGGCTGGTTCGGGCGCGCGGTACGGAGCTCGGCGTGGACCCCGCACGGGTTGGCGTCCTCGGCTTCTCGGCGGGCGGACATCTGATGGGCGAGACGGCGGTGGGCAGCGCCCTCGACCTCTACCCGGGCGTCGATGCGATGGATTCCCAGCCGGTGCGGCCGGCCCTGGCCGGGCTGATCTACCCGGTCATCACCATGCGCAAGCCGTTCGACCGGACCCACACCCGCCGGATCCTGGTGGGCGACGAGGTCACGCCCCTGGAGATGAAGACCTACTCGGTCGACCTGCAGGTCGGGCCGGAGACGCCGCCGACCTTTTTGGTGCAGGCCATCGGCGATCCTGTCGCGGTGGCCGACCACCCGTTGCTGATGTTCTCAGCCCTGCGGAAGGCGCGGGTCCCGGCCGAGCTCCACCTGTTCGAGCGCGGTGGACACGGGTTTGGTCTGGGCGCGCCCGGCACGCCCGTGGCTGCGGCCCGGCCTGTTCCTGGCCTGGATCCGGCTGCACGGCTTCCTGCGGAGCTGATCCCTCAGCTCTCGCTGGTGTTCAGGCGGTGCAGCTTGGCGACCTTCGGCCGGCTGGTGCGGAACTGGCCCCGCTCCACCGACACGAACACGACAATCGCGATGGCGAGCGTCGTCAGCCACCAGATCGCCGTCAGGCCGACGCCGAGGCAGGCGACCGTGAAGGCGGCCGCGAAGCAGCCCATCGCGCCCGGGACCAGGGCTGGACCGTCCCGTCCCGCCCGCCGGATCGAGGCGTAGAGCGCGAAGGCGGCCGCCAGCGCCCCGACGATGCCGAGCTCGTACCAGAACTCGAACAGCGCCGTGGTCGGCGCATTCAGCGGCAGGAGCCCGACCAGACGACCGCGCAGGGCCGTCTCGAAGCCGTGGCCGGTGATCAGACGCACCGGGTCGGTGGTCACCACCTTCTGCCAGCTCTTCAGGGACAGCACCGCCGGGGCGAGGGGTCCCAGGATGGTCGCGCCGACCGGGCGCGCCAGGAAGGGCAGCAGCGGCGCCACGGCCAACAGCAGGGCCGACAGGGTCGCCGTCAGGATCGCGCCGAGCTTCGGCCGGTAGCTCGTCACCGCGAAGGCGAGGGCGCCGACCGCGAGCGCGGCGATCTGGGTCGCGTCCGGCTGGACCGTGAGGGCGAGGGCGACGAGGAGGGCGAGCCCGAGGGCCTCGCGGTCGCGGCGCCGGGACCGGAGCCAGGCCAGAGCCGGCCAGACGAGGAGGATCAGCAGGACGAGGCCGCGATCCAGGGCGCCGTCATCCTCGGTGCCGGACGGCGCCATATGGGCCCCGAAGACGCCGAGCACGATCGCCACGATGGCGCCGGCCACGACGCCGAGCGGAAGCAGGTAGAGGTTCGCCGAGCGCATCCGGTCGGGCAGCGCCAGGTAGCCCAGCAGCGCCAGCCCGATCGTGGCGGCGAGGTTCGCCAGCCGCTCGAGGGCGGCCCCGGGGAACGGCGTCCAAGTCAGCGACAGGGCCGACCACAGCACCACCAGCATCCCGGCCAGGAAGGCCGGGGCGGTCAGCAGGCGGGAGGTGGCCGGCCGCACCGGCCGCTGCCGCCTGTCAATGACGCTGGCGATGATCAGCAGGATCACGGCGATCGGCGCCAGGATCACGGAGGCGCGCCGCGCCACCTGCGCGAGGACGGGAAGCACGACGAACAGGCCGAAGAAGCCGATGCGCCGCAGCAGCGCGGCGGCGTCGAGCGCCGGGTCGATGGTCGTGGATTTCGACGCGCGCGGCATCGTGTGCCTTTTCCCGGACCGGGACGGCCGGATCCCTGCTCGATACGCAAGGCTCGCGCAAGCCGCTGTAGACGTTGCGCCACACTGCGCGGCGCACTTCCAGTTGCGCGCTGCCCTCAGGCGACCGTCGCAGCCGTGCGCGGGCGACGGCGCACGACCCGCCGGCCGACATCCGACACGACGCGCCAGCCGCTCCAGGCCGCGAAGAACCCGATCAGACCGGCCGCCAGGCCGTCGGCGGTGGTGGGAACGGCCGGGCTGAAATCGTGGTAGGCGGCTCGAACGACCGGAAGGTCGGGATCGCGCAGCATCGCCACGACGCGGCCGAGCGGGCTGCTCGCCGTCGCCAGGGCTTGTTGCTGGGCGCTGAGCCGGGCGAGCCGTGCGATGTCGTCGCGCGCCGCCTCGCCGCGCCGCGCGACGAGCTGGTCCGGATTGGACCGAAGCCGGTCGACGGCGCCGTCGCGGGTCGTGCCGGACGCCTGCGCGTCGGATTCCAGCACGGCTACCTGCCGGCGCAGCTCATCGGCGGCACCGCCGAGACGTTGCGCGTATTGCTGCGCGAATTCGGGCGCCTGCGCCGCGACCACACCGCCGAGCAGGCCCAGGGCGAGGCCGAAGGTGCGGATGACGCGGAACACGGCGAAACTCCGGCGGGGTGACTCGGTCACCGACAAAGAGCATGCCGGCCGTCCCGGTTCCAGCAGCGGCTCAGCCCGGCAGGGTCAGCAGCCCCGCCTTGCCGTCGCCGCAGCCGAAGAGCAGCCGGCTGCCGCGGCCGTCCCAGGCGAGCGCGGTCACGCCGCTGCCGGGCACCGCCGGACGCACGAGAAGTTCGGCGGCATCGGTGAAGCGCACCAGCAGGATGCAGCCGTCCTCGTAGCCCATCGCCAGGACCGGTGCCTTCGGGTGGAAGGCGACCCGGGAGACCCGCGCCGGCCGGACGCCGCATTCTCGCGGGGCCTTTCCGGTCGGGCCCTCCTTCGAGTCGAACGGCCAGACGATCGCCGCCTCGGCACCGCTGGTCGCGAGCCAGTGTCCGTCCGACGACCACGACATCGAGCGGACCTTGCCGGGATAGCCCGACATCCGCATGTGGCCGCGATCCGGCTGAAGACGCCAGCCGTGAAGGGCGTTCTCCTGCATGGTCGAGACCACGAAGCGGCCGTCCGGCGACCACGTCACGTCGATATGCGAGCCCTTCCAGCTGATCACCTCGGCGGGGGTCTCGAGGTTCGGGTACCAGAGGCTGACGCCGTTGTAGTGGGCGACCCCCAGCCGGTAGCCCTTGGGCGCGAAGACGAGGCCGCGGGCCGTCGAGGGCGCCTCGAAGCTGCGCTCCCGGCCCTTGGCGTCGCGCGCCACGACGGCGCGGCCGGCCGACCAAGCCACCGCGCCGTCCGGATGGACCGCGAGCGCGTCGATCCAGGCGCCGCCCTTGGCGAGGCCGAGCTGGTCCATCGCTCCGTCGGCCCGGATCGCGACCACGCGACCGTCATCGCCACCGGTCACCAAGCGGTCGCCGCCACTGGCCGCAACGAGGATCCCGCTCTCGGGATGAGCGGCAACACGCGTGGCGTCGCCGCCGCGGGACAGGGCGACCGTGCCGTCGCTGAGCGCCAGGGCCGGAACGTCCTTCAGGAAGTGCGCCGCGACGACGTGAGCGCCGGCTTCGAGGGCGGCGACGTGCTCGGTGAGGGAGGGATTGCTGACGGAGCTGCTCATAGCGAAGGAACTTTCGTGGCCGGCGGACCGGCGCGCAAGACGAGAATGGCGGTGATCAGCGCGAGACCGCCCGAGATCGCGGCCGGAGCGATCAGGGCGTACAGGCTGAAGATCCCGTAGGCGTGCGCCCCGAGATACGCGCCGAACAGCAGAGACAGCCAGACCAGCCCGTCGCCGACCCAGCCCAGGGGATCACCAGTGCGGGTCAACGCCTGGGCGATCTTCTGGCCCAGGCTGAACAGCGCCCCCGTGACGAAGGTCGTGCCGGCGCGGAAGCCCTTCACCTGCGCGAGGACCGCGTTCTGCGAACCCATCGCCACGGCGACGAAAAACGCCGCGAGGCCGAGCTCAGGCGACTCGAGCCCCAGCCCGAGGCCGCCGAGGATCAGCAGCGACTCGTAGGCGAGCACGATCGGCGTCGTCCATCGCGGGGGCACCAGGATCGCCAATCCGCTGCCCAGGACGGACCCGGTGAGGAAGGCGAGGAGCAGTGTCGCGGGCAGCACCATCCGGTGAAGCTCGGCCTCCGCGCCGAAGACGGCGAGCTGCGTAGTGTTCCCGCTCATGAACGAGGTGTAGAGGCCGCCGAGGCGCACGAAACCGAGGGCGTCGACGTATCCGGCGAGCCCGGTCAGCAGGAGGCCGATGCCCAGCTGCCAGGACCGGCTCACGCTTCGGCTCCGTGGTCGCGTCTCGGTAACCAGTCGTTAACCATTACAGCTGCTTCGTTGAGGAGTGCCGGGGCGGGGTTAACGCACCGCTCACCAAACCCAAGCAATTTGATCGAAACAGGGTGAACACCCCGTCGGAGGGGGCCGTTGCCCCTGCGATCCGGTCCGGGGACACCGTGCCCCCGCCGGGTGAGTGGGAGTTGCGTCATGGTTCCGTTCGCCGCCGCTTTCGTCTGCCCGTCCATGCCTGTGCTGGACTCGGCCGCCGCCACGATCCTGGTTGTCGAGGACGAGCCGACCGTGTGCGAGCTGGCCGCCGAAGTGCTCATCGGCGAGGGGTATCGGGTGATCACCGCCGCGGATGCTTGGGAAGCCGAGGCGATCCTCGCCCGGGAGAGCATCGACCTGCTCTTCACCGATATCGACCTCGCCCGCAATACGAACGGCCTGTCGCTGGCGCGCCGGGCGCGCAGCCTCTGCCCGGATCTTCCGGTGGTCTACACCTCGGGCGGCCGAGCCTGCCTGCCCGCCGGCGAGGCCGTCACGGATTCGGTGTTTCTGCCGAAGCCCTACCGCCCCAGCCAGCTCGTGGGACTCACTCACGACATCCTGCGCGTCGCGCACCTTCACCACGCCTGAACTGGATCTTCGAGGATCACCGCCATGTGGCGCTCCCTAACCGCGACCGGCCTTGCTCTCGCCCTTGCGGCCGTCGCTCTGCCGGCGCGGGCTGCCTGCGATGTGAAAGGTGCGCAGATCGAGGAAGCGATCGCCGCCAAGAGCGAGCTGCGCGCGGACGCCAACGCTCAGACGGTGCGGGACCTGCGCACGTTGCGCGACGCCGCCATCGTTCTCGAGACGTATAAATTCCCCGGAGAGTGCGAGGTCCTGCTCGGGATCGCAAAGTCGCTGCTGGCCAATCCGGGCAAGACCATCGAGCAGGGCGGCGACACTGACGAGGACAAGGCCGAGGGCCTGGTCGAGGCGCGGGAGCCCAAGGACGCGTCCGGCGCCAAGGCGAAATGACGCCACCGCCCGCAGATCACTGACGCTCCTCTCCCGCGCTGGCTCCGATCTTGGCCCGCGCCAGCGCCCGTCCGAGCTTCGCGGCAATCTGTTCGCGCAGCATGTCGGCCATCTCGATATCGACCAATCGCCAGCTGAGACCGCGCAGGCGCAGGCGAATCCGGGTCCGCTCCGTGCGGGGTCCATCGGGGGAATCGGGATGACGACGGCGCGAAAGCCCCGCATCTCCAGCGCCGCATAATACGGCATCAGCCGCCCGACACTGCGGATCGCGAGGCCCTCCGGTCGCGTGCCGGCCGGACGCTCCACGTCGAGCTTGTCCGGCCAGCCGTTCGCCAGCAGATCGATGACGGTCTCAGGCGTGACCATCGTCTCGGACAGGGCCAGCGCAAGCCCGTAGGCGGCATCGTTGAGGCGCTGGCGGTCACGGGGTTCCAGATCCGGATCGGTCTCCGACGCACTCCGCATGGCGGCCGTGATCTGGCGCACCAGGGACAGCCGGAGCGTCCGGAAGTTCACGTGGTTCTCGACATAGACGGTGTCGTGCCGCCGGACCGCCTGGGCGAGATCGTAGAGCGACCAGAGCGGACTCATCGTGAAGGCGAGCCACGCGAGGGCAATGCCGAGCGGGATCGCCAGCCAGCGCACCGCCTCAGATCCCCGGAGGCGGCGTCATGGCCGGCTCGCCCATGTTTCGAGGCCGGAGAATGCCGTTGCCACGCTCTCGTAGACGGGTCGCTTGAACGGCACGATCAGGTCGGGGAGCTCGGACATCCGCGCCCAGCGCCACGCGTCGAATTCCGGCTTGTGGGCGCCGCCGCCCGGACGCTGCACGTCAATCAGATCCTCGCTGCCCAGGAACCCATAGGCGAACCACTTCTGGGACTGCCCGCGATAGCGGCCCTTCCAGGCCTGCTTCATGACGGCGGGCGGCAGGTCGTAGGCGAGCCAATCCGGGATCTCCGCGAGCAGCTTGACCGCTTCCGGCGGAACATTGGTCTCCTCGAACAGCTCGCGGCGGGCCGCGACTTCCGGATCCTCACCCGGATCGATGCCCCCTTGCGGCATTTGCCACATATGCGGGCCAGCCACGTGCTCGGGTCCGGCATCCTTGCTCCGGCGACCGACGAAGACGCCGCCCGAAGGCGCGATCAGCGCGATGCCCACGCAGGGCCGGTAGGGCAGGGCGTCGCCCGGGTCCGAATCCGTCGTCATCGCCAGGACCATAGGTCAGCCACATCCGGCGCGGCAACGGCGATCGCCGAACGCGATCCCGGCATCGCCCCCGGATCGACTTGCCCGCTATAAGACTGACTGATCACTCAATCAGCTGTAGAGACGCGCTTGTCACGGGCGCCGCGCAGCGCCACGCTGGCCGGCACGAGGCGAAGACCACGCGCATCAAGATCCTTGGCCCAGCGGACGATCCGGTCGACGCTGAGGACGGATCCGCTCGTCGAGACGAGGACGAATCCGTCGGCGCGCGCTCGGGCCTCGGCCTGGGCCAGGGCCGCATCGATGGCTTCAGCGCGCGGCGTGGCATCGAGGACGATCTCGGCACGGGCGATCGGCGTCCGGCTCTTGTTGGCGGGCGCGTTGACCGGCTTCGGCCCGGTCCCGTCATCGAGGAAGCCGAGACCGCGGGCGCCGATCTCGCGGAGAACGGGCTCGAAGGCGGCGTCCGCCATCATCTTGGAGCCCATGAAGTTCGCCACTCCGACGTAGCCGGGAAACCGCGCCAGCGCCCAGGCGAGGCGCTCGGCGTTTTCCGGTCCCTTGAGTGCGGTCAGAAGAGTCTGCGGGCCGGGATCACTGTCGGGGTAGTCGAACGGCTCCATGGGCAGCTGGAGGAAGACCTCATGGCCGGCATCGCGGGCCCGGGCCGCGGCGCGCTCGGCCTCTCCGCCATAGGGCAGGAAGGCGAGGCTGACGGCCGCCGGCAGGCGTGCCGTCGCGCCGGCCGTGGCGGCCTGACCGACGCCGAGGCCCGTCACCACGACGGCGATGCGTGGGCCGGTGCCGGGCTCCTCGGCCCGGGCGTAGACGTCGAGCGCGCGGACGCGGCCCTCGCCGAGCTTCGGCAAAAGGCCGTGGCGTCCCGTCTCGCTGATCCGCGGATCCGGCGCCGGGGCGAGCCGCGGCGCGGTCGGCGGCGGGATCCGGATCAGCACCGCATCGGTGGGCCCGGAGCCGGCCGGACGCACGACCGTGACGCCTGACGCGGTTTCCAGCTCCTCGGCGCTCCGCTGGAGCCGGGACGCCGCGGGCGCTGGCGCTGTAGCCTGCGGATCGACGGCGGGCGGAATCGGAGCAGCGGGCCGAATCGAGGGTTCGCGGAGGGTGATCTTCGCCTCGACGCGCGGCTCGCCGCCCTGGGGATCGCCGAGCAGCAGGACGAGGCCGGCCGAACCGGCGAGGGCGATCGCGATCGCGCTGCCCGCAACCATGGGCCGGCGCAGCACCGCGACGAGGCGCTCGAACCGGCCGGCGGGTGGCTCCGGCGCCTCCGGCACCCCGAGGGGCCGCGTGAGGATATCGTCGGTGGACTCGGTCAAGCGGATCTCTTGCGGGATCGCGGTCCATGCGCCGGCGAGCGCGGCGCGGATCCCGCCCCATTCCGGTTCGGCATGGTTAACGTTCCGCTAACGGCAGCCCCGGAAGACAAAAATCCCGCCCGGCTGGTGTGCCGGACGGGACCGCTTATCGAGCTGTCTCTGCGACAGAATCAGTTCGGCAGGCTTGGCTTCTGCTGCTGCGCCGCCGGCGTGCCGTTGGCCGCGCCCTTCTGGATCCCGTGCAGGAAGTCCACGGCCGAGATCAGCTGCTTGTCCTTGGCCGGATCCGGCGGCACGTAGGCGGACGAACCGCCGCGCTCGTCGGTATCCTTCTGCTTGAGGTGCCCCTTGAGGCCGGCCTCGCCCTTAGTCTCGTCCTTGCCCTTCAGCTCGTCGGGAACGTCCTGCAGCACCTCGACGTCGGGCTCGATGCCCTTCGCCTGGATCGAGCGGCCCGACGGCGTGTAGTAGCGAGCCGTCGTGAGCCGCAGCGCGCCTGAGCCGCCGAGCGGGATGATCGACTGCACCGAGCCCTTGCCGAAGGACCGCGTGCCCATGATGGTCGCGCGCTTGTGATCCTGGAGGGCGCCGGCGACGATCTCGGACGCGGAGGCCGAGCCGCCGTTGACCAGCACCACCACCGGCTTGCCCTTGGTCAGGTCGCCGGCCTTGGCCGAGAAGCGCTGCGTCTCGTCCGGGTTGCGGCCGCGGGTCGAGACGATCTCGCCGCGGTCCAGGAACGCGTCCGAGACCATCACGGCCTGGTCGAGCAGGCCGCCCGGGTTGTTACGCAGGTCGATGACGTAGCCCTTGATCTTGTCGGCACCGATATCGCTCGTGAGCTTGTCGATGGCGGCGCGCATGCCGTCGAAGGTCTGCTCGTTGAACTGGGTGAGACGGATGTAGGCGACGTCGCCGCCCTCGACCTTCGAGCGCACCGGCTTGATCTTGATCACGTCGCGGGTGAGCGTGACGTCGATCGGCTCCTTCGACTCCTTGCGGGAGATCTTGAGCTTGACGCTGGAATTCACCGGGCCGCGCATCTTGTCGACGGCTTGGTTCAGGGTGAGGCCCTGGACCTGATCGTCGTCGATCTGCGTGATGACGTCGTTGGCGAGCAGGCCGGCCTTGGCGGCGGGAGTGTCGTCGATCGGGGTGACGACCTTGATCAGGCCGTCCTCCATCGTGACCTCGATGCCGAGCCCGCCGAACTCGCCGCGGGTGGTGGTCTGCATGTCGCGGAACGCCTTGGCGTCCATGTAGCTCGAATGCGGATCGAGGGAGGTCAGCATGCCGTTGACCGCGGCCTCGATCATCTTCGACTCATCGGGCTTCTCGACGTAGTCGGTGCGGACCTTCTCGAACACGTCGCCGAACAGGCTGAGTTGACGATAGGTCTCGGCCGAGGCGGCCACGGCCCGCGGCCCCGACAGGAAGTCGGTCTGGGTGGCCACCATGGAGGTGCCGGCACCCAGGAAGGCGCCCAGCATGATCAGGGATGTCTTGCGCATCAGCCGCGAACCTTCTCGCCAAGTACCGTATTGTTGGGGCTCTTCGCCCACCACGGCTCCGGATCGATGGAGCCGCCGTCCTTCTTGAACTCGACGTACAGGGTGGGATCGCCGTCGGACCCGCCTGGGCCCGCACCCTTCTCGCCCATGTTGCCGACCGGTTCGCCCGCGAGCACGAACTGGCCGACCTCGACGCTGATCTGATCCATCCCCGCGAGCAAAAGATAGTAGCCGTCGCCCGCGTTGATGATCAAGAGTTGGCCATAGGACCGAAAAGGGCCCGCGAACTGCACCCATCCATCCGCCGGCGAGGACACCACCGCCTTCGGGCGCGTCGCGAAGGACACGCCGCGGGTGCTGCCCCCATTGCCGTCGGGCTGGTTAAAGCCCCGCGCCATGCGCCCGCTCACCGGCCGCGGCACTTCGCCCCGCGCGTCGGCGAAATGCATCTTGGGTGCCAGGCGGGCGGGATCCCGGAAGCCCGCCGCGGCAAATCGCTCCTGCGTCACCCGGATCTCGCGCTCGGCCGCGGCCTTCGCCTCCTCGGCCGACCGTTTCGCCGCTACGACTTCCGCCTCGGTCCTGTCCAGCAGATCCTTCAGGTTCTTGGCCTGGACGCCGAGCTCTGCGGCGCGCCGCCGCTCCGCGGTGAGGCCGCTCTCGATCTCGGCTTGGCGGGCGCGCCGGGCTGCGACCAGCGCCTGAAGCCGCTGCTGCTCACGCGCCCAGCCCGCAAGGTCGTTGCTGAGGCCTTCCTTGTCCTGCGCGATCAGGCCGCGCAGGCGGATCATCTCCGCGAGATCGGCCGCCAGGGTATCGACCTCCCCGCGCAGTTCCGGGACCACCGCGCCGAGCAGCATCGACGTCCGGATCGCCGCCAGCATGTCCTCCGGGCTGACCAGCACCGCGGGCGGAGGCCTGCGTCCCATCCGCTGCAGTGCGGCCAGGATCTCGGCCACGATGCCGCGCCGGGCCTGGAGCGAATGCCGGATCGCGGCCTCGCTCTCGCTCATCGCCTTCAGGCGCTCCTCGAGGCGGCTCAGCCGCTCCTCGGTGGCTTGCGCCTGTCGTCCGGCATCGAGGAGGGCGGCGTCCAGCTTGGCACGATCGGAACCGATCGCGGCGATCTCGGATTCGAACTGCGTCCGCTGGCCGGCGCTGGCGGCGAGCGCCTCCTGCACCCGCTTCAGGTTCTCGGCCCGGCGGGCACGCTCCTCGTCCGCGCGCTGGATCGCCTCCGCGTCCTTCGGCGGCGGCGTTTCGGCCCAGACCGGCACGGCGAGCGACACGAACGCCGACACAGCCAGGAGCGCGGCGAGGGCCGTCCGGAACGCGCGAACTTGATTGGGGTGACCAGTCGGGCCTGCGTCTGCGGTCGCCACGTCGGATCAGCCTGCTTCGCCCCGGTGATACGGGTGGCCGGCCAGGATCGCCAGGCTGCGATAGATCTGTTCGAGAGCCAGCACGCGCACGAGTCCGTGGGGCAGAGTTGCAGCCCCGAACGACAGGATCAGCTCCGCCTTCGTCCGAATTGAGGCGTCCAGACCGTCGGGCCCGCCGATCGCCACGACCAGCGTCGGCCGGCCGACATCGCGCCACGCTGCGACGCGCTGCGCGAGAGCCTCGCTGGCTAGATCGGCCCGGCCACGTTCGTCGTACGCGACGAGGACGCCGCCGGAGGGCAGCAGAGCGGCGAGCGCCGCAGCTTCCTCGCTAGAACGATCGACGGCCCTCCGTGCGCGAGATTCCGGAATCTCGACGCTGTCGCAGGACGGGAAGCCGAGCCCGCGGCCCAATTGGGCGGTCCGGTCGCGGTATCGTGACGCGAGTTCGCGCTCCGGGCCGGCCTTCAGCCGCCCGACCGCTGCGAGGAGCAGGCGCAAGCGGGTGAGACGCCTAGCCGGCCGCGAGCCCGACCGGACGGTCCGCGCCCCACATCTTCTCAAGATTGTAGAAGCCGCGCACCTCGGGGCGGAAGATGTGAACCAGCACGTCGCCGGCGTCGATCAGGACCCAGTCGCAGGCCGGCAGACCTTCGACCCGGGCATTGCCGAAGCCGCGGTTCTTCATCTCCTGGATGATCTTGTCGGCGATCGAGCCGACATGGCGCTGCGAGCGTCCCGACGCGATGATCATCGTGTCGGCGAGCGATGTCTTGCCGGCCAGATCGATCGCGATCGTCTCCTCCGCCTTCATCTCGTCGAGGCATCCGAGAGCGAGAGCCTTCAAATCGTCCGAGCGCGCCTGACCGGATTCCTCCGGTGCCTGGACGGGGGTGCGGATCGTCTCCGTGCGGATGGTCTCGGGCAGAGTCCTAGTTCCTCGTGATGCCACGCGGCCGCATCATGGCTCGTGGGATAGTATGAAATTGGCGGCTTCGGGCGCCGATTGCAACTGCGCCGCGACCTGTCGCTCACGACTTCCCTGCATTCCGTTGCGGATGGCGGTCGAGGAGAGATGCGACCGGGGACCGTGCAGGAAGATCCAGGCGGGGGGCGGGCGCAGCGCGAGCGTCGGCGCAGCCGCCTCCGGCAGACGCGTTCCCGCCAAGCGGCGCGCAGCCCGCGCGCTCAGCGGGGTCAAGGTCCAGCCGGGCCGGTCGATGACTGCGATCGGCACGCGATGCGCGATCTCGGCGAAGCCCTTCCAGCGGTGAAACGTCCCGAGCGAATCAGCCCCCATGATCCAGACGAAATGCACGCCGGAACATCGGCGGGTGAGGACGCGCAGGGTCTGCACGGTGAAGCGAATGCCGAGCACCGCCTCGACGCCGGTCACGGCGATGCGCGGATGCCGGGCGATCCGCTCGGCTTGGCGACACCGAACCTCGACAGGCGGCAGAGCGTTCCGGCTCTTGAGCGGGTTGCCTGGGCTCACGAGCCACCAGACCCGGTCCAGCCCGAGCCGGCGCAGGGCCATCAGGGTGACGTGGCGATGGCCGGCATGGGCCGGATTGAAGGATCCGCCGTAGAGGCCGATCCGCATCCCGGGCGCGCTCGGCGGCAGGTTCAGCCGCACGCCGGGCCTTGGGCTGACATCACGGGCGAATCTGACCGCTGCCGTGGACGCGATACTTGAAGGTGGTCAGCTGCTCGACACCGACCGGCCCGCGCGCATGCATGCGTCCGGTGGCGATGCCGATCTCGGCCCCGAAACCGAACTCGCCGCCGTCGGCGAACTGCGTCGAGGCGTTGTGGGTCACGATCGCCGAATCCACCTCGGCCAGGAAGCGCGTGGCCTCGACATCATCCTGCGTGATGATCGCGTCGGTGTGGTGCGAGCCGTAGGTCTCGATGTGCTCGATGGCCGCATCGATCCCGTCCACCACGCGAACCGCGATGATAGCGTCGAGATACTCGGTGTGCCAATCCTCCTCGGAGGCGGCAGTCACGCGCGGGTCGATCGCCTGGGTCTCGGCATCGCCCCGGACGGCGCAGCCGGCATCGGCCAGTGCGGTGACGAGGGGCGCGAGATGCGTCGCCGCGCAGGCGCGATCGACCAGCAGGGTCTCGGCGGCACCACAGACGCTGGTCCGCCGCATCTTGCTGTTCAGCAGGACAGTCCGGGCCATGTCGAGGTCCGCCGCCGCGGCGACGTAGACGTGGTTGATTCCGTCGAGATGCGCGAAGACCGGCACCCGAGCCTCGGCCTGGACGCGCTCGGCGAGGCCGCGGCCGCCCCGGGGCACGATCACGTCGACGCAGCCATCGAGGCCGGCCAGCATCAGGCCGACGGCGGCCCGATCGCGGGTCGGCACAAGCTGGATCGCGTCCTCCGGCAGACCGGCATCGGCCAAACCGCGGCTCATCGCCCGGGCGATCGCCATGGCTGTCCGATGAGAGTCGGACCCGGCCCGGAGGATCGCCGCGTTGCCGGCCTTGAGGCACAGGGCGCCGGCATCCGCGGTGACGTTCGGGCGGCTCTCGAAGATCACGCCGACGACTCCGAGCGGCACAGCGATGCGCTCGATCAGCAGGCCGTTCGGCCGCTCGATCGCGGCGAGCTGGCGCCCCACCGGATCGGCCAGCGATCCGACCTTCTCCACGGCATCCGCCATGGCAGAGAGACGGCCGCGATCGAGGGTCAGCCGATCGATCAGCGCGGCGCTCTGGCCGGCATTGCGGGCCGCCGCGACATCGCGGGCATTCTCGTTCAGGATCTCATCCCGGCTCGCCCGCAGGCGCTCCGCGATCGCCTTCAAGGCGACATCCTTGGTCCGGGCCGAAGCCAGCGCCATCCGCCGTGCCGCCGCCCGAGCGCGACGGCCGATGGCGGCCATCTGCTCCGGAAGCGCGTCAGCCTCGGCGAAATCCGATCTCAGGTTCAGGACGGGCACTTCGGCGTCCTCGCTACGCGACGGCCGCTCATCTGGCCGGACGGGGTTGAGGGACGCTATTTGCACACCGGACACCGCACATACAAGAGCGCTTGGTTGCCCTTCAGCTCAGTCATCGATCCCGGAAAGATTAAGCAGATTGCGGGAGAACCGGATTAACTAGAACAATGCCAAGTCATCGCGGTGCACCATCCAGGCACGGCCGGGATAATTGAGCACGTCCGGAATACGGGCGCTCGGGTGTCCGATAATCAATCCGGCCTCGGCACTGTCATAGGCCACAAGACCTCGGCCGAGCACGCGGCCCTCCGGATCACGGATCACCACGGCATCGCCGCGGGAGAAGCTGCCTTCGATTGCGCGCACGCCGACGGGGAGCAGGCTGGCGCCACCGCGCAGGGCTTTGACGGCACCGGGATCGATGGTCAGCGTCCCGCGCGGCTCGAGCGAGCCGGCGATCCAGGTCTTGCGCGCGGCGGTCGGCGTGGAGCCCGACAGGAACCACGTGCAGCGAGCCCCGTCCCGCATCGCCTTCAACGGGTTTTTTCCCCGCCCGTCGGCGATCACCAGATGCGTGCCGCCGGACGCGGCGATCTTGGCCGCCTCGACCTTGGTGCGCATCCCGCCCCGCGACAGCTCCGAGGCCGGGCCTCCCGCCATCGCCTCGATCTCGGGGGTGATGCGCTCCACCACCGGCAGGTGGCGCGCGTCCGGATCGCTCTTCGGCGGCGCCGTGTAGAGGCCGTCGATATCCGAGAACAGGACCAGCACGTCGGCATCGATCATGGTGGCGACGCGGGCGGCGAGTCGATCGTTGTCGCCGTAGCGGATCTCCGAGGTCGCCACCGTGTCGTTCTCGTTGACCACGGGCACCGCACGCATCTCCAGGAGCTTCAGCACCGTCGCCCGGGCGTTCAGGTAGCGGCGGCGCTCCTCGGTATCCTGGGGCGTCACCAAGATCTGCCCGGCGACGATGCCGTGGTGGCCCAGCGCCTCGGCCCAGTGCCGCGCGAGGGTGATCTGACCGACCGAGGCAGCCCCCTGGCTCTCCTCGAGCCGCAGGGCGCCGGCCGGCAGGCCGAGCACCGTCCGCCCGAGCGCGATGCTGCCCGAAGACACGACGAGCACATCGACCCCGCGGGCGTGCAGTTCCGCGATGTCCTCGGCCAAGGCCGCAAGCCAGGCGTGCCGCAGGCGGCCGGCGCCGCGATCGACCAGAAGCGCCGAGCCGACCTTGATGACGATGCGGCGGAAATCTTCGAGGGCAGGGATCATGATTCTTGTAGCGGCGGCTGCACCGACGCGGTTTGGACGAAGACCGAGCGGTTGAACAGCCACCGGGGCGCAGTGCAGCCCCGGGTCCGCACTGCCGAATCCCGAAAACATCCGCCGCTTCTGGTCGACCGTCACGCCTGACACGTTTTCCGAAGCGTCATCATCCCTCACGACCTCGTGAGTATTTGGCATTCCAAATGTCGATATTGCAGCGCGACAGCGCGCCGGGCCTCACGGGTGGCGCGTCGTAGCGGGCGCAGGGTCGCCCGGCCTCACGACAGACAGGAAACAGACACGATGGACGCGAATCGACGCGCGTTTCTCGGGACCGCCGCGCTCGGCGCTGGCGGTCTCGTCGCTCTCACGCAGCAGGCCGCTGCGGCGGCGACCGACCACGGCGCGCCGGGCGCCGGCGGCTTCGGCCGTGACGTTCAGCAGCTCCCCCCGGGCGCTCAGGTTGCCTACCACGATCCCAAGGATGTCGGCGCCATGCCCGACTTCCACTTCTCGCTCGACGGCAATGTGCCGAAGATCACGTCCGGCGGCTGGGCCAAGGAGGCCACGGTCCATCAGTTCCCCATCAGCAAGGGGATCGCGGGCGTGCACATGTTCCTCGACCCCGGCGCTTCGCGCGAGCTACACTGGCACGCGATCGCGGCCGAGTGGGCCTACGTGATCGACGGCCGCTGCCAGACCGTGGTTCTCGACCCGTCGGGGGCGAGCGAGATCAACAATTACGAGCCGGGCGACCTCTGGTTCTTCCCGAAGGGCCACGGCCACTCGATCCAGACGATCGGTGACAAGCCGTGCCACTTCATCCTGTCGTTCGACAACGGCGCTTTCTCGGAGCACGGCACCTTCTCGATCACCGACTGGGTCGACGTGTCCCCGAAGGACATGCTGGCGGCCGATTTCGGCCTGCCGAAGGAAGCGCTCAACGCCTTCCCGAAGGGCGAGGCCTATATTCAGGCCGGCCCGGTGATCCCGCTCTCCCAGGCGCTGGATGCGCCCTGGCCGAAGGAATCGACCCACAAGTTCCGGCTCCTCAAGGACCCGCGCGCCGTGCGCGAGTTCGACGGCGGCACCTTCCGCCTCGCCACCGTGGACGAGTGGCCGATCTCCAAGTCGATGTCGGGCGGCGTCATGACCATCCGGCCCGGCCAGATGCGCAAGTTCCACTGGAACGTGAACGCCAACGAATGGCACTTCTACCTGAAGGGTAAGGGCGAGGTGGCTTTGTTCGGCTCGGGCGGTCGCGGCAAGGTCGCGGAGTTTAATCCGGGCGACGTGGCCTACATCCCCCAGGGCTTTGGTCACGCGATCAAGAACGTCGGCGACGAGGACCTGGAGATCATCCAGACCTGGGACAACGGCAAGTTCGAGGAGATCGACCTCGATGCCTGGATCAAGGCCAGCCCGAACTACCTCGTGTCGAACAACTTCGCCGGCGTGCCGGCCGAGACGATCGCCAAGCTGAAGCAGGGCTGATCGCACGCACCGAAACGGATCGCCGGCAGGGCTCGCATCGAGCGGCCCTGCTGGCGCCTTCACGCTATCGGAGGCTTCGACCTCTCACGGCTGCCGGCAGCCTCAGGTTCTCGATCCGCCTCCGCGCTGGCGTCGATCTCGGCCTGAAGCGCCCGCAGCGCCTCTGGCACGCCCTTCCGGCTCGCCGAGGACAGGACCAGCGGCGCGCGGCCGGCCGCGCGCTTCAGCTTGGCCACCTGCTCTTCAGGGTCTCGGCATCGAGGGCGTCGGCCTTCGAGAGCGCCACGACCTCGGGCTTCTCGGCAAGGCCGTTGCCGTAGGCCTCGATCTCGCCGCGCACCAGCTTGTAGGTCTTGCCGGCATGCTCGCTCGTGCCGTCCACGAGGTGCAGCAGCACGCGGCAGCGCTCCACATGAGCCAGGAACCTGTCGCCGAGCCCGACGCCCTCATGCGCGCCCTCGATCAGGCCCGGGATGTCGGCGAGCACGAACTCGCGCCCGTCCGAGCGGACGACGCCCAGGCCGGGATGCAGAGTGGTGAACGGGTAGTTGGCGATCTTCGGCTTGGCCGCCGTGACGCTGGCGAGGAACGTCGACTTGCCGGCGTTCGGCAGGCCGACGAGGCCGGCATCGGCGATCAGCTTCAGCCGCAGCCAGATCCACATCTCCTGGCCTTCCTGGCCGGGATTGGCGTGCTTCGGGGCGCGGTTGGTGGAGGTGGTGAAGTAGGCGTTGCCGAAGCCGCCGTTGCCGCCCTTGGCGAGGCGGATCTTCTGGCCGACCTCGGTCAGATCGGCGAGCAGCGTCTCGCCGTCCTCGGCGAAGATCTGCGTGCCGGCCGGGACCTTCAGAACGGCATCCGTCCCGTTCGCGCCGTGACAGTTCGAGCCCATGCCGTGCTCGCCCTTCTTGGCCTTGAAGTGCTGCTGATATCGGTAGTCGATCAGGGTGTTGAGTCCCTCGACGCACTCGACCCAGACGTCACCGCCGCGGCCGCCGTCGCCGCCGTTCGGGCCGCCGAACTCGATGAACTTCTCCCGCCGGAACGAGACGCAGCCGGGACCGCCGTCACCGGAGCGGACATAGACCTTGGCTTCGTCGAGGAACTTCACGGCTCGATTCCCTAATGGGGTACGGATCCGGGACCCGCACCATCATCCTCGTCAGCGGCCGCCGGCCATCGCCGGTTCCGCGGGGCTGCCCTCAGGCAGCCTCCGTCATCGCGGGCTCGGATTCCAGCATCTGCCACCGCCGCCTGTCGAGGCGGAAGCGATCGACCGGCAGATCCGCGCCCCGAGCCGGAAACGGCCGCAGGCCGGTGCCGACATGCTGGAAGCCGCACGACTCCAGGACGCGCCGGGACGCCGGGTTGACGCTGCGCGCCGAAGCCGCGAGCTCGGTTCCTCCGGCATAGGCGAAGAAGGCGTGGCACAGGCTCGACACCGCCTCGCGTATCAGGCCAGCGCCCCAGTACGGCTTTCCGAGCCAGTAGCCCAGTTCCGGCATCCGATCAGGCCCGACCTCAATGCTGACGACGCCGATCGCGGTCGCAGGGGCCGCGCGCCGTGCCAGGGCGAGCGTCAGCGCCGACCCGGCCGCGTTCTCCGAGCGCGCCTGCAGCAGGAAGGCATCCACCACGGGTGCCGGCAGCGGGTGTGGGACCCGCGCCAGCATCTCCGACACGGCCGGATCCCCGGCCAGCTTCAGGATCGCGTCCCTGTCCTTGGCGGCCGGCCAGCGCAGCCATAGCCGGCGCGTCTCGATCCGGAAGACGTCATCACGGGTCAGATCGGGGAACATCGTGCCCTCGCTGGGCAGCGCGCCCGGCTCCGGGGCACCGCCTCAAGACGACGAAGGGGAGGATGGCGTCCCATCCTCCCCGGTGTTCCGTCCGATCCGGCCCGTCAGGGGCTCGGCAACGACGTCTCCGGTCCGGTGTGGGACACCGGGCGGGACGCCAGCTTCGCCTCTCGGGCGCCCGCCTCTTATTCCGCGGCCTCGGCCAGCGGTGCTACGGCTACGAAGGCGCGCCCGCGGCGCGTCTCGAAGCGGACATGGCCCGGTACCAGCGCGAAGAGCGTGTGGTCCTTGCCCATGCCGACATTGGCGCCGGGATGCCATTTGGTGCCGCGCTGGCGCACGATGATGTTGCCCGGAATCACGGCTTCCGAGCCGAACTTCTTGACGCCGAGGCGCCGGCCTTCCGAGTCGCGACCGTTGCGGGACGAGCCGCCAGCCTTTTTGTGTGCCATGGGATGAGCTCCGAATTCTGATCTGCTTGGATGCGGTCGCGGATCGGGTCCTCAGGGACCGTGACGCGCCCAGCGCTTGCGCCGTGCCTCAGGCCGAGATGCCGGTGATGCGCACGACCGTGTGGTCCTGGCGATGGCCGCGCTTGCGGCGGGAGTTCTGCCGGCGGCGCTTCTTGAAGGCGATGACCTTCTTGTCGCGACCGTGGCGCACGATCTCGCCCGTGACGCTGATGCCCGACAGGGTCGGAGCGCCGACCTGGGTCGCGCCGGCGCCGTCGGCGAACAGAAGGACCTCGCCGAAGGTCACGGCCTCGCCGGCCTCGCCCGCGAGCGACGCGATGGTGATGGTGTCGTTGGCGGCGACGCGGTACTGCTTACCGCCCGTCTTGATGACTGCGAACATCGTTCTCTCGTGTTCTCGAACGGCCTCCGGGGGCTGCCCCTGGACCGGCTTCTTGTTTGAAGTCATTGCGCGGGCTTGTGCCCGGACAACGCGAAACGCGCGGACCTCAGGAGAGGCCGCGCGCCATGCGGGGTCACTACGGGCGCTGCGGCTTCGTGTCAATCCTCACGGCCGGGGCGCGGCCTGGATCAGCGGATCGGTGCGCCGGTGGCCAGGACGCCCTTGGCGATGGTCCCCTGCGGGCCGAAGGCGGCCAGTGCCTCGGCGCACCAGGCCTCCCGGCCATCGGCCGCGAGCTGCTGCCGAACCTGCGAGGCCCGCGTGCGCAGCTTCTCCTCCAGCACAGCCTCCTGACCGGGATTGACCCGGGCCGCGAGGCGCAGGGTCGTGAGCTGCCCGGCCCTGACCTGAACGCCCGGACAGGCCTGCTCGGCGATGATCGTGGTTGAGGCCGCCGCGGCGTAATTGTCGAGGGGCGAGAGCGGGCTGGCCGGCGCGCTGGGGGCAACCGGCGGCGGTGCCGGCGCCTGTGCGCTGGCCTGGCCGGCGAGGGCGAGAGTCAGGACGACGCCGAAGAGTCTCGTACCCCGCACCGCTTGAATCTCCCTGATGCCACCGACACGCGCGGCTATCCCTCCGCGGCCGCCCGCGGTGGCGGCTGACTACACCCGTGCCGCGGCGGCGTCACGGGCCGGCTTCCGACCGCGTCAGGGCGCGGCCTTGAACTCCCCCTCGATCCGCAGGGTCACCTCATCGCCGAGCTGCGGCAGATACGCATTGATGCCGAAATCGGAGCGCTTGATTACGGCCCGCCCATCGAAGCCGACCGTGTAGCGCTGATCGACCGGGTGGATGCCGGCCTGATTGAAGGTCGCGTCGATCGCGAGCGGCCGGACGGTGCCGCGGAGATTCAGATCGCCGGTGATCCGCGCCGTCGTGGGGCTCGTCGGCTCGATCTGGGTGGCCTTGAAGGTGGCGTTCGGGAACTTGACCGCATCGAAGAAATCCGGCGCCGCGAGATGCTCGTTCAGCCGCGCGCTGCCGGTGATGACGCCGCCGAGAGGCACGGTGACGTCGAGGCCGCTCTTCTCCGGCGCCTTCGGATCGAGCTGCAGGGTCCCGGTCAGGCCGGTGAACTGGCCGTAATAGGTCGAGTAGCCGAGATGGGAGACCGACCACGTGATCTTGCCGTGATCGGGATCGAGCACGTAGGCGCCCGGTCGCACCTGGGTCGGATCGGCACTGGGGCCCACGGGCGGTGCAGGATTGTCCGCCGCCTGGGCCGAAGCCAGGCACAGCAGCCCGATCAGGGCAAGAAATGGCACACGCATGGTCGTCCCCCGTGCCGGCCAAGGTCGGCCCGCGCAGCAAACCTGATTTCATGAAGTCCAGGCCGGCTCAAGCACGTCTGGCGGAGGCGGTTGCGCTTCTGTAGGCATCCCGGGTTGGCGGACAGGCAAGGCATGATCGGCAAGCTTAAGGGAATCGTGGACTCGTTCGGCGAGGATTTCGTGATCCTCGACGTCTCGGGCGTCGGCTACATCGCGCATTGCTCGGCGCGGACGCTCCAGCGTATGCCGAAGGCGGGCGAGCCGGCGGAACTGTCGATCGAGACTCATGTCCGCGAGGACATGATCCGGCTCTACGGCTTCCGCTCCGATGCCGAACGGGAATGGTTTCGTCTGCTCCAGACCGTCCAGGGGGTCGGGGCCCGCGTGGCTCTGGGTGTCCTGTCGGCCCTTGAGCCGGAGGCGCTGGCCAACGCAATCGCCACGGGCGACAAGGCTGCGATCAGCCGCGCACCGGGTGTCGGACCCCGGCTCGCAGCCCGGATGGCCGCCGAACTGAAGGACAAGGCCCCGGCTTTCGCTCCGGTGGATCCGTCGCTGGTCGCCCTGACCGACGCCGTGGGCGCGGGCGCCGCTCCGCAGCCCGTGGCCGACGCGATCTCGGCTCTGGTCAATCTCGGCTACCCCCAGGTCCAGGCCGCCACCGCGGTCGCCGCCGCCCTCAAGAGCGCCGGGGAGGGGGCCGAGGCCAGGGTGCTGATCCGCCTGGGCTTGCGGGAGCTCGCGCGCTGATCCGTTTCGCGACGCCGTCCGTGCGGGACTGGCGACTTGACCCGGGCAAGCGCGGGTGTCATGTGCAGCGCCGACCAGTAAATGATTGAAAAGTCAGTTACTTTTCAAAGCTTCTAAACTGGCGGATGTGCCCGGTTCGGCCCAGTGAGGCTGCGACCGGCTCGGAGAAGGCGGGATCTGCGGCGCGCATGATCGTCTGTTCTTGCAATGTCATCTCGGACGGCGCGGTACGCAGTTGCCTCTCGCCCGGCCCCGGCTGCCCGCGCACCCCGGCCCAGGTCTATGCGTGTCTGGGCTGCAGCCCGAAATGCGGTCGCTGCGCCCGCACCATCCGCTCGATCATGGAGACCGCCCTCGGCCAAGCTGCGCAAGCGGAGAGCAGCCATGCCTGCACGACCGCTTGCGCAAGCGCGTGTAGTTTGGTGAAATTCCAAACTGCGGATGAGGGAGTCGCGGCCTGATGCTTCTGCCCCCCGCCTGAAAACACGGTAAGGAGTACGGGGGCATGAAGGGCGACACCAAGGTCATCGAGTATCTCAACCGGGGTTTGCGCAGCGAACTGACCGCTGTCAGCCAGTACTGGCTGCATTTCCGGATGCTCAATGACTGGGGCTACGTTGAGCTGGCCAAGTTCTGGCGCAAGGAATCGATCGAGGAGATGAACCACGCCGACCGGTTCATCGACCGGATCCTGTTCCTCGACGGCTTCCCGAACCTGCAGGAACTCGATCCGCTGCGCATCGGCCAGAACGTCCAGGAGATCCTGGATTCCGATCTCGCCGCCGAGAACGAGGCCCGCAGCCTCTATCTCGAGGCTGCAAAGTACTGCGATTCGATCAACGACCGCGTGTCCAAGCGCCTGTTCGAGGATCTGGCCGAGGACGAGGAGGGTCACATCGACTTCCTTGAGACGCAGCTGGAGCTGATCAAGCAGATCGGCCTGCCGCTCTACGCGCAGAAGCATATCGGCGGGCTTGAGCAGATCGCTCCCGAGAAGGAATAACCGCGCGCGGGCGCCCGTCATGACTGCGGTGGATTGGGCGCCCGGCGGACGACACGGGGCGGAGCGGGCCTTCTCGGCCCGGGCCCCGCGAACCCTGTGACGGAGTTGGAAACCGGATGCGGCTCGTAGTGGTCGGCGCCGACGGGCGCATGGGGCGGATGCTGGTGCGCGCGGTTGCGCAGGCCGAAGGCTGCACCCTGTCGGCGGCAATCGAGCGCGAGGGCTCCCCGGCCCTCGGGCAGGATGCGGGCACGCTGGCCGGCCTGTCGCCCCTCGACGTGCCGGTGACCGACGATCCCCTGGCGGCCTTCGCGGCGGCCGATGGCGTGCTGGATTTCACCGCGCCGGCAGCCACGGTCGCGTTCGCCGAACTCGCGGCCCAGGCCCGCATCGTCCACGTCGTCGGCACGACCGGCCTGTCCGAGGACGACTTCGCCAAGTTGCGCGCGGCGTCCTACCACGCCCGGATCGTGCAATCGGGCAACATGTCCCTCGGCATCAACCTGATGACCGAACTGGTGCGGTGCGTGGCCAAGTCGCTCGGCGACGAGTTCGACATCGAGATCTGCGAGATGCACCACCGCATGAAGGTGGACGCCCCCTCCGGCACAGCGCTGATGCTGGGCGAGGCCGCCGCGGCGGGACGCGGCGTCGATCTGAAGGCGGTCCGGGTCTCGACCCGGGACGGGCATACCGGCGCCCGCAAGCCCGGTGACATCGGTTTCGCCACGCTCCGGGGCGGCAGCGTCGTGGGCGACCACAGCGTCATCTTCGCCGGCACCGGAGAGAGCCTCACGATCAGCCACCACGCCGGCGACCGCGGCCTTTTCGCGACCGGTGCGGTGAAGGCCGCACTCTGGGCGCATCCGAAGCCGCCGGGCTTTTACACGATGGCGGACGTGCTCGGCCTTTGACAGGCGGTGCGGACATGGAACGGCTCCTCGTCCTCGTCCGGCACGGCCAGAGCGACTGGAACCTCAAGAACCTGTTCACTGGCTGGCGCGACCCCGACCTGACGGAGCGCGGCGTGGCCGAGGCCCGCTCGGCCGGGCGCGGGCTGAAGCGGGAGGGCTACAGCTTCGACGCGGCGTTCACGTCGGAGCTGGTGCGGGCGCAGCGGACCTGCGCCCTGCTCTTGGAGGAGATGGGCTTGGGCGATCTCGCGGTTGTTCGCGATCGGGCCCTCAATGAGCGCGACTACGGCGAACTCTCGGGCCTCAACAAGGACGATGCCCGGGCCCGCTGGGGCGACGCGCAGGTCCATGCCTGGCGGCGATCCTACGACGTGCGTCCACCCGGGGGCGAGAGCCTCAAGGACACGGCGGCGCGGGTGCTGCCCTACTACATTACTGCGATCCTGCCGCGGGTCATGGCCGGCCAGCGGGTTCTGGTAGCGGCCCACGGCAACTCGCTGCGCGCCCTGGTGATGGTTCTCGACCGCCTGGACGGCGACGCCGTCACGGACCTTCAGATCAGGACCGGCGTCCCGCTGGTCTACCGCCTCAACGCCGACACCACGATCGCCGCCAAGACGGTGCTGGCGTGGGACGGCGATGCGGGCCCCTGAGTGGCGACCGAACTCGCGCCCGGCCTGATCCATCATCCGGGCTTCCTCGACGCGGCCGCCCGCGCGCGTCTTGCCGCCGAGATCGCTGCGGTCCTCGAAGCCGCCCCGCCAGTCACGCCGCGCATGCCGCGCACCGGCAAGCCGTTCTCGGTGCGGATGACGAATGCCGGCCCCCTCGGCTGGGTCTCGGACATCAGCGGCTACCGCTACCTGCCGACACATCCCGAGACGGGGCGCGCACTGGCCGCCTCTGCCGCCGACCGCCCGCGCGGCCTGGGAGGCGCTGGCGGCATATCCGGCGCCACCAGAAGCCTGCCTGATCAATCTCTACGCACCGGGGACCCGCATGGGACTCCACCAGGATCGGGATGAGGCGGATCTCGCGGCGCCGGTCCTGTCGCTGTCCCTCGGTGCCGCCGCGCTGTTTCGCTACGGCGGACTGAACCGCTCCGATCCGACCCGCTCGGTGCGCCTTCAATCCGGAGATGCCCTGGTGATCGGCGGCGCGTCGCGGCTGATCTATCACGGGATCGACCGGCTCTACCCGAGCGCCGACCTCCTCGACGAGGAGGGTGGGCTCGCCTTCTTGCCGCCGAGCGGCCGCTGCAACCTGACCCTTCGTCGGGTCACGGCGGCAGGAGGGGCGGCTCGTTGACGTCAGCGCCTGATCGCGACTCGTCCGACGAACCGGCTCCGCCGAAGAACGGTGTCAGCGCAGCGGCACAATGGCAGGCGATCGGGCGCTTCATCGTCGCCGAGGCGCGCCTGCAGGAGGCGGTCGTTGCGCATGGCCGCGTCGCGGCCGCAATCTATGAATTCGTGCGCTTCGGGCTGAAGCAGGGCTGGGCCTGCCTTTTCGGCGGCCTGCTGCTGGCGCTGATGCTCGGCACACGCTTGGTCTGGCCGGAGCACGCACCAATCGCACGGTACGACGCGCTGTTCCTCGCAGCCGTGATGCTTCAAGTGCTCCTGCTACGGCTGCGGATGGAGACGTGGTCCGAAGCCAGGGTGATCCTGGTCTTTCACGTCATCGGCACCGCGATGGAGATCCACAAGACGGCCATCGGAAGCTGGGTCTATCCGGAAGCGAACCTCTTCCGTCTGGGTGGCGTACCGCTGTTCACGGGTTTCATGTACGCGGCCGTCGGCAGCTATCTCGCTCGCGTGTGGCGCCTCTTCGATTTCCGGTTCAAACGGCATCCAAGCCTGCGCCTGTTGGCGCCGCTCTCGGTGGCGATCTACGTCAACTTCCTCACCGATCATCTCGGCTACGATTTGCGCGTTCCTCTCCTTCTCATCGCCGCGGCAGCGTTCGCCCCCGCGATCGTGTACTTCAAGATCTGGCGACAGCACCGCGCGATGCCGCTGCTGCTCGGACTTCTGCTCGTTGCGCTGTTCATCTGGTTCGCGGAAAACCTGGGTACTCTTTCGGGCACTTGGCTCTATCCGAGCCAGAGGCATCACTGGTCCATGGTTCCAGTGGCCAAGCTTTCCTCCTGGTTCCTGCTGATGATCGTGTCCTACACCCTCGTCGCCCGGGTGAACGGAATTGCCAGCTGGCCGGCCGCGACCCCGATGACGGCACCGCCACGCCTCCCGGCCGCTCGTTGGACGCACCTCGGCCTCGCCATTGCTGTGATCGGGCTGGGCCTTCTGCTGCGGGTGCCAACCTGGCATCTGCCGCTCCCGGTTCACCATTACGGCGGCGGCATTCTATGGGGTGCGATGGTGTTCCTGCTCGTAGCTGCCCTGCGTCCGGCGCGATGGGGCCTGCGCGGCTGTGTGATCGCCGCCGCGATCGGTGCGGCGCTCATCGAGACGAGCCGGCTGATCCACACCGCAGCCCTGGACGCGTTCCGGTCGGCGATGGCCGGCCAGCTCCTGCTCGGCAACATCTTCTCGGTGTGGAACTTCGGAGCTTACGCCGCCGGCATCGGTGCGGCCGCTCTGCTGGCGGTTTCCCTTCATCGTGATCGCAGGCGCGCCGCGCTGCCGGCTTGACAGATCGAACTGCCGGGCAGACCCATCGCCTGCGGGCTAACCCCAAGTTGGGTTCACCAGGAGAACCGGTATTCGATGCTGATGCGCAACCTGATGCTGCGTCTCGGACGGGTTCTCTGCGCCGCGGCGCTGGCGGCCAGCCTTGGATCCGCCGCCCATGCCGCCGACCCCGTCTTCCCGCCGGGCTCGCGGTTCGGCTTCGAGCCGCCCGCCGACATGGTGCTGTCCCGCCGCTTCTCCGGATTCGAGCGGAAGGAGGGCGGCGCGACGCTGTCGATCGTGGAACTACCCGCGAACGCCTTCGCGGAACTCGTCAGCGGTTTCACCGACGCCAACCTGCTGAGCCAGGGCTTCGCGGTCGAGAAGCGCGAGGAGGTCAAGATCGGCGACAACGAGGGCATGCTCTATACCGGTGAGCAGCCTGCCGATCCGAACGCCTCCGCGCCGGCGATCCGCAAGTGGATCCTCGTCGTCGGCGCGCCGAGCGTGACCGGCCTCGTGATCGCGCAGGCGCTGCCCGACGCCGAGACCGAAGCGACGATGCGCAAGATGGTGACCGGCGTGACCCTGCGGCCGGCCCTGAGCCTGACCCAGCAGGTCGACGCGCTGCCGTTCCGCATCGCCGACCTGGCGGGCTTCAGGCCGGTGCGGGTTCTGGCGGGAAACTCGGTCCTGCTGACCCAGGGTCCGAAGGACCAGATGCAGAATCTGGAGCAGCCGATCCTGGTGTTGGCCCAAGCCGTGCAGCAGCCGCCGACGGCGGAGCAGCGGGACGGCTTCGCCCGGGCCGCCCTCGCGTCGAACCAGACCCTCAAGGATTTCGTGATCGAGCGCTCGCAGAGCTACCGCTCGAACGGCGTCGACTGGCACGAGATCGTGGCCCGCGCCATCGACCAGCCGACCAACGTGCCGGTGGTCGTCTCGCAGACCATCCGGTTCGCGCCGGATGGCTACCTGCGCGCCCTCGGGGTGGTCCGCGAGGATCAGCGGACCGGCGTGCTCGCCAAGTTCCGCGAGGTGGTCGACAGCGTGCAGGTGAAGTAGCGCCTCACCACACCACAGCCTGGCCGTCCCGACGCGGATCGCTCGCCGCGACGTAGCCCTCCACCGACGGGTCGCCCATCCGCCAGATGAACTGGCCGGCTCCGAAATCCTGGTAGCTGTCCTCGATCACCTCCAGCTGGTGGCCGAGGGCCTTCAGGCGGTCGAGGGTTGCAGCCGGCATCGCCGCCTCGACGTTGATGTCGAGGCCCTCGTTCACACGCCACCGCGGCGCATCACAGGCCGCCTGCGGATTCTGGCCGTGATCGATCATCCGCACCAGCGTCTGGACGTGACCCTGCGGCTGCATGTTGCCGCCCATCACGCCGAAGCTCATCACCGGCGCGCCGTCCTGGGTGAGGAAGCCCGGGATGATCGTGTGGAACGGGCGCTTGCCCGGCGCCACCACGTTGGGGCTCGCCGGATCGAGCGCGAAGCCGTAGCCGCGGTTCTGCAGCGAGATTCCCCAACCCGGGACGACGACGCCGGAGCCGAAGCCCATGAAGTTCGACTGGATGAAGCTCACCATCATGCCGGATTCGTCGGCCGCGGTGAGGTAGATCGTGCCGCCGGCGGGCGGCTTGCCGGTCCGAACACCTGGGCCCGGTTGCGATCGATCAGCTTCGCGCGCTCCGCCAGATAGGCCGGATCGAGCATCGCCTCCGGCGTCACCTCCATGCTGCGCGGGTCGGCGACGTACCGGTAGGTGTCGCTGAACGCGAGCTTCATGGCCTCGATCTGGAGGTGCTGAGACTCGGGACCGTCAACCGGCAGGCCGGCGAGGTCGAACTGCTCCAGGATACCGAGCGCGATCTGCGCCGCGATGCCCTGACCGTTCGGCGGGATCTCGTGCAGCGTGTAGCCGCGATAATCCTTGGCGGTCGGCGTCACCCATTCGGGCCGGAACGCCGCGAGGTCGGCGGTCGTCATGGCCCCGCCATGGGCTTTCGCATGCGCGGCGATCGCCTCGGCGATCTCACCCCGGTAGAACGCCTCGCCCTTGGTCTCGCCGATCAGCCGCAGGGTCTTCTCGGCACCCGGGAACGTCACCAGCTCGCCGACATCCGGTGCGCGGCCGCGCGGCAGGAAGAACTCGGCGAAGCCCGGCTGACGAGTGATCGCCTCCACCCCGGCGGCAGCCGCCCATTTCTGCTGCACGACGACGGGGGCGAGGTAGCCGCGCTCGGCGATGCGGATCGCCGGTTGCATCAGGTCTGCGAAGGGGAGGCGGCCGAAGCGTTCGCTGAGCGCGACCCAGGCGGCAACCGCACCGGGAACAGTGATGGAATCCCAGCCGCGCATCGGCGGCCGTTCGGACGCCCCGTATTTCCGCAGGAAGTAATCCGGGGTCCAGGCTGCCGGCGCGCCGCCCGACGCATTGAGGCCGTGCAGCGCCTTCCCATCCCACAGAATGCAGAAGGCGTCCGAGCCGAGCCCGTTGCTGCAGGGCTCGGTCACGGTCTTGGCCGCGGCTGTCGCGATCGCCGCGTCGACGGCGTTGCCGCCGGCCTGAAGCATCTGGATTCCGGCCTGAGCGGCCAGTGCGTGCGAGGTCGCCACGCAATTGCGGCCGAACATCGGCATGCGCAGCGACGGATACCCGGACACCCAGTTGAACGGCTTCATGTCATCGATCCCGTCGCGGCGGCACAGATGTCGCCGCGACGACTGGCATACAGGATTACCGACGCCGGTGAAGGCGAGAGGGGCCCGGATCACAAACGAAAAGCGCGGACCCTTGGGTCCGCGCTCCGCACCGTCAGCCGATGAGGCCGGGTGATTCTAGTAAGGACGGCCATAGAGCGGCGAGGTCGGGTCCAAGCGGTCGACGAAGGAGAGGTCGACGTTCCGGATCGCCGACGAACGGGCGCCGATGAACGGGCCGTTGGTGATCGGATCCGGCAGGATGCCGCGGCCGAAGCGGTCGGTCGGCCCGTAGGGCGGGGTCAGCTGGTTCGACGCCGCGATCAGGTAGGGGTTCAGGGCGGGATTGCGCGAACCACCAGCACCCGGAACGTTCGAGGTCAGCGGCACGTTGCCGGCGTCAAGCCAGCTGCGCGGGCGGACGCGGATCGGCAGGGGCCGGCTGACCCGGTAGATCGGACCGGCAACGAAGCCGTCCTGGGCTTGGGCCGGCGCCGGGACCGCGGCGCCGAAGCCGGCAGCGGCGATGACGCCGAGAAGGGCGATCTTGAGCGAGCGCATGGCCAACCTTGTCTGAGAGTGGCATCAATATGGCGGTGGAAGCTTAACAGTTCGCCGCCTTTGAGAAGAAGACGCTTGAGCGAGGCTGTTGTTCCAGCGAAACGGTCGAGCTTGTGTGTTTTGCCACACTCCAGCCTCATTTCTTAGATCGCGCCCTTTGACCGATTGATCCTGTCCGGCTTGCTGCCTCCGCGGTGGGTTTCGCGAACGCGCAAGCGTCAGCATTTCTGGGAGCGGCCGAGAAGGCCGCGGTCGTGTCCAGATCGGCAAGGTCGGCGAGGCTGAGCGCGTCGATCATGCAGGCGACGGTTTGTGCCTCCGGCGGTTGCCCCAGCGGTGCGCACATCCACCCATCCAGGCGGAAAGCCGCCTCGCGCGTCACGAAGCCGGTGCATGTGCGCCGCGACGCACCGCCGAGAGTTACCTCGAGAAGCTCCACGGCCCCGAGCTTCGTGTCGATCCGGCCGTACGGGCCGGTCCGCACCACGGATAGGGCAGCGCGGCCGATCTCGGGACCGGCAGCGGCGCGCCGGGCGACGAGCACAAAAAGGCTCGCCGGGCGTTCGGCGGACAGGCCGCGCGTGAGGGTGACCCGCAACGTGGGGGCCTCCATCGCGTCGAAGTCTCCGCGTGTCAGCGAATCTTCACGCTGGCCCGTCCGGGTGTCGACTCGCCCGGAAGCCACCCGAACCGGGTCGGAGCCTGGTTCCGCCAAGCCGAACTGCGCGACCGAGGCAGGGGGAGGGGCCTGAACAGCCGGCTTCGTCGGGACGAAGGACGTTGGGAGGCGTGCGGCACCGGAGGTTTCGACTTTCGTCCGCGCGTAGAACGACAAGGCCGTGATCACGGCTGCCGCGAGGGCGAGCTGCGCGCTGGCGCGCATGACCGACAGCTTCGGCCGATCGGCATTCGGCCCGGCGTCGCGGATCACGTCGTCTCGTGTTGCCCTGGTCAGCATGGCACCCCGTGCGGACAGCTGTTCCGTCAAGCCGCAGCGAGGTTGGCCGGGAAGGATTACATTCCCTTTCCCTCAGGCCGGGTCCTCACCGGCTTCGTTCGTGTAGGGTGAATCAGTCGTTGACCGGGCCGCGGCCTTGACACCGCCGTGCCATCGGCGCCTTGCTCACTGCGGCCGTCGATCCCACCTCCTGCGAGGACGGGATCTGCGGCCGCGCCCGTTTCACGGGCGCCGTCCGGCACGAACGATCCTTCGGCCGAATTTGCTGGCAGGAGCGCGGCACCCGGATCAATCGGGGTTTTCCGCGCGGAGACGAGAGATGGGTTACAAGGTCGCCGTCGTCGGCGCCACGGGTAACGTGGGCCGCGAAATGCTCGATATCCTGGCCGAGCGGGCTTTCCCCGCCGACGAGGTCGTGGCTCTGGCCTCGCGCCGCAGCCAGGGTCAGGAAGTCTCCTACGGCGACAAGACGCTCAAGGTCAAAACGCTCGACACGTACGACTTCTCCGACACCGACATCTGCCTGATGTCGGCCGGCGGCGAGGCCTCGAAGGAGTGGTCGCCCCGCATCGGCCAGCAGGGCTGCGTGGTGATCGATAACTCGTCGGCGTTCCGCTACGACGCCGACGTGCCGCTGATCGTGCCCGAGGTGAATGCCGACGCCGTGGTCGGATTTACCAAGCGCAACATCATTGCCAACCCGAACTGCTCGACCGCGCAGCTGGTCGTCGCGCTGAAGCCGCTTCACGAGGCGGCCACGATCAAGCGCGTCGTGGTCTCGACCTACCAGTCGGTCTCCGGCGCCGGCAAGGAGGCGATGGACGAGCTGTTCAACCAGACCCGCGCCGTGTTCACCGCCGGCGAGATCAAGCAGGGCGGCAAGTTCACCAAGCGCATCGCCTTCAACGTCATCCCCCACATCGACGTGTTCATGGAGGATGGCTACACGAAGGAAGAGTGGAAGATGGTCGCCGAGACCAAGAAGATGCTCGACCCGAAGATCAAGCTGACGGCGACTGCCGTCCGCGTCCCGGTCTTCATCGGGCACGCGGAATCGGTGAACATCGAGTTCGAGCAGCCGCTCTCGGCCGAGAAGGCCACCGAGATCCTGCGCGCCGCCCCCGGCGTGCTGGTGATCGATAAGCGCGAGAACGGCGGCTACATGACGCCCCACGAGGCGGCCGGCGAGGACGCAACCTACATCTCGCGCATCCGCGAGGACGCGACGGTGGAGAACGGCCTGAACTTCTGGTGCGTCTCGGACAACCTGCGCAAGGGCGCCGCTCTGAACGCGGTTCAGATCGCCGAGGTCCTGATCAACCGCAAGCTGCTGAACCGGGCCAAGCACGCCGCGTAAGACCATTCCCCCTTCCGCCGGAGGGGGTCCCGGATCCGGGTTCGTGGGACAACATTCCTCGGATCCGTCACGCGCCTGTCATCGTTCAGGCTCACGCCGCTGCCCGGATCACTCGGAGATTCGGGTATGCGGCGCGTCATTCTTTCCTGTCTTGTCGGCTTGAGCCTCGCCGGATCGGCCCAGGCGCAGCCGCAAGCCCGCAACGTCGTCCTGTTCATCGCCGATGGGCTCCGCGACGGCATGGTAAATGCCGCGAATGCGCCGACCATGGACCGCCTGATGCGGGCCGGCGTGCGGTTCACCAATACGCACTCTCTCTTCCCGACTTTCACCATGCCGAACGCCACCGCCATGGCGACGGGCCATATGCTCGGGGATACCGGGCAGTTCGGGAACACGATCTACACGGCTTTCCCGGTCCCGGGTGCCGGCGAGAGCCTCACGCCGTTCCTGGAGAGCGACCCGGTCCTCGGCGATGTCGACGCGCACTTCGCGGGCAACTACCTCAACGAGGAGACGATCCTGCGCGCGGCCCATGCCCAGGGCCTCTCGACCGCCAGCATTGGCAAGCTCGGGCCGTCGCTGGTCTTCGACCACACGGCGCGTTCCGGACAGGACAGCATCCTGGTCGATGACAGCACGGGCCGTCCCGGCGGCATCCCGCTGAGCGAGGAACTCCGCACGCGTCTTGGCGCGGCCGGCTTGCCGACCCAGGCGCCGACGCGGGGCACCAACGGGCAGGCCGGGACCGCGGAGACGCCCGGAACCCTCTCGGCGAATGTCGAGCAACAGAGCTACTTCGCCGATGTGGCCACCAAGGCGGTCCTGCCGCTGTTCAGGGAACGCGGAAAACCGTTCGTGCTGGTGTTCTGGTCGCGCGATCCCGACGGGACGCAGCACAATCAGGGCGATAGTCTTGGGCGGCTGGTGCCGGGGATCAACGGTCCGACCAGCCTCGCGGCGATCCGCAACGTGGACACCAACCTGGCCACGCTGCTCGCCGCGCTGAAGGAACAGGGTCTTGCGGACAGCACGGACGTGATCCTCACCTCCGATCACGGCTTCTCGACCATCTCGAAGGAGAGCGCGACCAGCTTCTCCGCGACGCTAGCCTACAAGGGCGTCCCGAAGGGTCAGATTCCGCCGGGGTTCCTCGCCATCGATCTCGCACATGAACTCGGGCTCGGTCTGTTCGACCCCGATGCCAAGGGCGCCGTGCTCGCCGCCGACGCCTTCCCCAGTCGGGCCAACGGCCTGATCGGCACGGATCCGGCAAAGCCCGACGTGGTGGTTGCCGCCAATGGCGGCTCGGATCTGGTCTACCTGCCGGGTGGCGACAAGGCGCTGGCCCGCAAGGTGGTCGAGGCCCTGACGCGCCAAGACTACGTGAGCGGCCTCTTCGTGAGTGCCGCCCTGGGGCCGATCCCAGGGACGCTCCCGCTCTCCGCCATCGCCCTCGACGGCTCGGCGCTGACCCCGATGCCGGCGATCGTGGTCAATTTCCGAAGCTTCTCGACGGGCTGTTCAGATCCGACGACCTGCGGCGTCGAGGTCTCCGATACCGGATTGCAGCAGGGCCAGGGCATGCACGGCAGCTTCTCGCGTGCTGACACCCGCAACGTCATGGGTGCGATGGGCCCGAGCTTCCGCGCGGGCCTCGCGAGCCCCGTGCCGGCGAGCAATGCCGATCTCGGCAAGACGATCGCTCAGCTCCTCGGCCTCACGATCCCCGGCAAGGGCCAGTTGGTCGGGCGCGTCCTGACCGAGGCCCTCGCGAACGGCAGCACGCCGACCTTCGCGAGGGCGGTGCTCCGCTCGGAGCCGGATGCTGCCGGCCACATCACGGTGCTGGCCTATCAGACGGTGGGTGAGACCCGCTACTTCGATGCTGCCGGATATCCCGGCCGCACCCTCGGGCCCGACATCCCCGCGCTCACGGCAGCGGCGGAGGCGCATTGAGCCTCGCGCCTGTCGGCGTCGGGATGCTTCGTCCGTCCTCACCGCGCTGTAGAGCGCCGAGAAGGCTGTGCCGCCGCGCCCACCTTTCGGGATGGCCTCGGCGGGGAGCCTTGAAGGAGGTTTGAAGGGATCGCGCGGCTGTCCGGAGGCCCCGTCGAGGCCTCCGTTGCGCTCCGACGCCTCTGGATGAGGGCCGCGTATTGGATCGATGCGGTGCCGTGCGGCCCGACTAGGCCATGCCGAGCGCCTGCATGTACAGCTCCAGGATCGCTTCCTGCTCCTGGCGCTCGCTGTGATCCTGCTTGCGGATCCGCAGGATCGTCCGCACGGCCTTCGCGTCGAAGCCGCGGCCCTTCAGCTCGGCGAACACCTCCTTGATGTCGCCCATGATGCCGGCCTTCTCCTCCTCGAGGCGCTCGAGGCGCTCGATGAACTGCTTCAGCTCGTCGGCCGCGACGCCCTCGGCCGAGGAGACGTCGCCGCCGGGCCGCTGGGCAGCGGTGGGCATCGAATGGGCGTTCATGGGGCTCTCCGAAATGCACGGCGCGGTTGCGCCCTGACCCGTGGTTAACGGGCCGGCCTTACCGGAAGCTTAGCCGATTCCCGGGTCGAGGGGGACCGCGACGCCGCGTCAGTGCCCCTTCGCCTGCTGAGCGGCGAAGCCCGCCTGCTGCTCGGCGCTCGCCTCTTTCTGGTGCTGGGCCTTCCACGCGTCGTAGGGCATTCCGTAGACGGCCTCGCGGCTGGCATCCTTGGTGAGCGGGACGCCTTTCTCGTCGGCGGCATCCTTGAGCCAGTTCGACAGGCAGTTCCGGCAGAAGCCGGCGAGGTTCATCAGGTCGATGTTCTGCACGTCCGTGCGGTTGCGCAAGTGCGCGACGAGGCGGCGGAACACCGCCGCCTCGAGCTCGGTCTGGGTCTGCGGGTCGATCTCGCTCATCGGTCGTGGCGCTTTCCGGTTCTGGCTGTCCAGCCGCATTTCGGGGCCATCCGCCCGCGGATCAAGGCGCGATCAGCGGGCGCAGGATGCGGGCGAAGCGCTCGGCCCAGGCCTCCTGGCCCGCCTCGCCGGCGATCAGGTCTTGGCGGATCTCCACCAGCGCATTGCGCAGGCCGCGGGCGGTGGCGTGGCGGTCCATCGTGTCCCCCGGCAGGCCGCCACCGTAGGGCTGGTTGTCGCCGACGGTCAGACCGGCCGGGTCGGCCTCCAGCGCCTGGATCAGCGGCCGGGCGAAGCGCGCGTCACGGTCGTACAGAATCCCGACCTGCCAGGGCCGGGCGATGCCACGCCAGTAGGGCGTGAAGCTGTGCATGGTCAGGATCGCGGGCGGGCGGCCGGCTCGCTCCGCGGCAACCACCGCATCGTCGATCGCGGCATCGAAGGGCGCGTAGAACCGGGCGATCCGCGCCTGCTTGCCGGCCTCGTCGATGCGGGCATTACCCGGCACGACGGCACCATCGGAGAGCCGCATCACCAACGTCGGGTCGGCGCGACCGCGATTCGGGTCGATGATCAGGCGGGAGAAGTTCGTGAGAATTGCGGGCGCATTGAGCAGGGCCGCCAGCCGCCGCGTCACCCCCGCCGCACCGATATCGTACGCGATGTGCCGGGCGAACTCGGAGGCCGGCACGCCGAGATCGATGTCCGGCGGCACGTAATTCGAGGCGTGATCGCAGGCAATGACCAGCCGCAGCCGGGATTGCCGGGGATGATCTCGCAGGGGTGCACAGGCGATAGGGCCGCTTCTGTCTCCGGGCGGGTCACGGGGCTCCGAGGTCTTCAGTTCTGTGCGAGGGTGCCGATGGCGCTTGCCGTGGCGCGGCCGCTCGGGCAGATCACCTATCAAGGATCGTGCGCTCACGGCAAGAAACGGGCCCGCCGCCCCCGGAAGAAACGGGCGGGGATCGCGCGATATAATCGAGAGAGGAGCCCGTCCGACGCCATGACCGAGACCGTTCCGCCCGTCGCCGATCCGGCCATCCAGGCGCAGCGCGCCCTGCTCGAGGCGATCCTGACGGCCGCAATCCGCGCCGCCCATCCCGATCTCGCCCTGCCGCCGCATCTGCCCGCGCCGAGCCCGGGCCGGCTGATCATCCTGGCCGCCGGCAAGGCCGCGGGCAGCATGAGCGACGTGGCGAGCCGGTTCTATCGGCAGCAGCATGGGCTGGGCGAAGACCGGATCGTCGGCCTCGCTGTGGCGCGTCATGGCTACGGTCAGGAGGCGCCGGGAATCCACATGGTCGAGGCGGGCCACCCCGTTCCCGACGAAGCCGGCATCGCCGCCACCAAGGAGGCGCTCCGCCTCGCCACGGAGGCCGGCCCGGAGGACGAGGTCCTGGTGCTGCTCTCGGGCGGCGGCTCGGCCAACTGGATCGCGCCGGCCGGCGACCTGACGCTGATCGAGAAGCAGGCGATCACCCGGGCCATGCTCCGCTCGGGCGCGCCGATCGGCGAGATCAACACGGTGCGCAAGCACATCTCCCGCATCAAGGGCGGTCGCCTCGCCCTTGCCGCCCGCAACGCCCGACGGATCCTGACCCTGGCGATCTCGGACGTCCCGTTCGACGATCCGGCGGTGATCGCCTCCGGCCCGACGGTACCGGATCCCTCGACGCTCGCCGACGCCCGCGCCATCTGCGAGAAGCGCGGCATCCCGCTTCCCGAGGAGGCTGTGCGTCTCCTGAACGATCCGAACAACGAGACGCCGAAGGCCGGCGATCCGGCCTTCGCGCGGGCCGAATACCGGATCATCGCGCGCCCGATCGATGCCCTGAACGCGGCCGCCGAGGCGGCCCGGGCCGCGGGCTACGAGCCGGTGATGCTGGGCGCCGACCTAGAGGGCGAAGCCCGGGCGGTCGCGGCCGAGCACGCGGTGGAGGCCAAGCGCCACAAGGCGGCCGGGCGGCGCGTCGCGCTGATCTCGGGCGGCGAACTCACCGTCACGATCCGGGGCGAGGGCAACGGCGGTCCGAATCAGGAATACGCGATGGCGCTCGCGGTGGCGCTCGACGGGGAGCCCGGCATTTTCGGGATCAGTGCCGACACCGACGGAACCGATGGCGGCCGGGGCCTCGCCACCGACCCGGCGGGCGGTCTGATCGACCCCACCACCCTGGCGCGCGCCAAGGCCGCCGGCCTCGACCCGGCCGCGATGCTGGAGCAGAACGACTCCACCGCGTTCTTCGCGGCCCTCGGCGACCTCGTGAACCCCGGCCCGACCCGTACCAATGTCAACGACTGTCGCATCATTCTCGTCAATTAGGCGTCGCGTCCCGGCGGCTCAGGTTCTTCCAGCACTCACGGCATGCGGTCTCGCGCTCCTCTGCGCGACCCCGGCGCGAGCGGACCTGCGCCTGTGCAACCAGACCGGCAGCAAGGTCGGCATCTCGCTGGGCTACCGCGACCCGCAGGGCTGGGTGACGGAGGGCTGGTGGGACCTCGCACCGAAAGCCTGCGAGACTCTGCTCAAGGGCGCGCTGGCCGCGCGGTTTTACTACGTCTTCGCGGTCGACTACACGCGCGGCGGCGAGTGGAGCGGGCGCTCTTTGATGTGTACCCGCGATTCGGAATTCACGATTCGCGGCAACGAGGATTGTCTGGCCCGGGGATACGATCGTAACGGCTTCTTCGAAGTCGATACTGGCGAGCAGAAGAGCTGGACGATTCAGCTCACCGACCCTAACCGGGCCGACCCACCCGCGAAACCCTGACGTGACGACAGCGCCCTTGACGCTGTCCGGTCTGGGATGCTCACACCCGCAAAAAGAACAACGACTCGGCAATGCTTGCGGGCTTGCCGTGAAAACATTCGGAGGATGACGCTTGAAACGCTCGCGCCGCACGAAGATTGTTGCCACCCTGGGCCCGGCCTCCGATTCGCCCGAGATGATCGAGCGGCTGTTTCGCGCAGGCGTCGACGTCTTCCGGCTCAACATGAGCCATCTTCCGCGGGAGAAGCTGCCCGAGAAGGTCGAGGCCATCCGCACGATCGAGCGCGAGGCGAAGCGGCCGATCGGCATCCTGGTCGATCTGCAGGGACCGAAGCTGCGGCTCGGCACCTTCGCGGAGGGGGCCGCAATGATCGAAACTGGGGCCACCTTCGTGCTGGACGGCGATACGACGCCCGGCGACGCCACCCGGTGTCACCTGCCGCATCCCGAGATCCTCGAGGCGCTTGAGCCGGGCCACGCGATCCTGCTCGGCGACGGCAAGTTGCGGCTCTCCGTGGTCGAGACGTCGGAGAACCGGGCCGTCACCCGTGTCGAAGTCGGCGGGCGGATCTCGAACCGGAAGGGCGTGTCGCTGCCGCACACCGTGATCCCGGTGCCGGCGATGACCGACAAGGACCGGGCGGATCTCGATGCCGGGCTGAACGCCGGCGCCGACTGGATCGCCGTGTCTTTCGTCCAGCGGCCCGAGGACGTGGCCGAGGTGAAGAAGGTCTGCGCCGGGCGCGCCCTGGTCATGGCCAAGATCGAGAAGCCGCAGGCGCTGACGCGCCTCGACGAGATCCTGGAGATCTCCGACGGGCTGATGGTCGCCCGCGGCGACCTCGGCGTGGAGATGCCGCTCGAGCAGGTGCCGGGCGTGCAGAAGCGCATCACCCGTGGGGCGCGGCGCTACGGCAAGCCCGTCGTCGTGGCCACGCAGATGCTCGAATCCATGATCACGGCGCCCGTACCCACGCGCGCCGAGGTCTCGGACGTCGCGACAGCGGTCTACGAGGGCGCGGACGCCGTGATGCTGTCGGCCGAGAGCGCCTCCGGCGCCCATCCGATCGGCGCCGTGGAGACCATGAACCGCATCGCCGAGCAGGTGGAGCGGGACCAGATCTACTGGTCGATCATCCGGGCGCAGAGTGCGACGCCCGACGAGACCGCGGCCGACGCCATTGCAGCCGCCGCGCACCAGATGGTCGATGCCCTGAACCTCGACGCGATCATGGCGTGGACCAATTCCGGCTCGACGGCCCTGCGCCTCTCCCGTGAGCGCCCGAACGCCACCGTGATCGCCCTGACGCCGCGGCGCGAGACCGCGCGGCGCCTGGCCCTCGCCTGGGGCACACATCCGATCGTCACCAAGGATGCCAGCGACGTGGACGACATGTCGTTCCGCGCCGCCAAGTTCGCCGTGCGCGAGAAGTTCGCCGCTGTCGGCGACCGGGTGATCGTGGTGGCGGGCCTGCCGTTCGGCACCCCCGGGGCGACGAATCTCGTGCGGCTCACCTTCATCACCCGCGAGCACGCCGAGAAGGCCTGACGAGTCCTTGCGCACCGTCATCCCGGGGCCGCGCAGCGGAACCCGGGATCCAGAGCCGCCGACGCGCCAAGGATTCGCGGGGACTGAGGGTCTGGATTCCGGGCTCGCCTGCGGCGCCCCGGAACGACGGCGGAAATCATCGTTCGAGAGTGGCGACCGGTTAGCGGAGGACGGGACCCGATCGGCCCGCGGTTCAGCGGGTCGCGGCCGGCATGGCGCTGACCGATTTCTTCACCTCGCCTGAGAGCCGAACGATCTCCTCGGTCACGCGCTCCGCGGCCACGTACTGGAGCATGTGGCCGACCCCTGGAAGCAGCACGAGCCGGGCCCCCGGGATCACCTGCGCCAGCGGCACCGCCTGCGTGTCGCTTCGGACGATCGGGTCGGCTTCACCGGAGATTACCAGCGTCGGGACGTGGATCGTGCGGTAGCGCGGGCTCTGCGTCGCGAGCGCCGCCGACAGGCCGAGGAGATCCTGCACGTTGGCGAGCAGCGTCCCCGGCCGCAGAACCAGGTCGGCGCGCGCCAGATCCGGGTAGTCCGGGTTCGCCGCCTGGGGCTGGAACACCCGGCGCGCCGCCTCCGACAGGAAATGCTGCGCCAGAGGCGGTCCGATCGTGCGGCTGAGCAGCCAAGCCACCGGCGGCTTCACGGCGAGCTTCCAGTACCAGGGCAGGTCCGGCATCCGGTCCGGCATGGGCATTGCCACGGGGGCGGCGAGGGCCAGGGCGGAGACCCGTTCGGGGTGATCGAGGGCCAGGGCCAGGGCCAGGGAGCCGGCCCAGGAATGGCCGAACACGAGCGCCGGTCCGACGCCCATGCGCGCCAGCGCCTCGGCGATCAGCCGCGCCTGCACCGAGGGGGCGGCGGCCTCGGCACCGGCGATCCGGTCGCTCCATCCGAAGCCGGGCCGGTCGAACGCGATGACCCGGAAGCCCTGCGCGGCCAGCCGGCGGCCGATGCCCTCCATCGGGTCCGAGGCATTGGCCGAGGCGCCATGCAGGAGGACGACCGGCGGGCCGTCTGCCGGCCCGTCCTGGATCGTGGCGAGGCGGCCGCCGGTCACCGCCACGAACGGGCCTGCCGGGGGATGGGCAGAACCGACCCGGAGGCTGATCGCGAGGCTCGCCAACGCACCGACCGCGAGGACCAGTCCGGCGACCGCGAACGGCAGGGCCAGGATCGTGAGGAGAACGGCGAACACCCGGGTCACAGGTCGCGGCCGTCGACCTCCGGCGCGAGGCGGTCGATCGCCTCGCCGATCTTGTCCATCTGCGGGTAGAGGGCACGCGCCCGTCGGAAGGCCGCGAGCGCCCGCGCCTTGTCGTCGTTCGCCTCGTAGATCCGGCCCAGGGCCATCCAGGCCTCGAAATGGCGCGGCTCAAGTACCAGCGCCCGTTGCAAATCGGCGATGGCGTCGTCCTTGTCGGTCAGAAGCCAGAACACCGTCGCCCGTCGGTTCCAGCCCTCGGACCAGTTGGGCTCCAGGGCCGTCACCCGGTCCATCAACTCGGCGGCGAGGGCGAAATCGTGGGCGGTCACGGCCTGTCGGGCGCGGTCGGTGAGCAAGTCGGCGGTCGGACTGCCAGAGCCGGCGAGCCGCCGCTCGATCAGCCGGGCGATGCCCTTGGCCTCCGCGGGATCCTCGCTGGCGCGCAGCCGGGCGAACAGGTCGTCCAGGCTCGGCGGCTTCGGTGCCGGCTTCGCTTCGGGCGCCCCGCGGGCGGGCCGGTTCGTGTCCGCCGCCGCCAGTGCATTCGTCGCTCCCACGACGAGTGCCGGGAGACAGACGAGGGCGACGCGGAGGCGGAGCGGCATCATCGCGTCAGACTGGGCGCGGTCACTTCGCCCGTCAACGTGCGTTGGTGCCGCGCAAACGAAAGCAGCCGCGTCCCGGCTGGGCGCGGCTGCTTTCGATGCGACGAAGCTGGCTTGAGGCCGGCCGATTCGTCCTCAGCCCTGGCGGGCCTTGAAGCGCTTCTGGGTCTTGTTGATCACGTAGACCCGGCCCTTGCGGCGCACGAGCTGGTTGTCGCGGTGGCGGCCACGCAGGGACTTGAGGGAGTTGCGGATCTTCATGGGTCTCTCGAGCCCGGAGGGCCGTCCATCTGTAGGGTGTCGGGAACGTGGTCACGAGGCAGGACGCGCAGTCGCGTCCGGCGATCACGGCACACGCATCGCGGAATGGCGTCGCCTTATCAGGATTCGCCCCCGCTAGGCAAGGCGTCGCAGGGCGGGGAATCAGTGGATGCTGTCGAGGTTCGGCACCGGCGGCGCGCTCACGAGCTGCCGTCCGATCTCATGCAGCAGCGCCTCCAGCAGCGGCTTCAGCCGTTCGAAGCCCACCCGGGGCAGGCCGGCCTCCGCCGAAGAGAACAGGGCCAGCGCGAGTTCGGCCACCCGGTCGAGCCCCCCACCGAGGCGTCGGTCACGCTGAAGGCGGCCTCATCCAGGAATCCGTCGCGGCTGCTCTCGGTGACGTCGATGACGATCCCGCGCGCCTCGCTCACGACCCCATCTTCGTTCTGGCCGAAGCGGCCACGCGCCAGAACCCACCGGACGTCGCCCGGCTCCGGAACGGTCCGGTACTGCGCGATGTAGAGCCCGCCGTTGCGGCGAAGGTCATCGACCAATGTGCCGATGCGCCGCTGATCCTCCGGGTGGATCCGATCCAGGAACAGCGCGAAGGTCGCGCCACGGTCGCCGCGGGCCTGCGGGACGCCCAGCATCGACGCCGCGGCGGCGTCGCAGCGCAGGACGTCGTCCGCGATGTGCCATTCCCAGGTGCCGACATCCGACGCCGCCAGCGCCCGCGCCACGCTCGCGCTGCCGCGCCGCTTCGTCCGTGCGTCGACGGCCACGGGCTTGATCTCCGATCCTGGTCCAAGGTGCTGACCCGACAGGGCAAGCTTGGTCGACACAATACCGGCGCGTCGGCGACGGCACAACGCCGCGGCAGGCTGGTCTGTGGCAATCCGGCCCGTTCCTGTGGCAGCTCAGGCGCGCGCGTAACCTCCGGTCAGCTGTCCTTTGGCGAGCACGTGACCCTGCATCGCCGCGATCAGCGCACCACGGCCCGCTTCGTCGGCCAGATGAAGCGGCTGCCGCAGGGCATAGATCTGAAAGACGTAGTCGTGCCGTCCGTGCCCGCTCGGCGGATCCGGGGGCAGCCATTCGGGACGCAGGAAGCTGTTCCGGCCCAACCGGTGCGCGTCACCCGGGCGGCCGGGACTTGGCAATGCGCCTTCATCGAGGCCCGCGGGCTCGGGCGGAAGATCCCAGGCGATGAGGTGGACCAGCGGCTGCGGCGTGGGACTGCCGGCATCCTCGACGAGCACGACCAGGGCGGCGGTGCCGGGCGGCAGGCCGGTCCAGGCCAGCGGCGGGGAGACACCCGCGCCGTCAGCGGTGAACCGGGCCGGCATGTCCGCCCCATCGGCGAAGGCAGGACTCGTCGGCGTGAGCGTCTCCGGGACGTCGGCGAAGGCCGCGTGAGAAGCCGTCTTCTCCCGGCCGGCCTTCAGGCCCGACAGGGCCCCGCCAATTACGCTGGGTATCTTCTCGAGCATCGCCGGTCCCTCCGCCGCCGACTCAACGGCGCGCGGCTCATCCGGTTCAGCCCCGATGCACGGCCGCGACCATATAGTTCACCGCCGTATCCCGCCCGGTGCGCCAGCCGTCGGTGAGCGGATTGTAGACCACGCCGACCGTGTCAGTGACGGCGAGGCCGCCCGCCCGGATCGCCCGGCCGAGCTCGTCCGGCGTCACGAACTTCTCCCAATCGTGCGTGCCGCGGGGGAGCCAGCCGAGCACGTATTCGGCTCCGACGATCGCCAGCGCGAAGGAGCGCATCGTCCGGTTGAGGGTCGCGGCGAAGAGCATTCCGCCGGGCTTCACGGCGGAACAGGCGGTGCGCACGAAGGCGGGCATGTCCGAGACGTGCTCCACGACCTCCATGATCAGCACGGCATCGAAGCTGCGACCGGCAGCGACCACGGACTCGATCGTCTCGCCGCGGTAATCGACCGGCACGCCGGCCGCTTCGGCATGCGCCCGGGCCACCGCGATGTTCTGCTCCGCGGGATCGAGGCCCGTCACCGTGGCGCCCAGCCGCGCCAGCGGCTCCGACAGAACGCCGCCGCCGCAGCCGACATCGCAGATCGTGAGCCCGTCCAGAGGGAAGGGCGCCTGCGGATCGCGGCCATGATGCCGGCAGAGTGCGTCGCGAATGTAAGCGAGCCGCACCGGGTTGAACCGGTGCAGGACCCGCATCGGACCGGATTCGTCCCACCAGGTCGCCGCGAGGGCGTCGAAGCGCGCGACCTCGCCGCGGTCGACGAAGCCGTCCGAGGGGTGGTCCGTGGCTGGCCTGTCCATGGGTGATCCGTTCGAGAGGTTCTGCCGCGCCTTAGCACGCGGGCGCGCTGGAAGTCGCCGCGGCGCGCGGGCGCCATGCTTGGCAGGTTGTTGACACTCTACCGAGCCGCTTGTACCCGCCGGGCACCGTCCGGGCCGGGCTGAAGCGCTCCGTCCAGTCGCCACCGGGAACCCGCGATCAAGAGACCATGCCCCGTCTGGTGATGAAATTCGGCGGCACGTCCGTCGCCACCGTCGACCGCATCCGCAACGTGGCGCGCCACGTCGCCCGCGAGGTGGCGGCCGGCTACGACGTTGCGGTGATCGTGTCCGCCATGTCGGGCAAGACCAACGAGCTGGTCGACTGGGTGAAGGACGCCAACCCGCTCTACGACCCGCGCGAGTACGATGCCGTCGTCGCCTCGGGTGAGCTCGTCACCGCGGGCCTCCTGGCGATCGCGCTCCAGAAGGACGGGATCAAGGCCCGCTCCTGGCAGGGCTGGCAGATTCCCGTGATCACCTCGGACGCGCACGGCTCGGCGCGCATCGCCGAGATTGACCCGAAGAACCTCGCGGCGGGGTTCGCCCAGGGCGAGGTGGCGGTGATCGCCGGCTTCCAGGGGATCCACGCCGAGACCGGCCGGGTCACCACCCTCGGGCGCGGCGGATCGGACACCTCGGCGGTGGCCGTGGCGGCCGCGATCGGCGCCGAGCGCTGCGACATCTACACCGATGTCGACGGGGTCTACACGACCGATCCGCGCATCGTGCCGAAGGCCCGACGCATGGAGCGGGTGACCTTCGAAGAGATGCTAGAGATGGCCTCGCTGGGGGCCAAGGTGCTGCAGGTCCGCTCGGTGGAACTCGCCATGGTCCACCGTGTGCCGACCACGGTCCGGTCCTCCTTCGATCCGCCGGACGCCGCGCGTCCGGGCACCCTCATCTGCGACGAGGACGACATCGTGGAACAGCAGATCATCACCGGGATCGCCTTCTCCCGGGACGAGGCGCAGATCACCCTGCGCAAGGTCAAGGACAGCCCCGGCGTGGCCGCGGCGATCTTCGGCCCCCTCGCCGACGCGAACATCAACGTCGACATGATCATCCAGACCGTGTCCGGCGATCAGTCGACCACCGACATGACCTTCACGGTGCCGGCCTCCGAGTACCAGCGCTCCCGCGCGATCCTCGGCGAGGCCCGCACGCAGATCGGCTACGCGCAGATCGAGGGTGCCACCGACGTCGTGAAGGTGTCGGCGATCGGCGTGGGGATGCGCAGCCACGCGGGCGTCGCCGCGAAGGCCTTCCGCGCTCTCGCCGAGAAGGGAATCAACATCCGCGCGATCACGACGTCGGAGATCAAGTTCTCCGTGCTGATCGATGCTGCCTATACGGAGCTTGCCGTTCGCACGCTTCACTCGCTATACGGCCTCGATCAGGCCTGAACCTAGACGACGCGGTTTCGAGCGGGTCGCGCGGTTTGAACTGAACAGTCACGGGCCGGTCCGCGGGATCCAGAGCGCCTCTGGGCCCAGCGGCACGGTCCATCCGGCGCCGGCCGTCCCGAACTTGGCGCCAAGGTTGCAGGGTGGTCGACGCCAAGGCCACTCACCAACGCTGGAACGACGAACCGATGCCCGCTGCGCCCGGAGGCCCGCGCCTGCTGCTGCGCCGCCTCCGCGAAGCGATGGCGGAGCCGGTCAGCCCTCAGGCGCGCCTCGACCGGATCGTCGTCCTGATCGCCGCCAACGTCGTGGCCGAGGTCTGCTCGGTCTATGTGCTGCGGGATGACAACACCCTCGAGCTGTTCGCCACCGAAGGTCTGAACCGCGAGGCGGTCCACCAGACCCGGATGCGCACCGACGAGGGCCTCGTCGGCCTGATCGCCCGCACGGCCGAGCCTCTCTCCCTGTCCGATGCGCAGAACCACCCGGCCTTCTCGTACCGGCCGGAGACGGGCGAAGAGGCCTACCACGCCTTCCTGGGCGTGCCGCTTCTGCGGGCCGGCAACACGCTCGGCGTCCTGACGGTCCAGAACAAGACCTACCGGGTCTACTCCGAGGAGGAGATCGAGGCGCTCCAGACCACCGCCATGGTGCTCTCGGAGATGATCGCCTCGGGCGAGCTGGAAGGCCTGGCGCCGGATGCCGGCACGGCGGCCCGCCGGCCTGTGCTGTCGCGCGGCATCGCGCTCGCCGACGGGATCGGCCTCGGCTACGTGGTCCTGCACGAGCCCCGCGTCGTGGTGAAGACCCTGATCGCCGAGAACGTCGATCGCGAGGTCGCCCGCCTCGACGAGGCGATCGAGGAGGTCCGCTCCGCGATCGACGCGCTGGTGGAGCGCGGCGACCGGATCGGCACCGCCGAGTCGCGGGAAGTCCTCGAGACGGTCCGCATGTTCGCCCACGACAAGGGCTGGCTCCGGCGCATGCGCGAGGCCGTGGCCTCGGGCCTCACCGCCGAGGCTGCCGTGGAGCGGGTCCAGTCGGACAACCGTGCCCGGATGATGCGGCAATCCGATCCGTACCTGCGCGAGCGGCTGCACGATCTCGACGACCTCGCCAACCGGCTCCTGCGCACGCTGATCGGCTCCGAGGCGGCGGGCACGGTCGTGCTGCCCGAGAACGCCATTTTGGTGGCGCGCACCATGGGGCCGGCGGCCCTCCTCGACTACGAGGCCTCGACGCTGCGCGGCATCGTCCTGGAGGAGGGCGGTCCGACCAGCCACGTCGCCATCGTCGCGCGGGCGCTCGGCATCCCGGCGGTCGGTGAGGTCGAGAACGCCACGGCCCTGTGCGATGCCGGCGATGCCATCATCGCCGACGGCGTGGCCGGCGAGATCCACGTCCGGCCCGGGCCCGAGGTCGAGGCAGCTTATGCCGAGATGGTGCGCCTGCGCGCTCGCCGGCAGGAGCAGTACCGGGCGCTGCGCGACGTCCCGGCCCAGACCCGTGACGGCGTGCGTGTCGGCCTGCATCTCAATGCCGGCCTGCTGGTCGATTTCAGCCACCTCCAGGAGACCGGTGCCGAGGGCGTCGGCCTGTTCCGCACCGAACTGCAGTTCATGGTCGCCCAGCGCATGCCCTCGGCCGCCGAGCAGGAGGAGCTGTACCGCAAGGTCTTCGCGGCCTCGGCGGGAAAATCCGTCACGGTCCGCACCCTGGATATCGGCGGTGACAAGATCCTCCCGTACATGGCCAAGCTCGAGGAGGAGAACCCGGCGCTCGGCTGGCGGGCGATCCGGATCGGCCTCGACCGGCCGGCCCTGCTGCGCATGCAGCTGCGCGCCCTCCTGAAGGCCGCCGATGGCGATCCGCTGAAGATCATGTTCCCGATGGTCGCGACGGTCGACGAGTTCGTCCGCGCCCGGGGCATCGTCGAGCGCGAGAAGGCCTATCTGAAGCGCCACGGCTACCGGCTCCCGACCGAGTGCCGGCTCGGCGCCATGATCGAGGTGCCCTCGCTCCTGTTCCAGATCGACGAGATCGCCCGGGAGGCCGACTTCCTCTCCGTTGGCTCGAACGACCTGATGCAGTTCCTGTTCGCGGTGGATCGCGAGAACCGCCGCGTCGCCGACCGCTTCGACCCGCTCAGCGTCGCGGCGCTCAGGGCTTTCCGGCTGATCGCCGAGCGGGCGAACGCCGCCGGCTGCCCGGTGACGGTCTGCGGCGAGATCGGCGGGCGACCCCTCGACGCCATGGCGCTGATCGGCCTCGGCTACCGCGACCTGTCGATGTCGCCGGCCGCCATCGGCCCGGTCAAGGCGATGGTGCTCAGCCTCGAGGCGCGGGCCGTGGCCGAGCTGATCGATGCGGAGATGTCGCGCATGCACGACGGCGATTCTCTGCGGCCGGCGCTCACTGCCTTCGCACACGCCAACGGCGTCCCTATCTAAGCGCGTACGCGACCCTTGCCGAACATTCGGCCGGGGTTGTACGGCAACGCCACGACAATCTCGGTCGGCGCGCCGCGGCTTCCGCTCTCGAACGGAACAGGCGTGGGAAGGGGGAAGTCTTGCCGGGTCGAGAACCCTCCGGGCCACACCCTCTCCCGCCCGAGACATGACCAGCGTACGGCGCTGACCGCCGCGCGCAGACCTTAGAAACACGGGCGATGATCCCCTTTCCCACTGAGCGCCTCGACGCCATCCTGGCGCGGCACGATATCGTCACCGCGCAGCTCGCCTCGGGCGAGATCGATCCCGAGCTGGTGGTCCAGCTCTCGCGCGAGCTGTCCGACCTCGATCCAGTTGTGGCGGCGATCCGCGTCTATCGGGCATCCCTGGAGAATCTGGCAGGCCTCGAAGCGCTGATCGGCGAGCCCGGCACCGATTCCGAGATGCGGGCGCTCGCTGCCGAGGAGAAGCCAGACGCCCAGGAACAGCTGGAGGACGCGCACCGCGCGCTCCAGCTCCTGCTCCTCCCGAAGGATGCGGCGGACGAGAAGAGCGCCATCCTGGAAGTTCGCGCCGGCACGGGCGGCGACGAGGCGGCCCTGTTCGCGGGCGACCTGTTCCGCATGTACGCGAAATACGCCGAGTCGAAGGGCTGGCGTGTCGAGGTGATCTCAGAGAGCGAAGGCACCGTCGGCGGCTTCCGCGAGGTCGTGGCCGAGGTTAAGGGACGGGGCGTCTTCGCCCGGCTGAAGTTCGAGAGCGGCGCCCACCGGGTGCAGCGCGTGCCCGATACCGAGACGCAGGGGCGCATCCACACCTCGGCCGCCACAGTGGCTGTGCTGCCCGAGGCGGAGGATGTCGATATCGTCGTCAATGATGCCGACCTGAAGATCGATACGATGCGCGCGCAGGGCGCCGGCGGCCAGCACGTCAACAAGACCGAATCCGCGATCCGCATCACGCATCTGCCGACCGGTATCGTGGTGTTCGTTCAGGAGGAGCGGTCGCAGCACAAGAATCGCGCCCGCGCGATGGCGCTGCTGCGCGCCCGGCTCTACGACGCCGAGCGCAACGCCAAGGATTCGGCCCGCGCCGCCGACCGCAAGGCACAGGTCGGCTCCGGCGACCGCAGCGAGCGGATCCGCACCTACAACTTCCCACAGGGGCGGGTGACCGATCACCGCATCAACCTGACCCTCTACAAGCTCGAGGAGGTGATGGCCGGGACCGCCCTCGGCGAGGTGGTGGACGCGCTGATCACCGAGCATCAGGCGGAACTGCTGGCCGCCGAGGGCATGGCCTGAGCGGCGCCGTGACGTCCCGGTCGAGCCTCGGCTTGTCGCGCCGCGCCGCGCTCCGGCGCGGATCGGCACTTCTGGCGGGCGGCGGCATCGCGGAGGCGGCCGGCGATGCCCGGTTCCTCCTCCTGGGTGTCTTGGGCCTGGAGACCCGCGACCTCATCCTCCACGGCGACCGGGTGCTCGATCCGGACGAAGCGTCGTCCTTCGACGCCGCCTTGGCCCGCCGGCTTGCCGGAGAGCCCGTCGCCCGCATCCTTGGCGCCTGGGAGTTCTGGGGCTTGCCGTTCCGGCTCGCGCCCGAGACGCTCGTGCCCCGCCCAGATACCGAGATCGTGGTGGAGGTCGCCCTCGCTGCCGTTGCCGACCGAGCGTCGCCCCTGCGCTGCCTCGATCTCGGCACCGGGTCAGGATGTATTCTCACGGCGCTCCTGTCCGAACTGCCCGGCGCGTTCGGCATCGGCGTCGACCGCTCCGAGGCGGCCGTGGCGGAGGCCCGGCACAATGCGGCCGCGAACGGGGTCGGCGACCGGGCTGCCTTCTTCGTCGGAGATTGGTGCGACGCAGCGCGCGGCTCCTTCGACCTCATCGTCTCGAATCCCCCCTACATCGGCCGGGAGGTGATCGCGACGCTTCAGCGGGAGGTGCAGGACTACGATCCGATCGCCGCCCTCGACGGCGGCCCGGACGGACTCCAGGCCTATCGACGTATCCTGGATGGGATTGGCACCCGGGCGTTGCTCGCCCCAGGCGGGACGCTCGCCGTCGAGATCGGCTACGACCAAGCCGAGCCGGTGCGGGCGCTCGCGCAGGCGAAGGGTTTCAGCGAACGGGGCCTGACCCGCGATCTTGCCGGCCACGACAGGGTCCTGAGCTTCGGCCTGCGGGAGGGTCTTCTCTCAGGCCACAGGGATGCCTAAGTGTCGGTGGACGATCCCGGCACCGAAAAACTCTTGTTGCATCAACCGCGGAACGCTAGAGTCGGCTTGAAGATCGCGAACGGTTCGTTAAGACGGACGACCATATGGTTGGTGGCGACCGCGTGTCGCCGACGGGTTCGCTGATCCCCCAGAGACGTTGAATCAGAGCGCGCCGGTGATCGCGCGGCGGTTTGACGGCATTCGAATCTGACAATCGACTGGTTGCCGGCGTCAGGGTCCGGGCGCGGTACGAGGGATGGTCAGACAGGCGCGCCGGTCGCAGAGCGGCTGCACGCGCGGCGCCGCCGGGAGCGCTTGGCCGGAGTGCGTCACGAGATCCTGAGACGGGCGCCTCCTAAAACAGTCGTTTGCGTGAACGAGGGTCATTACAGACCGATGAGACCAAACCAGAATCGACGGATGCGCGGCCGGAATCGGCCGAAGGGTCCGAATCCGCTGACGCGTTCGTACGAATCCAACGGTCCCGACGTCAAAATCCGCGGCACCGCGCAGCACATCGCGGACAAGTACGCGCAGCTCGCACGCGACGCGCTGGCGGCGGGCGACCCCGTGGCGGCCGAGAACTACTTCCAGCACGGTGAGCACTACTTCCGGATCGTGTCCGGCGCTCAGGAGCAGAACCGCCCGGCCAACACCGGCGGCTATGCCAGCCGGCCCTACGACGACGAGATGGACGAGGGCGACGACGAGGGTCAGGGCAACGGCTCGTCCCAGAACGGCCACGCCTATAACGGCTACGACGAGGGCGATCCCGGTCAGCAGCCGCAGCCCTACGAGAATCGTCCGGACCTGAACCAGGACGGCCGGCAGGGCCGGGACCGGTTCCAGAACCGCGACCAGCGCCGGTTCGACAACAACGGGCGGCAGGATTTCCGGCGGCAGGACCAGCCGCGTCAGGATTACCAGCGCCAGGATTATCCGCGGCAGGATTTCCGCCAGGACCGTCAGGACCGCCAGGATTACGGCCGTCCCGATTACCGGCAGGACCGGCAGGATAACCGCCAAGAGAATCGGCAGGACCGGCAGGATAATCGCCAGGAGAACCGGTCCGATGCGCGGCAGGACAATCGTTCCGACAACCGGGGCGATCAGGGCCGCTACGACAATGGCCGCGGCGAAAATCCCCGGTCCGAGAACCGGCAGGAGGCTCGTCCGGAAGGCCGGCCCGAGCGTGCGCCCCGCGGCGAGGCCGTGCGCCAGGGCGAGCCGGCGCCGCGCCGGGAGCGCCGCCGCGAGGCTGCGCCCGTGGCGGTCGCTGAGGATCCGGCAGGCCTGCCGGCTTTCCTGATGACTCCGCCTCGGCCCGCCCCGACAGCCGAGCCGCCGGTTTCCGCCGAACCGGAGGTCCCCGCCGACGAGACGCCGGCCACCAAGCCCCGCCGCCGCCGGCGGCCGCGCTTCGAGAGCGTCGCCGCGGAGGAGGGTGGCGCCGGGACGGCCGCCGAGGATGTGCCGAACGAGTAGTCGCACAGCTGACTGAGTTTACAGATCTTCAGGGCCGTCCTGGGCTTCCGGGGCGGCCCTTTTCACGCGCTGCGGTCAGGCGCGAGCCGCGCGCCAGTCCGGATAGGCGTGGACCCGGTGAACCAGGCGGTGCCGCCGGCCGATCTCGCCGAAGGGCGCGATCTCCCAATCCCAGGCCGCCTCGGGTCGGGGCAGGGCGACGCCGAACATGAGGTCGAGGGTGTTGGTGATCTCGCCGGCGCGATCCTCCGCGCGATGCATCGTATCGGTGATCAGGCACACGCGCTCGGCCTGTTCGGCGAGGGTGTCCAGCGCGGCAAGATGCGCCTCGATGATGTGCCGTCCGAGATGCGGCGGCGCCTCGCGACCCCGGGCCTTATAGGCGTCGAGCGGCACGATGGGGAGTTGCGAGAGCAGGTTGGCCGAGACGACCAGGTCGGCATCCGCACAGGCCCCGGTCCAGTCGCCCGCCGAACCGGCGCTGATCTCCGCGGTCTTCAGCGCGACGTTCCGATAGCGGCGTGCGGCGAGCCGCGTCGGCCAGGGATGAACCGCGTCGACCAGGCTGACCCGCCCGAACAGCTGGGCCAGGATCGCCAGCGGTATGTCGTCGAGGAGCCCGGAGCCGAGCACGACGGCATGGCGCCGCCCCCGGGTCGCCTCCGCAGCCGCTGCCACGATGCCGCGCGCGTTCTCCAGATGCGGCGCCCAGGCGGCGCGGCAGCGGCGGGATCGGGCGTGGAGCAGGCCGCTCTGCCGGACATAGCCGAGCCGGCGCAGGCGCAGCGGCGCGGGATTGAGAAGCGACAGCGCCCAGGCGAGCAGCATCGCCGGCCGGCTCAGACCTCGTCCGGTTCCGGTGCCCGCGCCGCTGTCCCGCGATAGCCGGTCGCCAGCACGTAGAGCTCGCTCGAATCGGCGCGGCTCGCCGCCGGCTTCACGTGCCGGACGAGGGCGAAGTCGCGCTTCAGGTCGGTGAGCAGCGCGCCCTCGGTCCCACCCTGGAGCACCTTCGCGAGGTAGGCGCCGCCCGGCCCCAGGATCTCGCGGGCGAATTCCGCGGCGGTCTCGGCCAAGCCGATGATGCGCAGGTGATCGGTCTTCTTGTGGCCCGTGGCGTTGGCGGCCATGTCGGACATCACGAGGTCGGCCGGGCCGCCGAGCATGCCGGTGAGTTTGGCCGGCGCCTCGGGATCGAGGAAGTCCAGGGTGATGAACTCGACCCCGGCCATCGGCTCGATCTCCAGAAGGTCGATGCCGACGACCCGGCCCGACGGGCCCACAACCCGCGCGGCGACCTGCGACCAGCCGCCGGGAGCGGCGCCCAGATCGACGATCTTCTGACCGGGCCTCAGGAGCTTGTAGCGCTCATCGATCTCCAGCAGCTTGTAGGCCGCCCGCGAGCGATAGCCCTCGCGCTTGGCCCGCGCCACGTAGGGGTCATTGAGCTGGCGCTCCAGCCAGCGCTTCTGCGACAGGGTGCGCCCGCGGCCGGTTTTCACCCGCTGCTTCAGCTCCCCGCGCACGCCGCCGCCGGAACTCGCGCCGCCACGCCGATCGCTCATCGCGACACCCTCATCGCACCGCTTTCCGGTTCCAGACCCCGTCCTCCCGCATCATGTTCATCAGCAAGCCTTCGCGCAGGCCCCGGTCGGCGATGCGCAGGCGCTCGGATGGGAACGCCCGACGGATCGCTTCCAGGATCGCGCAGCCAGCAAGAACCAGATCGGCCCGGTCGCGGCCGATGCAAGGGTTGTCGGCCCGCTGTTCGAGCCGCGTGTCGAGCAGGTCGCCGATTGCGGTGGTGACCTCGTCGTCCTGCATCCACAGCCCATCGACCCGCCGCCGCTCGTAACGCGCCAGCCGCAGATGCATCGCGGCTATCGTCGTCACCGTGCCGGACGTGCCGAGCAGGTGGAAATGGGGGGCCGTGGCGGCGGCCGCAGCGCGCAGCGCGAAGGCCGACAGCTTCTCGGCCACCTCCTCGACCATGCCCTCGAACATGCGCCGGGTGACCTCGGCGCCGCCGTGGCGCTCGGCCAGGGTGACGACCCCGACGGGCAGCGAATCCCAGGCCCGAATCCGCAGGGTCGGGTCGGTGGAGGGATTGGCCGCCGCGCCGTCGAGCCACGCAATCTCGGTGGAGCCGCCGCCGATATCGAAGATCACGACGGATTCGGCGAGGGGGTCCGCGAGTGCCGCGCAGCCGGTGACGGCGAGATAGGCCTCGGTCTGCCGGTCGACGATCTCGAGATCGAGGCCGACGCCGCGGCGGACGCGGTCGACGAAGGCCGCCCCGTTCACCGCGAGACGGCACGCCTCCGTGGCGATCACCTTGGCGCGCTGCACGCCGCGGGTCTGCATCTTGGTCCGGCAGATGCGCAGGGCCTCGACGGTGCGTTCGATCGCCGCCTCGCTCAGCCGATCGGAGGTCCCGAGGCCCTCGCCGAGGCGCACGATACGCGAGAAGGCGTCGATCACCCGGAAGCCGCTGAAGGTCGGCTCGGCAATCAGCAGCCGGCAATTGTTGGTGCCGAGGTCGAGCGCCGCGTAGGTGGCACGACGACGCTCACGGCCCGGAAGCGGGCCTGGATGCTGGAGCGGCGCGGCGCCGGTCTGGATTCGGGACGGCGCGGCCGCGGCGGACTCGTCCCTCATCGGCGCGGCCGTCGATCCTTTGGGTCGGCCGGGAGCGCGACGCTCGGCCTTTGTTGCGTGTGACCCTACAGGCTCGGTCGGGAACTGCAACGTCCGATCGCACCGGCGATCAGGCGACGGCCTTCATCGCGCTGGCCCGCCGCGGGATTGGGCGCAGGAGGCTCTTCACCTGCGAGTAGGGTCGCGGTCGGTTAATCACCTCGTCCAGGCGCGACCACAGGGTCTTGGGCGAAAACGGCTTGGCAATGATCTCGTTGACCCCGAGCGCTACCGCGCGGTCGACCACGTTCCGGCGGGGCTGGGCCAGCATCAGGATGATCGGGATCGTGGGGCAGGGCGAGGTCGTCGGCGTGCGCGCGAGGCGGATGAACTCCTCGCCCGAGAGGATCGACAAGTCCCAGTCGATGATGCTGATGTCGGGCTTGCTTTCCGCCAGCACGCCGAGTGCCTCGGCTCCGTCCGGTGCTTCGAGCACGCGCTTGATGCCGACGCGCATCAGCATGTCGCGGACGATTCGGCGGATGTAGAGGCTCTCGTCGACAACGAGGGCCGAAAGATCGGGAAAGGTCGGAGTCGCGATCATGGCCGGCCGGCATTGCGGGACATGGCGGCGAGTCTAGCCGGGCCAGCGTTTGCGTTTCGCTAACGCGTTCCGTCGAATGAGAAAGGCCGTCGCGCGAGCAGGCCCGACTGCGTTGTTTGCCGCAAGAAAGTAACGAAACGAGGGCGTCTGGGCCAAGAAGGTCCTTGCGGTCAAGGCCCGATTGCGTCAGGACTAGGGCGTTATTCTTGGTTACCGCGACCTGGGGTAATGATAGTGCGGGGCGTGGGCTGTCTGGGATGGCGCGCACGCGGTATTCGAGACAAGGGCGGCGGACGGTTTTTGCGAGCTTTCTATGGGACGTGGTCGTGATTTCAGGGGGCCGCAGAAGCGCGGCTTCGGCGAGGGTGGCGAGCCGAGATGGCCTGACCAGGCTCCCCAGCGGCGGATACGGCGGCGGCGGCTTCGGTGGCGGCGGCGGCGGTTTCGGTGGAGGCGGTTTCGACCGCGGCCCGTCGCGTGGTGCAGCACCGGTCGCGTCCGGGCCGGAGCGCGATGCCACGGTTAAGTGGTTCAACAAGGAGAAGGGCTTCGGCTTCGTCGAACTCGGCGACGGTTCGGGCGATGCCTTCCTCCACATCCGCGCCGTCGAGGCGGCCGGCCACGATGACCTGCAGCCGGGTACCCGGCTGACGGTGACGACGGCCCAGGGCCAGAAGGGTCCGCAGGTCACCAGCGTGACGAGCGTCGACACCTCCACGGCTGAGGCGCCCGCGCCGCGCCGCGAGTTCCGTCCGCGCACCGGCGGCTTTGGCGGCGGTGGTGGCGGCTACGGCGGCGGCGGCGGCGGTTATGGCGGCGGCGGTGGTTACGGCGGCGGTGGCGGTTATGGCGGCGGCGGTGGCCGCTCCGCTGGCGGTCCTTCCGTCGAGATGAGCGGAACCGTCAAGTGGTATGACCCTGCCAAGGGCTTCGGCTTTGTCTCGGTCAACGACGGCGGCAAGGACGTGTTCGTCCACCGTTCTGCCCTGTCGCGGGCGGGCCTCGATTCGCTGGCCGAGGGGCAGCAGGTCACGCTCGGCGTGGTCGAGGGCCAGAAGGGTCGCGAGGCGCAGAGCATCAACGTCGAGGACTGACGGGATCGCGGCGGCCGTTTTCCGACCGTGATCTACGACGAAGACCTCAGGGCGGCGGCTCCTTAAACGGAGCCGCCGCCCTCTTCATGTCAGGTCCGCCATGCGCCGTGTTGTCCTGTTGTCCGTTCTGCTCGTAATTGCGGGTTCGGCACGCGCGGAAGACTTTTCCGGCTTCTACGCGGGCATCAACGCGGGCTATGCCATCGGCCACGGCCGCGACAGGACCGGGACGGTACCCAGCACCGGATCCGCGGCGGCCAAGCCGGGTCTCGGGACCGAGCTGCCGCCCAGCGCACGTGATGCAGCCGCGGCACTCCGAATGCGCGATGCTGGCGGCTCGTCCAAGCACTGAGGCCAGGCCGGTCCATTGATCCTGTTCCGAGATCAGCGACCGCACCGGGAAGCAGCCTCTGCGTCCTCGCAGATTTGCTCAGCAGATCTCGGGCCTCGGATTTGCCGTTGCTCGAAGCGTTGCGACTGACGGCGGGATAGCTGCGCCAACGACATAGCGGCCGGCTGCCTTAAGCGCCTCATCTCACACTGGAATCGTTCCGGAACATAGACGTTGCACCGTCGCGGCGGCCGCTGCTAGGTCGCGCCATGGGCTCACGGAAACGAGAGGTGGTGCGATGAGCGCCCGCGCGACGCCGAAGCTCGCCGACCGGATGGCAGTCGGAGGCCGTCTGCTCCTGGCGGCTTTGGGAGGCTACGCCGTCGCCGCGCTCGCGACCGCGTTGCTCGCCGTCAGCCTGCCCGGCCCGAAGGCCGAAGCTGTCTCCGCCGCGACGCTCGTAAGCTTCGCCATCATGGCCGCGGCGATCATCTGGGTCTTCGCGGCGCGGACGCTGGCCCGCGCGGCGCTGGTTCTGGCGATCACGGCATCGGGAATGATCTGCGCGCTGTGGCTCGCGGGAGCCTTCTCGGCCGGAGTTCCCACGTGAGCCAAGCCCGAAGCGTCCGCCAGTCCATGGCCTGGCTGCACACGTGGTCCGGCCTCGTGGTCGGCTGGGTGCTGTTCGCGATCTTCGTGACCGGTACGGCCAGCTACTATCGCACGGAGATCTCACAGTGGATGCGGCCGGAACTGACCGACGCGGCGTCGGACCCGGTTGCAGCGGCCACGCGCGCCGGCACGTTCCTGCAGAAGACGATGGCGGATGCGGCGGGCTGGTCCGTGCGGCTGCCGAATGCCGAGAACCCAGCCGTCGAAGTCTTCTGGTGGCAGAGCCCGGTCGGCCCCTTTCACCACGCGCTTCTCGATCCCGCTACGGGTGAGCCGTCGCGGGCACGCGACACGCGGGGCGGCGACTTCCTCTACCGCTTCCATTTCGAATTGAACCTGCCGCCGATCTGGGGACGCTGGATCGTCTCGGCCTGCGCAATGATCCTGCTGATCGCGCTAATCTCGGGGATCGTCACGCATCGGCGCATCTTCGTGGATTTCTTCACCTTCCGGCGCGACCGCTCGGCGCAGCGGGGCTGGCTCGACGCCCACAACGTGACGGGCGTGCTGGCGCTGCCGTTCCATCTGATGATCGTCTACACGGGGCTGGTCACCCTGGCGTCGATGCTGATGCCCTGGGGCGTCAGGACCGTCTACGGCGAGGACGCACTCAGGTACTATGCCGAGGCGGGTCTCATGACGCCGGGTCGGGCGCCTCAGGGACGGCCGGGCGCCCTGCTGCCGCTCGGCGAGATCGTGGCGCGGGCGGTCGCGGCCCGCGGCGAGATGCCGGAAGTGCTCATGGTGTCGATGCCGGGCGACGCCGGTGCGACGGCCACCGCGTATTTCGAGGAGCCTCACGGCCTCACACACCTGCACCCGCAGATCGCCTATGCGGCCGATACCGGCGCCGAGATCGGGCGTGTCGGCGAGGCCGGGGCTGCAACCCGAACGGGTGCGGTCATGGCCGGGCTCCACGAGGCGCATTTCGCCGCCGCGCCCCTGCGTCTCCTGTTCTTTCTCTGCGGCGTCATGGGCGCGGCGACGGTCGCCAGCGGCCTCGTGCTGTGGACCGTGGCGCGGGCCCCGAAGGGGAGCGATCCCGAAGGGTTCGGTCTGCGTCTCGTGCGCGTGCTCAATCTGGGTACCGTCGGGGGGCTGCCGGTGGGACTCGCCGCCTACTTCCTGGCCAACCGCCTCCTGCCGTTCGGTCTGGAGGCCCGCGCTGACTGGGAGGTTCGAAGCTTCTTCGGGGCCTGGCTGCTCGCCGCCGTCGTCTCCGCCCTCTACCAGCGTGCGCGGGCCTGGAAAGCCGCCCTCGGTCTGGCCGCCTGCGCATTCCTCGCGATCCCGATTGTCGATGCCGTGACGGTGGGGCAGGCGCGCTTCCTCGGCTTTGACCTCGCCATGACGGCCCTCGGCCTCCTTCTGCTTCTGGCGGCTCGGCTGGCATCGCGGCGCCACGCATTGAGCCCCCGCACCGCCGAGGCAGCCCTGCACAGGACGGCGCAGGCGTGACCACGGCCGCACACGCGCTGACCCTGCTCCTCGCCTTCTCGGGATTCGCGGCCCTCGCGCTGAGCCTGGACCGGCATCACCGCGCCGCGTTCCGAACACCGGTTCCCAGGCGCCGGGTCGGCGGCCTGCGCGCCGCGGGCTGGTCCGGACTCGCGCTGGCCTTCGCGGCGGCCGTCGGATCGTCCGGATGGACGTTCGGCCCGGTCCAGTGGGTCGGGTCGTTGACCGCCTCGGCCCTCGCAGTCGTGGCGCTGATCGCCTACCGGCCCGGCTGGTTACGGACGGCGGCCCTCGTCGCGCTGCCGCTCGCCGCCGTCATGCTGCCGCTTGCGCTCCCGCATTGAGTGCGCTGCGCCGGAAGATCTCCTGCGCCTCAACCGTCATCGAGCGGACATGAAGCGCAGTCCTTTTCCTGCCCGCCGCCCGTAATGATCGCCCGAATATGGGCCGCGAGCGCTCGCGGTTTCGAGGAGGATTGTCCCCCTCGCGGTCACGATCGGAAGAGCGTAGGATCCTCGCACTCGCGCACTGGCCAAAAGTCCATCTTGATTCGACCGGCCAAAAGCCATTGGCTGCGATCACAGCGGAACCGGATGCGGCCCGACCGAACGGCCGCCCGGGCGCCAGCTAACGCCCAAGAGCCGCGGTTCGCGAGGCCGGGGCCTATGGAGGAAACAGAGCGATGAACAAGCCGGAATTCCTCGGCGACGCCAAGATCAAGTCGCCCTTCTCGGCCCGCTACGAGAACTTCATCGGCGGCCAGTGGGTCGCCCCCGTGGCCGGCCGCTACTTCGAGAACACCTCGCCGATTACCGGCAAGGTGGTGTGCGAGGTCGCCCGCTCCGACGCGCAGGACGTCGAGAAGGCGCTCGACGCCGCTCACGCGGCCAAGGAGGCCTGGGGCCGCACCGCTCCGGCCGAGCGCGCCCGCATCCTCCTCAAGATGGCCGACCGGATGGAGGAGAACCTCGATCTGATCGCGCTGGCCGAGACCTGGGACAACGGCAAGCCGATCCGCGAGACGACCCACGCCGACATCCCGCTGGCCATCGACCACTTCCGCTACTTCGCCGGCTGCGTGCGGGCGCAGGAGGGCTCGATCTCCGAGATCGACCACGACACGGTGGCCTACCATTTCCACGAGCCGCTCGGCGTCGTCGGCCAGATCATCCCGTGGAACTTCCCGATCCTGATGGCGGTGTGGAAGCTCGCCCCGGCGCTCGCCGCCGGCAATTGCGTGGTGCTGAAGCCGGCCGAGCAGACCCCGGCCTCCGTGCTGGTGCTGATGGAGATCATCGGCGACCTGCTGCCGCCGGGCGTGCTCAACATCGTCAACGGCTTCGGCCTCGAGGCCGGCAAGCCGCTCGCCTCGTCGCCGCGGATCGCCAAGATCGCCTTCACAGGTGAGACGACCACCGGCCGCCTCATCATGCAGTACGCGTCGCAGAACCTGATCCCGGTGACGCTGGAGCTCGGCGGCAAGTCGCCGAACATCTTCTTCGCCGACGTTGCCAACGAGGACGACGACTTCTTGGACAAGGCCCTCGAGGGCTTCACGATGTTCGCCCTCAACCAGGGCGAGGTCTGCACCTGCCCGAGCCGCGCGCTCGTGCACGAGTCGATCTACGACCGCTTCATGGAGCGGGCGGTGAAGCGGGTCGAGGCGATCACGCAGGGCTCGCCGCTCGATCCGGCCACGATGATCGGCGCCCAGGCCTCGGGCGAGCAGATGGAGAAGATCCTCTCCTACATCGACATCGGCCGGCAGGAGGGCGCCCAGCTGCTCACCGGCGGTGAGCGCAACGTCAAGGACGGCGAGTTCGCCGAGGGCTTCTACGTGAAGCCGACGGTGTTCCGCGGCCACAACAAGATGCGCATCTTCCAGGAGGAGATCTTCGGGCCGGTCCTGTCGGTCACGACCTTCAAGGACGATGCCGAGGCGCTCTCCATCGCCAACGACACGCTCTACGGCCTCGGCGCCGGCGTCTGGACCCGCGACGGGACCCGCGCCTACCGCTTCGGCCGGGCAATTCAGGCCGGCCGCGTATGGACGAACTGCTACCACGCCTACCCGGCCCACGCGGCCTTCGGCGGCTACAAGCAGTCCGGCATCGGCCGCGAGACCCACAAGATGATGCTCGATCACTACCAGCAGACCAAGAACATGCTGGTCAGCTACTCGGCCAAGAAGCTCGGCTTCTTCTGAGCTTCTGCCCGGGTCAACCCCCGAGACAACTTCGCCCCGGCCTTAGGGCCGGGGCTTTTTGCAGCCTCGCAGTCAGGGCTTCAGGCAGGACGCGGCGATCGCTGCCGATGTCCGGTCGTGCAGGCTGATGGTGCGGTCCGCCACCGTCCGGCGAACCTCCTCGCCCTCGTTGGCCTCGGCCTTCTCAAGCTCCCAGAGCCGAGCCTTCACCGCTCCGTCGGCATAGCAGCCGCAGAACGACGCTCGGTCCGCAATCACGGCGTCGGGTGGGACGACCCACGCAGGGTGGTTCAGGCATGTTCGCAATTCGGCCTCCCGCGCCGGCGCGTTGACATCCTCGCGCGCAAGGGCAGGGGCGCTTGCCAGTCCGACGGCCAGCAGGGCGGCGAGCGGGCGGCTCAATAGACGCCGTTCCCGAAGCCCTCGTACGGCACGTTGGCGATTGAGCCGGGCGGCATCGGACCGGCATCGGCGCTGACGGACGGAACATCGTCGGGTGGCCCATCCCAGCCGACAACGCCCATCCGGTTGTCCGGGGTGACGTTCGGATTTCCAGCGACGTGCCAGGCGTGCTGAACGAACAGCGGCTGGGTGCGCGGCTGAACGCGGAGCGTCAGCGGGTCGGCGCCGGCCGGTGTCGCAGCAACGCCGGCGAACACGAGGGCGAGGGCGAGGGCTCGTGATGAGGTCATGGCGTCGATCAGCCCGGTCGGCTCTCCCTTCTGCGCCCGAGATGGGCGCATCCTCGGCGAGCAACGCGGGACGGGTCGATCGGCACCAGCTTGGCCATTCCGCTCGCGGGAATGTGGAAATCCCGGCGCGCGGACGCATATCCAAGGTAACACGGGGAGGTCAGCATGAGCACGGATGCGACGGTTGAAGCCACGACCGCGGAGCAGGTCGGTGCCGACGGCACGCCGCTGCGGGTCACCGCCACGCCCAAGGCGCTGGAGCTCGTCGAGGAGCTGCGGGCCGAGTACGGCCCCGTGATGTTTCACCAGTCCGGCGGGTGCTGCGACGGCTCCTCGCCCATGTGCTACCCGGTCGGCGACTTCATTGTCGGCGACGGCGACGTGCATCTCGGCAGCGTCGGCGGCGCGGATTTCTACATCAGCCGGTCCCAGTTCGAGGTCTGGAAGCACACGCACCTGATCCTCGACGTCGTGCCCGGTCGCGGGGGCATGTTCTCGCTGGAGAATGGCCGCGAGAAGCGCTTCCACATCCGCTCGCGCCTGTTCTCCGAGGCTGAGAATCGCGCCCTCGACGGTGCCTGCAAGCTCTGAAGGGCGGCCTTGCCATGGCAACTGTGACGCTCTGGAGCGACGCCGAGGCCGAAGCGGAGCCGCGGGTGCGGGCCGTGTTCGCGGACATCCGGGCGACGCGGGGCTCCGATTTCATCAACAATTTCTGGCGCGGGCTCGCCAACGATCCCGCCCTGCTCGAGCGGACTTGGACCAGTCTCAAGGCCGTCATGGGCCCGGGCACACTCGATCCGCTGACCAAGGAGCTGGTCTACATCGCGGTCTCAATTGCGAATGGCTGCCCCTATTGCATCCATTCGCACACGGCCGCGGCGCGCGCGAAGGGCTTGACGGCGGAGCAGCACGGCGAATTCCTGGCGATTGTCGGCATGGCGAACCAGACCAATGCGCTGGTCAACGGCATGCAGATTCCCGTCGATCCCGCCTTCAGGGTGGAGGAACGTCCATGAGCACCGGGTCCGAAACGCAGAAGCCAGGCTTCCTGGTGGTGCACGAGAGCGCGCCATTCCGCGGCAAGCAGGGACACCTCTACCGTCCGGCGATCTCGGCCGAGGCGGTCGATTCCAAAGCCCTGCACATGCAGCTTCTTGAGATCCCGCCCGGTGAGCGGGCCCACGCCCACAAGCACGAAGCCCATGAGACGGCGATCTACGTCCTCTCCGGCGTTTCGGGCTGCTTCTGGGGCGAGCGTCTGGAGAATCACGCGATCGCGGGGGCCGGCGAGTTCGTCTACATCGCCGCCAACGTCCCGCACTTGCCGTACAATCGCAGCCAGACGGAGCCGGTGACGGCGGTGATCGCCCGCACCGACCCGAACGAGCAGGAGAGCGTGGTCCTGCTGCCGGAGCTGGAAGCCGGCGTCGACTGGTCGAAGGCCGAGGTGTAGCCCTTCAGCGCTGCTCGATCCGCTCGTTCGCCAGCCGCTCGGCGCGGGTCCGCTCGTCGGCGGAGAGGCCCGACAGGGTCTGGTCGAGCCACGCATCGGACAGCCCCTGACCGGCGGCGGCGAGGTTCCAGGCCGCAGCCTCGACCGTGTTCTTGGGCACGCCGCGGCCGACCGCATAGAGCCGCGCGATCCGGTTCTGCGCGATCGCGTTCCCCGCGAGGCCGCGTGCAGGAAGTAGCGGGCCGCGGAACGCTCGTCCTTGGTCACGCCGTTGCCGTTGAACAGCAGGATCGCGTACTCGACCTCGCTGGCGAGATCGCCATTATCGGCGCCACGGCGGAAGAGTTGCGCCGCCATGGCGGGATCCTTGGGCACGCCGCGACCCTGGAGGTAGAGCACGCCGAGATCGTGCTGGGCCGGCCCGATTTCCGCATCCGCGGCTTTCCGGAATTGCGCGGCGGCCGCGGCCTCGTCGGCGGTCGCGCCGGTGCCGATCAGGATCAGGCCGAGATTGTAGGCGGCTGTCGGTGAGCCGTGGGACGTGGCCTGTTCCAGCCAGCGGCGGCCGGCCTTCGCATCCTTCGGCATGCCACGCCCGTCGAGGGCCATGAGGCCGAGGGACGACATGGCGGCGGCGTCGTTCTGAGCCGCCGCGAGCCTGTACCACTCGGCGGCCTTGACCGGATTTTGCTTAACGCCGAGGCCCTGATTGTACAGCTCCCCGAGCAGCGTCATGGCCGGCGCATCCTTGGGATTGGCCTCGATGCGCTTGGTCGCCTCCCGGAAGGCCGTGACGTACTGGCCGCGCTGGTACGCGCCGTAGGCGAGATCCGGGGGCTGGCCGTTGGCCGGGGGCACGGCGCCCCTCGTGTAGTTCGGCGTATAGGGGCTCGGCAGCTCCGGCATCTGCTTCTTGCCGGGCTCGGCGCCGGGTGAGGCGGCCGACGGCAATGCGTTTTTCGACGGATCCGCCGGTCCAGCGGCACCCCAGGCCGGGGCGGCCAGGACCGAGAACGCGGCGATGACCGCCAGGGTGTGCGGCGACGGCCGCGTCATCAGGCTCCCGCCTCCTGCATCGTCCGATGGGCCCGCTCGACCGCGGCCGGATCCTGCAGCCAGAGCCCGCTCTCGAGCCCGACGAACTCGGCACCTGTCGCGGACAAGGACGCGATCTCGTCGGCAGCCGCCGCGACGGCGATGCACGGGTCTCGAAAATCTCCGCCCACCACGAGGCGCGCGCCAGCACACCCTCGGGATCAGGGGCGATGCCGTCCGGATAGAGGCCGCCGAACATCAGGTAGTCGATGCCCGCTTCGCCGGCCTCCATAGCCGCATGCTTCGTCTCGATGCCGCCGGCGCCGAGGATGCGCCCCTCCTTCAACCGGCCGCGCAGGTCCCTGAGGTCGCGCGGCTTGTCGACATGGATGCCGTCGGCACCGCCGCGGATCGCCACCGCGGCCAGATCGCCGACGAAGCCTGGGCAGGCCACGACCAGCGCGGCGCCGTGCTCCTGCGCAACCGGTGCGACCTGTTTCACGCGGGCAACCAGTGCGCGCTCGTCGGCCGCGGCGAGCCGCAGGATCACCGCGGCGACATCGCCGCTCCCGCACGCACCCTTCAGGGCGGCTACGAAACCGTCGAGGTCGGCGGCGTCGAGACCGTGGGGCCCGAGCAGGGCGAGACGCGCATCGTTGCTCATCGCGAGGGGCTGCGCGGTCTTATCGGGCGCCGATCTTCGGATTGAGCGCGCCGCTGGCGTAGCGCTTGGCCATCTCGGCGACCGAGATCGGCCGGATCTTCGAGCCCTTGCCGGCGGTGTTGAACTCCTCGAAGCGCTGCTTGCAGAGCTTCGTCATCGCCTCCATGGCAGGCTTCAGGTACTTGCGCGGGTCGAACTCGGACGGGTTCTCGGTCAGGACCTTCCGGATCTGGCCGGTCATCGCCATGCGGTTATCCGTGTCGATGTTGATCTTGCGCACGCCGTGCTTGATGCCGCGCTGGATCTCCTCGACCGGGACGCCCCAGGTCGGCTTCATCTGACCGCCGTACTGGTTGATGATGTCCTGCAGGTCCTGCGGCACCGACGAGGAGCCGTGCATGACGAGGTGGGTCGTCGGCAGGCGGCGGTGGATCTCCTCGATCACGTTCATCGCCAGCACCTCGCCGTCGGGCTTGCGGGTGAACTTGTAGGCGCCGTGGCTCGTGCCCATCGCCACCGCCAGCGCGTCCACCTTGGTGGCCTCGGCGAACTTCACCGCCTCGTCCGGGTCGGTCAGGAGCTGGTCGTGGCTGAGCGTGCCCTCGGCGCCGTGGCCGTCCTCGGCCTCACCCTGGCCGCTCTCCAGCGAGCCGAGCACGCCCAGCTCGCCCTCGACCGAGACGCCCGCCCAGTGGGCCATCTTGGTGACGTTGCGGGTGATCTCGACGTTGTAATTGTAGTCGGCGGGTGTCTTGCCGTCGGCCTTCAGCGAGCCGTCCATCATCACCGAGGTGAAGCCGTACTGGATGGCGGTGGCGCAGGTGGCTTCGTTGTTGCCGTGGTCGAGATGCATGCAGACCGGGATGTGCGGGTAGATCTCGGCGAGGCCGTCGATCAGCTTGGCCAGCACGACGTCGTTGGCGTAGGCGCGGGCGCCGCGGCTCGCCTGCAGGATCACGGGCGAATCCGTGGCGTCGGCCGCCGCCATGATGGCGAGCCCCTGCTCCATGTTGTTCAGGTTGAAGGCGGGCACGCCGTACTCGTGCTCAGCGGCGTGATCGAGGAGCTGCCGGAGGGTGATGCGTGCCATCGTGCGTGTCTTCCCGTTTCCGTGTGGTCGTCTGCCCGATCGCCGATGGCGCCGTGCGGCGCTCAGCTGAGCTGTATCGTATCGCTCTGCCGAGAGCCTTGCTTTCGGTCAATCTCAGACGCCGAGTTGCGCATTCCTGCGCTGGATGATCCTCAACTCGTTCTGCTCTCCAGGGCCGGGACGCGTCCCTCGAACTCGCTGACCCGCGCGTCGAAATCGCCGGCCGCGGCGCGCATCATCACGGGCATCCCGGCCGCGATCCGACGATCCTCGCATATGCCGAGATCAAGGCGATCGATCCGCGCCTCAAGCCTGTCGAAGCGCGTCACCGTCTCGGCCCGCAGATCCGCCAGGCTCGCCTGGATGCCCTTCAGGATCTCGAAGGTCGCGTTCTCCACGGTGTCACCCATCGACAAGGCTCCCCGGCTGATAAACGCCGCCATCATAGATGGGATCGCGCCGCCGGGGGAGGAGTGCAAGGGCGGTCTCAGCCCTTCGCCCGCAGCGCCTCGACGCCCGGCAGGGCCTTGCCTTCCAGCCATTCGAGGAACGCACCGCCGGCCGTTGAGACGTAGGTGAAGTCCTGCGCGACGCCGGCATGGTTCAGGGCGGCCACGGTGTCGCCGCCGCCTGCCACCGAGACGAGGTGGCCGGCCTTCGTCCGCCCGGCCGCGTGCTTGGCGGCGGCGACCGTGGCGGCGTCGAACGGCGCGAGCTCGAACGCGCCCAGCGGGCCGTTCCACACCAGGGTCTTGGCCTCGTCGATGGCGGCGTTGATTTCGGCAACCGAGCGCGGGCCGGCATCGAGGATCATGCTGGCTTCCGGCACAGCGTCCACCGACACCGTGTCGTGCGGAGCCTGCGCCTTGAATTCCGTCGCGGCGACGGCGTCCACCGGTAGGATGATCCGGCAGCCGGCCTTCTCGGCCGCCGCCAGGATCCGGGTCGCGGTCTCCGCGAGATCCTTCTCGCAGAGGGACTTGCCGACGGACTTGCCCTGCGCGTGCAGGAAGGTGTTGGCCATGCCGCCGCCGATCACCAGCATGTCGACCTTGGCGACGAGGTTCTCCAGAAGATCGATCTTGGACGACACCTTGGCGCCGCCGACCAGCGCGATCACCGGGCGCTGGGGCGATTCCAGGCCCTTGGTGAGGGCCTCGAGCTCGGCCTGCATCTCGCGGCCGGCATAGGCCGGCAGTCGGTGCGCCAGCCCCTCGGTGGAGGCGTGGGCGCGGTGGGCCGCCGAGAAAGCTTCGTTGACGTAGACGTCACCGTTCGCCGCCAGCGCGTCCGCGAAGGCCGCCTCGTTCTTCTCCTCGCCCGGATGGTAGCGGGTGTTCTCGAGGAGCAGGACATCGCCGTCCTTGAGGGCTGCCACGGCCTGCGCGGCCGCCTCGCCGACGCAATCCGCCGCGAAGGCGACCTCGCGTCCCAGCGCCGCCGCCAGCGCCGGGACCACCGGTTCCAGCGAGTCCTTCGGCTCGCGCTTGCCCTTCGGACGGCCGAAATGGGCGAGCAGGATCACCTTCGCGCCCTTCTCGGCGACCTCGCGGATCGTCGGCGCGACGCGCGCGATGCGGGTCGCGTCGGTCACGCGACCGTTCTCCATCGGCACGTTCAGGTCGACGCGCATGAGAACCCGCTTGCCCGTGAGGGAGCCGGCGTCGTCGAGAGTACGAAAGGCGCTCATGCGGTCTGTTGCGGTCCTGTACGGGGCGACGGGGATTATTGGACGGTCGTGCCGATGGCGGCGCGCTGCGGCAGCAGGCGGTCGAGGTTGAGCCGCTGGACGGCGACCATCAGGACCACGGTCAGAATGGCAGTGATGACGGCAGTGAGGACCAGGGCGCCGGTCCCGGGCAGGCGCCGGGTGCGCTCGGCCAGACCGCGCATTTCCGTCCGGAGCGCCGCGAGGTCGGATTGGCGCGCGGATTCGTTCATCCGGTTCGCGGCATTCTCGACCTTGTCCTCGACGCGGGACAGCAGCGCCTCGGAGCGGGCATACTTGTCCTCGATGCGCGAGCACTTGTCCTCGATCCGCGCGAGCTGGTCGAAGAGCTGATTGGCCGGGAGCGCGTGCGACGGCGCGGTATTGGCCGGGGCAACAGGCGTGGCGGGCGGTGGCGGAGCCGGCCGTGGTGCGGGCGGCACGAATTCCGGCCCGGCTGACGTGCCCTGCGAAGCGTCGGTCATCCCTGAAGAGTCCCTGGTTCGAAGTAAGGCCGTCCAGTGGAAGGCGCGGCCGCCGGCCTCTCACGAGGCGGCGACCGCGGCAAGGCAGTTCAGATGAGTTTGGCCATCGCCACGGCCGTGTCAGCCATGCGGTTCGAGAAGCCCCACTCGTTGTCGTACCACGTCAGGATGCGCACCAGCACGCCGTCCATCACCTTGGTCTGATCGAGGTGGAACGTCGGCGAGTGCGGATCGTGGTTGAAGTCAATCGAGACGTTCGGCCGGTCGGTCACGCCGAGCACGCCCTTGAGCGGGCCCGCCGCGGCGGCCTTGATGGCGTCGTTGATCTCCTGAACCGTGGTCGCGCGCTTGGCCGTGAACACGAGGTCGACCGCCGAAACGTTGGGGGTCGGCACGCGGATCGCGGTCCCGTCGAGCTTGCCCTTCAGCTCCGGCAGGACGAGGCCGACAGCCTTGGCGGCGCCGGTCGAGGTCGGGATCATCGAGAGCGCCGCGGCGCGGGCCCGGTAGAGATCCTTGTGCATCTGGTCCAGCGAGGGCTGGTCGTTGGTGTAGGAGTGGATCGTGGTCATGAAGCCGCGCTCGATGCCCACGGCCTCGTCCAGCACCTTCGCCACCGGGGCGAGGCAGTTCGTGGTGCAGGACGCGTTCGAGACCACGAGGTGCTCGCGCGACAGCTTGTCGTGATTGACGCCGTAGACCACCGTCAGGTCGGCGCCGTCAGCCGGGGCCGAGACGAGGACGCGCTTGGCGCCGGCGTCGAGATGGGCCTTGGCCTTGTCCTTCGAGGTGAAGATGCCAGTGCATTCCAGCGCGATGTCGACGCCGAGATCGCGGTGGGGCAGCTCGGCCGGGTTGCGCACGGCCGTGACCTTGATGCGCTTGCCGTTCACCACCAGGAACTCGCCGTCCACAGCGACCTCGCCGGGGAAGCGGCCGTGCACCGAGTCGTAGCGGAGCAGGTGGGCGTTGGTCTCCACCGGGCCGAGATCGTTGATCGCCACGACCTCGATGTCGGTGCGGCCGGCTTCCGCGATCGCCCGCAGGACATTGCGGCCGATGCGTCCGAACCCGTTGATGGCAACCTTCGTCACGGCGTGACTCCTTCCTGATGCGGCGCACCGCGCGCCGGACCGCTGGGTGCGGTCCGCGGGGCGGTCTCTGCGGCCCGCCGCCGTGCCGGGCGGATCTGGGCGGGCGGGTTTGAACCTGCGATGAACCGGCCCGGGTTAAGCCGCGCTCCGCCGCCAGGGACCGTCGAAGCGGACGGCGCAGGCTGAGGCCTCGGGACTGTCACGGATCGGCTATCCGGCCTGTCTCGCGCGGACCCTCTCGGGAGCGCGCGGCTGTCTAGCATGGCGCCCCTAGCTGTCAAACGCGCGGCCATGACAAACCTCATCGATCCACCGACCAATAAACAAGGATTGCCACGTTCCATTACGCGGCCGGATCGATCACGGTGCGGGACGCCATTTCGGACTGGAAATCCAGCAGCATTCGACGGAAAGCTTCGCCTCGAGGCGGACACAACACCATGGCCGACGCGACCGAACCCGATTCCATCGATGAAGCCCTCGCGCGTCTGGACGCGGCCCTGAGCCGCCTGGATGCCGTGGTCACCCGCCGGATCGAGACGGCGGCCCAGCCCGACGACCGGGACGCTGAGCTCGCCCTCATGGACGAGGATCGGACGCGCCTGGCCGCTGCCCTCGATGCGGCGAGCGCCCGCCTCGCCGAGGTCTCGGCCACCACCGGCGAGGTCGGCCAGCGGCTCGATCGAGCCATCGAGACCGTCCAGGATGTGCTCGGACGCGCCTGAGGCGGACGGCCCCGTCATTTGAGCATTCATCCGAGCAGCCCGTCGGAGCAGCCCTTGCCGCAGATCAACGTGACCATCGACGGCCGCAGCTACCGCATGGCCTGCGGCGTGGGCGAGGAAGCCCATCTTACCGGCCTTGCCGCGACCCTGGACACGCGCATCGGCGAGATGCGCAAGAATTTCGGCGAGATCGGCGACATGCGCCTCCAGGTGATGGCCGCCCTCACGATCGCCGACGAAGTGTCCGAGTTGCGTGGACGGCTCACAACGCTGGAGGCACAGGTGTCCGAGCTGCGCCACGCCACGGAGACCGCCGAACGGGGGCGCGCGGAGGATGCCGAGCGGGCCGCGACGGGGATCGGCCGTGCGGCCGAGCGGATCGGCCGACTGGCGGAAGCGCTCGGGGGATCTGCCGCGCGCGGTTGAGCGCGACGTCGATCGGCTTAGCTATCCGAGCGGTCGGAAGACAGGCCGGCCTCGCGTCTCGCCGTCCCAGCTCCGCGCTGGGGCAGACGCACGCCCGGCAACGCGTCTCAGCCGGTCTCGGCGATGTAGCGGCCGAGGGCGGCCGCGGCCCGGAGCATGTGGGCGCGCATGCGGCGCGCCGCCGTCTCGCCGTCCCCTTCCGCGATCGCCGCCAGGATCTCACCGTGCTCCTCCCGCGAGCGTCGGATCCGGTCGGCGTGGCGCAGCTGCGTGCGCCGGAAGGCGGCGAGGCGCTCGCGGATCGCCAGCGCCTGCTCGGCCATGAAGCCGTTGTGGGTCGCCGTGTAGAGCGCTTCGTGAAAGGTACGGTTGAAGCGGTCGTAGGCGTCGACGTCGCCCGCCTCCACCGCGCGGGCGGATTCCTCGTGCAGCTCCATGAGCTGCCCCCGCTCGAGGGGCGTCATCCGGTAGGTGGCCAGCCGCGCGCACATCGCCTCGATCTCGGCGGTGGTCTCGAACATGTCGGCGATCCGCTGCGGCGTCAGGCGCGCCACGACGACGCCCCGGCGGGGCCGGATCTCCACCAGCCCCGAGGCCGCGAGCTGACGCAAAGCCTCGCGAACGGGCGTGCGCGAGGCGCCGTAACGGTCCGCGAGGTTCTGCTCGTCGAGGGCCGTGCCGGCCGCGATCGTCCCCGACGCGATCGCGTCCGTGAGGGCGTCCCGGATCCGGTCCGAGAGCAGCCCGCTCTCGATCTTCTGAAAATCTCCGTGCATCCGCCGATCCTAGACCATCCCGCGAGCGGCGACTGCCAGTCTTCGTATCAGACGATGCGGAACCATAGCCTAATCCACAGTGTCGGATCAGGAAACGGCACGATTCTATGCGCGGCCGCAGACCTAACCGACGAGGGCGCGCACCGTCAGGAACAGGAGGGAGGGCCCGACGAGGCAGCCGATGCCGGTGTGGAACGTCGCCGTGAGCGCGCCGTAAGGCACAAGCTTCGGATCGGTCGCCGCGAGGCCACCCGCCACCCCGCTCACCGTGCCCATCAGCCCGCCATACGCCATGGCCGAGTGCGGATTGTCGAGGCCGATCAGCCGCGCCACCAGCGGCGTCCCGACCATGACCATCACCGCCTTGGTCACGCCGGTGGCGATGGACAGCGCCATCACGGTGGAATCCGCGCCGATCGCCGCCCCGGTGACCGGGCCGACGATGTAGGTGATCGCCCCCGCGCCGATCGTCGTTATCGAGACGGCATCGTGGTAGCCGAACGCCACGGCGGTCAGCGTCCCGACGATGAATGGCAGGATCGTGCCGAGGGCGAGTGCCAGCACGCCGAGCAGGCCGGCCCTTCGGGCCTCGATCACATCCACCTCGAAGGCCGTGGCGACGATGGCGAAGTCGCGCAGCATCGCCCCGCCCATGAGGCCGATCCCGGCGAGCGCCGGGATGTCCGCGAGGCCCTTCTTCCCGCCCGTGTAGAGCCCGCCGACATAGGCCAGCACCAGGCCCAGCACGATCGCGATGGCCGAGCCGTGGACGCGGCCGTTGGTGAGGTGCTTCGCGGCATAGTTCGAGACGAGGATCAGCGTCCCGACCACCGCGAAGGCGGCCACGAGGCTCTGCTCGATGAAGACATGCTCGATGCCGTGCCAGATCTCGTGACCCATGGCGTTCAGCCCTCCCTGGCGACGACCGGCGCAGCCCGTGTGGCGTCGGGAGCGTCGGCATCCCCGCCGATCACCGATCCACCGTGCTCGACGGCGGCGCTGCCCGGACCACGGCGGCCGATCCGGCTGAGCAGGGCCACGGCGCCGAAGCACAGCACCAGCGACCCGGTCGCCGCGATCAGCACGATCGGGCCGCCGCTGACTGCAGCCACCACGTTCTGCTGGGCCGCCATGGCGACCACGATCGGGATGTACATGCCCGCCCAGAATTCGACGCCGAACTGAACGCCTCTGGTCAGGCGCCCCCGGCGGGAGAGCCAGAGCCGCGCGGCGATCAGCAGGATCATGGCGATGCCGACGCCGCCGACATTGGCCTTCACACCGAGGACAATGCCGAGAAGGTCGCCGAGATACACGCCGATCAGCGTGCAGGCTGCGAGCAGGGCGACACCGAGGACGATCATCGGCGTTGACCCTTCTGCAGGGTCGTCCATCCGGCCCCGTGCGGCAGCCGCGGCGACGCGCTCGTCATGGAGCGTCTCCTTCCCGAGTCGGCCTAGCAGCCGTTCCAGTGAGTATGCGGAACGTTGACAGGATCGCAATCCCGTATACGAAACTGTGATCGGACCGGCTTTGAAAATACCGAATGGACTGCTATGTCCAGTTCGGTACACTTATTGGAGCGCGCGAATGAGCGAGTGGCGCGGCGAGAAACTGGCCCGCGATGCCCGCATCCGGGCGGGTCGCGCCCATGCACAAGGCAAGGTGGTTCCCGCGCGTTCCGTCGTGGATCTACTGGAGGCGATCCTGCGGCCTGGCGACCGGGTCTGCCTCGAAGGCGATAACCAGAAGCAGGCCGACTGCCTCGCCCGCGGCCTCAGCGCCTGCGATCCCGGGAAGGTCCATGACCTGCACATGGTTCAATCGGGGATCGTCCTTCCGGAACATCTCGACGTGTTCGAGACCGGCATCGCCAAGCGGCTCGACTATTCCTATTCCGGTCCGCAGGGCGGACGCATCGCCAAGATGCTGTACGGCGGTCAGATCGAGCTCGGAGCGGTCCACACCTACCTGGAGCTTTTCGCCCGCTATTTCGCCGACCTGACGCCCAACGTAGCCCTGATCGCGGGCGTCTCGGCGGACCGGGACGGCAACCTGTATACCGGGCCGAACACCGAGGACACGCCCACCGTCGTGGAGGCGACGGCCTTCAAGAACGGCGTCGTGGTTGCGCAGGTCAACGAGATCGCCGACCGGGTCCCGCGGGTGGACATCCCGGGCGACCGGGTCGATTTCGTGGTCGAGGCCGACACGCCGTTTTACGTCGAGCCGCTTTTCACCCGCGATCCGGCGGCGATGACCGAGACGCAGATCCTGATCGCCATGATGGCGATCAAGGGGATCTACGCCGAGTACGGCATCAAGCGCCTCAACCACGGCATCGGGTTCGGCACGGCGGCGATCGAGCTGCTGCTTCCGACCTACGGGGAAAAACTTGGCCTGAAGGGCAAGATCGCCACTCATTGGGCGCTGAATCCGCACCCGACCCTCATCCCAGCGATCGAATCCGGCTGGGTCAAGCAGGTCCACTGCTTCGGCTCGGAGGTCGGGATGGATCGCTACATCCGCGAGCGGCCCGACATCTTCTTCACCGGTGCGGACGGAAGCCTGCGCTCGAACCGCGCCTTCTGCCAGACCGCCGGCCTTTATGCGTGCGACATGTTCATCGGGGCGACGCTCCAGATCGACCTGATGGGCCATTCCTCGACCATCACCCAGTCGCGGGTCGCGGGTTTCGGCGGCGCCCCCAACATGGGCTCGGACCCGCACGGCCGGCGCCACCCATCCGATGCCTGGATGAAGGCCGGCCGCGAGGGCCAGATCGTTGGCGATCCCGCGCTGATGCGCGGTCGCAAGCTCGTGGTGCAGCTGGTCGAGACCTTCGGCGACAAGCTCGTGCCGACCTTCGTGGAGAAGCTCGATGCCCTGGAATTGGCCAAGAAAATCGGCCTCGAGCTGGCGCCGGTCATGATCTACGCGGACGACGTCACTCACATCGTCACCGAGGAGGGCATCGCCAACCTCCTGCTCTGCCGCGACGCCGACGAGCGCGAGCAGGCGATCCGGGGCGTGGCCGGCTACACCGAGGTCGGACGCGGCCGCGACCGGGCGAAGGTCGAGGAATTGCGCGCCCGGGGCGTGATCCGACGTCCGGAGGATCTCGGCATCGAGCCGCTGGACGCCGACCGGGCGCTGCTCGCGGCGAAGTCGATCAAAGATCTCGTGCACTGGTCCGGCGGCCTCTACGAGCCGCCTGCCAAGTTCCGGAACTGGTGAACTTTGGGCGATTAAGGGTCCGTACTTGAGGAGCCGGCGATGGAATCCCTGACCTTCCGCCACACCACCCAGAAGCCGCTGCCCGGCTCGGTGCCGAACGCGATCACCGGCGTCGTGGCCTCCGGCAATCTGGAAATCCTGCTGGAGCGGGTTCTGCCGCCGGACGCCTGCGAGGTGTCCATCGAGACCCCGATCGCCGGCTACGGTGACGTCTGGGCGGCGGTGGTGGCCGATTTCATCGCCCGAGCGCAGCCGGGCGGCCTCCGCATCAGCATCAACGACGGCGGCGCCCGTCCCGACACGGTGTCGCTTCGCCTGCTTCAGGGCGCGCGGCTGATGGAGGCCTGAGCATGGCTGGCAACCGCGCCGCGAGCATCGATCCGGATGCCTTGAGTTGGTACGAGGCGACCGCTCGTCAGCGCGTGGTGGCGCTCACTGACCCGGGAAGCTTCCACGAGTTCCTGCCGCCAACGGAGCGGCGCATGAGCCCGCATCTGCCGCTATTCGATCTGCCCCGCGCCTTCGACGACGGCATTGTGGTGGGCCGCGCGCGGCTCGACGGCAGCCCCATCCTGATCGCCGCCCAGGAAGGCCGCTTCATGGGCGGGGCCTTCGGCGAGGTGCATGGCGGCAAGCTGGTCGGACTGCTCCGGGCGGCGTTGGAGCTGAAGCCGAAGGCGGTGCTGATCCTGTTCGACACTGGCGGCGTCCGTCTTCAGGAGGCCAATGCCGGCGAGACCGCTATCGCGGAGACCATGCGGGCCATCGCCGAGGCCCGCGCGGCCGGGATCCCGGTGATCGGGCTGATCGGCGGCCGGGCCGGCTGCTACGGCGGCGGCGGCCTCATTGCCGGGACCTGCTCGCGGCTGGCCGTCTCGGAGGGCGGGCGAATCTCGGTGTCCGGCCCCGAGGTCATCGAGACCAACAAGGGGGCCGAGGAATTCGACTCGCGCGACCGGGCGCTCGTCTGGCGCACCATGGGCGGCAAGCATCGCCGCCTGATCGGGGGTGCCGACGCCTTCTGCGCCGACTCCGTCACGGCCTTCCGTGCGGCCGCCCTCGATCTCGTCGGCCGCGCGCCGGCCTTCGATCTTGACACGCTCGAGGCCGAGCAGGCGCGTCTCGAAGACCGGATCGCGCGCTTCGGCGATTGCCGCGACGGGACCGATGTCTGGGCGCGTCTCGGCGTGAACGATCCGGAGACGGTACCCGGGATGGACACCAAGGCCTTCGACGAGACCGTCGCCCGGGTCAGGGAGGCTGATCATGACGCTCGCTGAGATCCTCGCCTCCCTGTTCCCGGAGGGACACGCGGTGACGGTTCGGAACGGGCTCGTGATGGGCAGCGGCCCGTTCGACGGCGGCCGGATCCAGGTCGTGGGCGTCGATGGCGACACGCCCCTTGGCGTCGAGGGGGCGCTGTCGCTGTCGCGCGCCGTGCTCGACACGGTGCGGGCGGGCGAGCGGACGCCGATCTTGGTCGTGGTCGATTCCGACAGCCAGCGCATGAGCCGGCGGGACGAGCTTCTGGGCCTCAACGAATGCCTCGCGCATCTGGCCAAGGCTCTGCTCCTCGCCGACCGGTCAGGGCATCCGACGGTCGGGCTGATCTACGGCCATTCAGCCGCAGGCGCGTTCATCGCCACCGCACTGGCAACCCGGGTTCTGGCGGCGCTTCCGGGCGCCGACCCGAGCGTGATGGACCTGCCCTCGGTCGCCCGAGTCACGAAGCTGCCGCTAACGAAGCTTCAGGAGATGGCGAAATCGACACCGGTCTTCGCGCCCGGCCTCGACAACATGGTGGCGACGGGGGCAGTGCACGCCATCCTCGATCCGGACAAGCCGCTGGCCGTCCAGATCCGCGATCTCATCGCAAGGATGGAACCCGGCGACGTGCGGGACCGCCTCGGCGAGGAGCGCGGCGGCCGTCCGGTGGCCCGCGGCATCGCGGCGGCCGTGGCCGATCAGGCGCGCCTTGGCTGAGGTCTACAGCCGCCACGACCTCGTGCAGGCCGATCCGACGGCCTGGGCCGCATGGCTGGCGTCGCGCTCCGACCTCGCGGGTGCGCCCCATCTCGACGGCTGGGCCGCGGCCGGCCGACCCCTGATCGTCCGCCGCCGAAATCCGGGGGAGGGCAGTGATACCGTTCCCCTCGGCTTGCCGCTGCCACCCGCCGACGGCAAGCGGCGGATCGGGCTCGCCCTGCCGTCAACGATGCTGTCGCCCATGGAAGCGCCGGATCTCGCCGCCGCCGGGCGGCATGCGCCCGCCGCGTGGCAACCGACCATCGGCGCCCTGGTCGAGATCGGCCGCCACGCGATCGTGCCACGGCCGTTCGGCGCCCTGCTCTGGCAGGCCCTGACCGGCCTGACCTACCTCAGCGCGCATTCCGACCTTGACCTGCTCTGGCCATGCGCGACAGGCGTGCCGGCCGGCCTGCTCGACCGGATCGGCGCTGTCGCGGACACGGCCCCCATGCGCATCGACGGAGAGATCCTGCTGCCGGACGGGACCGGTGTGCAGTGGCGGGAATTGCGCGACGCGCCTGAAGGCGGATCGGTGGTGGCCAAGAGCCTCGACCGGGTCGCTCTGGTGCCGGCAGCCGCGCTCCGGGCCTCGATCCGCCGATGACGCTGGCGCTTCTGCTCTCCGGTCAGGGCGGCCAGCATCCGGGCATGTTCAACCTCACGGCGGACCGACCCGAGGCTCAGGCGATCTTCGACGCCGCCAAGCCGCTCCTCGGTGGCAGGGATCCACGCGACGTCGCCAGGACCGGCGGCGACGAGTTGCACGCGAACCGCACGGGTCAGATCCTGTGCTGCGTGGCAGCGCTCGCCGCCTGGAACGCCCTGGGCTGCGCACGACCGGCCCGCGCCATCGTGGCCGGCTACAGCATCGGCGATCTCGCCGCGTGGGGTGTCGCCGGACGCTTCGAACCGGACGTCGTCCTGACCCTTGCCGCGCGGCGGGCCGAGGCCATGGACGCCGCCACCGGCCAGGGATTCGGGCTCGCCGGGATACGAGGCCTCCGGCTCGATGTTCTGGACATGCTCGCGGCCCGCCATGGATGTTACCTCGCCATCCGCAATGCCCCGGATAGCGGCGTTGTCGGAGGGCGGCGGAACGCCCTCGATGCCGTGTGCTCCGAGGCGAGCGGGTCGGGGGCGCAGCGGGCCGTCATCCTTCCGGTCCAGACCCCCTCTCACACGCCGCTCCTGTCGGCGGCAACCGATGCGTTCCGGGACATCCTGGCCGCTGCGAAGCAGGTGCGCCCCCCAGCCGGTGCGCCGCGCCTGATCAGCGGTCTCGACGGAGGCGCGGTCTTCCGCGCCGAGGAGGGTTTGGAAAAGCTCGCTATCCAGATCTCGCGGACGATTGACTGGTCCGCTTGTCTGGAAGCCTGCGGCGAATACGGCGCCGACCGAGTTCTGGAACTCGGTCCCGGTCACGCCCTGGCGACCATGGCGCGATTGGCGTTGCCGGAGGCGCGCGTCCACGCCCTGGAGGAGTTCCGGTCGATTCCCGGCGTCGCCGACTGGCTGTCTTCCGGATGAGAGACGCGAGCCAGGACTGAAAAATATCGATCGATCAGCGTCGAAATACATTTACATCGGACATCCTCCGTGGATCGGCGGCAATCAGCTTCGGAAGATGTTGAGGTCTGGCCGCTCCTTGACGCGGATGCGGTCGCGGTCGTAGCAGCCGGTCAACTTTGGAACGAGACGGGTTCATGACGGCCAAGCGAGCGCTGATCACAGGTGTGACGGGCCAGGACGGCGCGTATCTGGCGCAACTGCTCCTGGAGAAGGGTTACGCGGTGACCGGCATCGTGCGCCGTTCCAGCCATGCCGGCGTCTTCGACCATCGGTTGAAGTGGCTCGGCATCCTGGACGAGGTCGAGCTGGTCGACGGCAACCTGCTCGACCAATCCGCCCTGCTACGCATCGTCCAGGCCGCCAAGCCCGACGAGATCTACAACCTCGCCGCCCAGTCCTTCGTCACCTCCTCCTGGCAGCAGCCGCTGCTGACCGGGCAGGTGACGGGGCTCGGTGCCGTGCACATGCTGGAATGCCTGCGCTCGGTGGCGCCGCAGGCGCGCTACTACCAGGCCTCGACCTCGGAGATGTTCGGGCTGATCCAGGAGGAACGCCAGAGCGAGACGACGCCGTTCTACCCGCGCTCGCCCTACGGTGTGGCCAAGCTCTACGCGCACTGGATGACGATCAACTACCGGGAGAGTTTCGGGCTGCACGCTTCGAACGGCATCCTGTTCAACCACGAGAGCCCGCTGCGGGGCGTGGAGTTCGTGACCCGCAAGGTCACGGACGCGGTGGCGCGGATCAAGCTCGGCAAGCAGAAGGAGCTGCGGCTGGGCAACATCGACGCCAAGCGCGATTGGGGCCATGCCCGGGATTACGTGCAGGCGATGTGGCTGATGCTGCAGCAGGACCGGCCGGACGACTACGTGATCGCCACCGGGCGGACCACGACGGTGCGAGACATGTGCGCCATCGCGTTCAAGCATGTCGGCCTGGATATCGACGACCACCTCGTCATCGACCCGGCCCTGTTCCGGCCGGCGGAGGTGGAGGTGCTCCTGGGCAACCCCGCCAAGGCGAAGGCGACCTTCGGCTGGGAGGCGCAGACGAGTCTGGAAGCGCTGATCACCGAGATGGTCGACGCCGACATCCGCCGCCTCAGCGCAAACGCCTGAGCGGCCGGGCTCGCCGCCGCCCGCCTGCCGGTCCATATGGCGGGCATCTCAGCCCGGAGATGCGCGCCGTGAAGACCTATCAGCTCTACATCGACGGTGAGCACGTCGATCCGGTCGAGGGCTCGTGGTTCGAGTCGGTCGATCCCTATCACGGCGAGGCCTGGGCCCGGATACCGCGCGCCTCACGCGCCGATGTCGACCAGGCCGTGGCCGCGGCCAAGCGCGCCATGTGGGAGGGGCCCTGGGCCACCATGACCGCTTCGGCCCGCGGCAAGGTGCTGCGGCAGATCGGCGACCTCGCCGAGCGGGAGTCCAAGGCGCTGGCCGAGGTCGAGGTCCGCGACAACGGCAAGCTCTTCGCCGAGATGTACGGCCAGACCCGCTATTAGCCGGAATGGTGGTGGTACTACGCGGGCCTCGCCGACAAGATCGAGGGCGCCCAGGTGCCGATCGACAAGCCGGAGACCTTCGCGTTCACCCGGCACGAACCCGTCGGTGTGGTCGGGGCGCTGACCGCCTGGAACTCGCCGCTCCTGTTCGTGGCCTGGAAATGCGCGCCCGCGCTCGCTGCCGGCTGCGCGGTCGTGGTGAAGCCCTCGGAATTCGCCTCCGCCAGCACGCTGGAATTCGCGCGCCTGACCAAGGAGGCCGGCCTTCCGGACGGGATGTTCAACGTCGTCACCGGATACGGCGGCGAGGCGGGGACCGCCATCGCCGAGCACCCGGACGTCGCCAAAATCACCTTCACGGGCTCGGACGTCACCGGCGCGAAGGTCTACGAGGCCGCCGCGCGTCAGATCAAGCGCGTCTCCCTCGAGCTCGGCGGCAAGTCGCCCAACATCGTCTTCGCCGATGCCGACCTGAAGGCGGCCGCGGCGGGCGCGATCTCAGGGATCTTCGCCGCCACCGGGCAGACCTGCATCGCCGGCTCCCGGCTCCTCGTGCAGAACAGCATCCGCGAGGAATTCGTCACGCGGCTGGTCGAGCTCGCCCGCACCGCCAAGCTCGGCGATCCCATGCAAGCCGACACCAACATCGGACCGATCACCACGCCGCCGCAATACGCAAAGGTGCTCGACTACATCGCGCTGGCCAAGAGCGAGGGCGCGCGTTGCGTGTTCGGCGGCAATCCGGCCACCGGACCGGGCGTGATCGGCGGCCAGTTCGTCGAGCCGACGATCTTCACCGGCGTCACCAACGACATGCGCATCGCCCAGGAGGAGGTGTTCGGCCCGGTCCTGTCGATCATCGGCTTCGACGACGAGGCGGAGGCACTGAGGATCGGCAACGACGTGATCTACGGTCTGGCGGCCGGCGTCTGGACCCAGGATATCGGCCGGGCCATGCGCATGTCGAAGGGCCTGCGCGCCGGCACCGTCTGGGTGAACACCTACCGGGCGGTGAGCTACATGATGCCGTTCGGCGGCATGAAGCGCTCCGGCATCGGTCGCGAGAGCGGCATCGAGTCGATCCGCGAGTTCCTGGAGACCAAGAGCGTCTGGATCTCGACCAGCCGCGATGCGCCGGAGAACCCGTTCGTGATGCGGTGACGCCGGACGCCGCGTCACCCGGGGCGACGCGGCGTCCGCTTGGGTCTCACACCGCCTTCAGAAGCCATCGCAGCGGCAGCGCCACGGCGGTGAGGCCTCCGACGCCGCCGGCCCACAGCGCGATGAACCAGCCCAGCCGGCGCAGGGATGAGCCAGGTTTCGTCTCCGAGGTCATGGCCCGCTCTCCTAGTGGTAGCCCGGGGCGCCGGCCACGACCTTGCCGCGGAACAGCCAGTACACGTAGCCGGTATAGGCCAGCACCATCGGGACCAGCACGACGGCGCCGGCGAGCAGGAAGGCCTGGCTGCTCGGGTGGGTGGCCGCGTCCCAAATCGTGATCGCCGGCGGGACAATCATCGGCCACAGGCTGATTCCGAGCCCGACATACGACAGCAGGAACAGCCCGAGCGCGCACAGGAATGGCGTCACCTCGGCGCGCCGGTCGAGGGCCACAAAGAACCGCCAGGCCAGGAGCGCGACCAGGATCGGGACCGGCGCGGCGAGCACGAGGTTCGGCCAAGCGATCCAGCGGGCCCTGAAGGCCGCGCTCAGGAACGGCATGGCGGCGGAGACGATCACAATCGCCGCCAGGGTGACGCATCCGAGCCGCCGCGCCAGCCGGTAGGCCCGGAGCTGGAGTTCCCCGTCGGTCTTCCAGATCAGCCAGCACGCGCCGAGCAGGCCGTATCCGGCGACGAGGGCGGCCCCGGTCAGGAGCGAGAACGGCGTCAGCCAGTCCCACCAGCCGCCCGCATAGGCGCGGCCTTCCACACGGATGCCCTGGACCAGCGCACCGAGGCAGATGCCCTGACAGAAGGCCGCCACGTAGCTGCCCCACGAGAAAGACCGGTCCCACAGAGCTTGCGATCGCACGGTCGCGGCGCGGAAGCGCATCTCGAAGGCGACACCGCGGAACACAAGGGCCAGTAGCATCAGGATCAGCGGCATGTAGAGCGCCGGCAGGATGGTGGCGTAGGCGAGTGGGAAGACCGCGAACAGCCCGCCCCCTCCAAGGATGAGCCAGGTCTCGTTGCCGTCCCAGACGGGGGCGACCGTGTTGACCATGACGTCCCGCTCCGCCTTGCCGCGGACGGCCGGAAACAGGATCCCGACCCCGAGGTCGAAGCCGTCCATCACCACGTAGAGAAAAACGGCCGTCGCGATGAGCAGCGCCCAGATGAGCGTGAGATCGAGGGACATCGGGCTTACTCCGCGGGCTGGGCGAGGGGACGGCCGGCCGCCTGCGCACCGGCGATGAGGGCGGGTGCGGGGGTGATCCCGGCGGTGCGGATCGGCTGATCGGTGGGCGGCCCCGGCTCGTGGGCGTGGGGCGCTTGGTTGAACAGGTGCAGGAGGTACCAGATGCCCGCCCCGAACACCGCGAGGTAGACGATCGCGAAGGCGGCCAGCGAGGCGGCGACGGCCGGGGCCGCCACCGGGGAAACGCTGTCGGCGGTGCGAAGGACCCCGTAGACTGTGAAGGGCTGCCGGCCGGCCTCGGTGACCGTCCATCCGGCCGTGACCGCGATCAGTCCGGACGGCCCCATGGCCACGGCGAAGCGGTGCAGCCACCCGGTGTCGTAGAGCCGGCCCTGCCGGCGCAGCCACAGCCCCGCGAGGCCGAGCGCGATCATCAGAAGGCCGAGGCCGACCATCACCCGGAAGGACCAGAACACCAGCGGCAGGTTCGTCGGCCAGGTCTCCCGCGGCATGTCGTTGAGGCCGCGGACCTCACCGTCGAGATCGTGCGTCAGGTAAAGGCTGGCGAGGCCGGGTATGCCGATGCGATCCCGCACCATTCCGGCCTCCGCATCGGGCCAGCCGAACAGGATCGCGGGCGCGCGCCGCTCCGAACCGAAGTGTCCCTCCATGGCCGCGACCTTGGCCGGCTGATGCTGGTAGGAATTGCCGCCGTGCAGGTCGCCGATGATCATCTGGGCTGGCGCCACGACGGCCGCCATCCACATGGCCATCGAGAACATCAGCCGGGCGCGCGGATTGGCATGGTCGCGCAACAGGTGCCACGCGCCCACCGCTCCGATGATCATCGCCGTGGTGAGATAGGCGCCCGTAACCGTATGGGCGAAGCGGTACGGGAAGGACGGGTTGAAGACGATCGCCCACCAATCGGCCGGGGCGAAGCGCCCGTCCGGCCCGACCACGTGGCCTGTCGGCGTCTGCATCCAGGAATTAGCCGACAGGATCCAGAAGGCGGAGGTGAGCGTGCCGCCGGCCACCGGCAGGTCGCCAGGAAGTGCAGGCGCTTGCCCACCCGTTCCAGGCCGAACAGCATGACGCCGAGGAAGCCGGCCTCCAGGAAGAAGGCGGTGAGGACCTCGTAGCCGAGAAGGGGTCCGAGCACCGGCGCGGTGCGATCGGCGAAGACCGACCAGTTCGTGCCGAACTGGTAGCTCATGACCAAACCTGAGACGACGCCCATCGCGAAGGCGATGGCGAAGATCCGCAGCCAGTAGCGGTAGGTATCGAGGTAGACGGCCTTCCCGGTCCGCAGCCAGAAGCCCTCAAGCACCGCGAGATAGCTCGCAAGCCCGATGGTGAAGGCCGGGAACAGGAAGTGCCAGACGATCGTGAGCGCGAATTGAGTTCGCGCGAGGTTGACTGCACTGGGCAGTTCGAGTGCGGACATCGCGGTCTCCGGAGCAACGGACCCGCGACCTCTGGCGCGCCCCGGAGAGCCGTTCCTTGATCCAGCGCAAAGCCTGACCCGGCACAGGCAGGCCACGGGCCGGCCTCGCCCTTTGCGCTGGATCAAGGCTCTGCGCGACGGCTGCGCCGACACTGCTGCCCCGGGGCCGGACGACCGGTCCCGAGGAGGCCGCCATGAGCTACGCCAACATCCTCGTCTCGGTGGATCTCGCCGAGACCGCACCCGATCGCATTCGCCTCGCGGCCGGCCTCGCGCGCCGGTTCGATGCGGATTTGACCGGAGCCGCCGCCGCGGAGGTCCCGGCGCCGCTGTTCGCGCACGATATCCGCGACGCGCAGGCTCAGTTCGACCAGGCGCGGGGGGAGATCCTGCAGGAGCTCGAACGGGCTCGCGACGTCTTCGCCCGCTGTGCCGGGGAGACCTCCCGGACCGATTGGCGCGGTGCCACCGAAAGGCCCTTCGTCCACATTATCGAGCAGGGCCGGGCCGCCGACCTCCTGGTGGTCGGACGCGCTGCTCCGGGCGACCTCGATCCGGGACCGCTCGGCTTCGCGCTCGGGGTCATTCTCATGGAGGCCGGCCGGCCCGTCCTGGTGGTCCCGCCCCGGGTGGCCGACCTGTCGGGACGGCGCATCGTCGTGGCGTGGAAGGATACGCCGGAGGCACGCCGGGCCGTGTCCGGAGCCCTGCCGTTCATCCGCTCGGCCGATCAGGTCTTCGTGGTGACCGTAGGCGAGGGCGCCCGGTTCGAGGGCGCGCAGGATGTGGCCCGCCATCTGAGCCGCCACGGTGCTTCGGTGACGACGCACCTACTGACCACGACCGTGAGCGACGGCGACTCGATCCTTCGGTTCGCCCGCGAGCAGGAGGCCGACCTGACCGTCATGGGTGCCTACGGCCATTCCCGCCTTCGGGAATGGGCCTTCGGCGGCGCGACCCGCGACGTCCTTCAGAGCACCGCGATCTGCTGCCTGATGGCGCATTGAGAGGCGCCGCTCAGCTGGCGGCCAGCTGCTCCAGCCGGGCGGCGTCGACGAGCCGCACGCCGCCCGGCACGATCAGGATGGCCCTCTCGCGATCCAGGCGGGTGAGCATCCGGCTCACCGTCTCGATGGTGAGACCCAGATGGTCGGCGATGTCCTGGCGGCCCATCGGCAGCTCAAGCGTCACCGAGGTGAGCCCAATCCGTGCGTAGCGCGACCGCAGGCCGAGCAGGAAGGCGGCGACCTTTTCCTCGGCGGTCCGCCGCCCGAGGAGCATCATGTGGTCTTGCGCCAGGGTGAGTTCATAGCCGGCACGCTCGTGCAGACGCCGCAGCAGGTGCGGCACGTCCTCGACGAGCGCGGTGAATGCGCGGCGATCGAAGCGGCACAGCGATACGGGCGAGAGCGCCTCGGCGGTGACGGTGAAACGCTCCGGAAGGGCGAGGCCGAGGAAATCGCCGACGAGCGCGAATCCCATCACGTGACGGCGCCCGTCGGGGAGGAGGCGGGACAGACGAACGGCCCCCTCGGTGACGTTATAGACGGCGTCGGCCCGATCATCCTGAGCGAACAGGATCTGCCGCGGATCGAGCGCGATCCGTTGGCTGACCGCCTCCAGGCGCTCAAGCTCCGGACCGGTGAGTGCGGCGCAAACGCTGATCATGCGGACATCGCAGGCGGCGCAGCCGCCTTCGGACCGACCGTGCAGGCAAGCGTGGCCCGGCCCCGGATCCGCACCGGCATCGGGCTCCGGACTCCCGGGCCGGACGGTCATTCCGAACTCCTACGGGCCGCGGGATCGCAGCCGTGGCGCGAGAGGACGCCCGTCCGAAACGCGCGCAGGTTGACGCGCGCTGCATAGCAGATCGAGGCCCCGCGCGACAGTTCCGGGAGGCAGGAGCCTCGGGCCGGGCTACTTCGAGAATTGCATGGTCGAGATCCGGTCCGTCACCAGCGTGAACGGCACCCAATCGTATTGCGGCACCGGCCGATGCGCGATCAGCGCCAGCGCGTCGCCGATTGCCCGGCGGCCCTGCAGCGTGGCGTCCTGGTGAAGGGTCACCGCCAAGCGTTTCTGCTGCATGGCCTGCATGGCGTCTGCGATTGCACCGATACCGCCGATCAGGATGCGCCCCGCGGGGAGACCAGACGCCTCGACGGCATCCGCGGCGCCGATCGCCATCGCGTCGTTGCTGGCAGCGATCGCATCGATGGCGGTGCCCTCGGCGAGCCATCCGGAAACCAACGTGCCGGCCGTCCTGCGCTCCCCATCGGCGGCGCCTTCCGCGACGAGCTGAAGGCCGGGAAACTCGGCCATCACTTCCTTGATGCCTCGGGTTCGAAGGATCGAGCCCGCTTCGTCGGGACGCCCCGATAGGATCGCGAGGCGTCCGGTGCCGTGCATCATCTGGGCAAGCTTGCGCATCTGCAGCCGGCCCGCCACGAGGTCGTTCGGGATCACGAGAGCGACCCGCCCGGCCAACCAATCCTCACGCGGCCCGTCGTTGATGTAGACCAGCGGGATGTCGGCCTCGCGGGCGAGGCGGGTAATCGCGGCCGTCACGGCCGGCCTGACCGGCACGACCAGCAGCGCGTCGACCTTCGCGGCGATGAGATCGCGGACCTGCGCGATCTGCTGCTCGGCGGCCCCTTCGGGAGCATAGGCAAAGCGTAACAGGAGGCTCCGGGCTCTCGCGTGCTCCTCAAGGCTGTCGTGCAGACGCGGCGTTGACGCGACCGGCAGGGTCATCGCAACGCCGAATGTGGTCGCGAGGGCCTGACCCGCGCCGCAGGCGAGCGCCACCAGGGCACCTCCGAAGAGTTGGGCGAGCAGCCAAGCAGTTCGTGTCCGGCTCATGCGGCATGTTCCATCGTGGCCGGGCCTCGTCACTGGTCAGGCAGCCCGGATGCTGCCGAGGATGCGGGCGGCCTCGTCGCTCAGGCGCTCGGCGTCGCGCGACGGGCGCTGGCTTGGTCGAGCATCCCGATCGCTGCCGCACCCAGAGTTTCAGCGGTCTCAGCCAGGCCGGAGCTGTGTGCGCCGACCACGCCGGTGCCCTGGGCGGCCTGCGCGACGCGCACGATCTCCCGGGTCGCGGCTCCCTGCTCCTCGACCATAGCGGCGATCGAGGCGGCGGCCCGGTTCATGTCGCCGACCCGGGCGGTGATGTCCGTCATGGCAGCGACCGCCTCGGCGGTGAAGCTCTGGATCACTGGGACGTGTCGCGTGATGTCGTCCGTCGCCTGCTTGGTCTGCCCTGCGAGGACCTTGACCTCGGCGGCCACCACCGCGAAGCCGCGCCCCGCCTCACCGGCGCGCGCTGCCTCGATCGCTGCGTTCAGAGCGAGGAGATTGGTCTGCGCCGCAATCCTGGCGATGATCCGGACGACGTCCCCGATCCGTTCCGCGGCGCCGCTCAGTGACTGGACGCGCATCGTCGTCCGCTCCGCCTCGATGGCGGTACCGCTGGCCATCGCGGCCGTCATCTGGGCCTGGCGCTCCACTTCCTGAACCGAGGTGCCGAGTTCCTCGCGGCGGCCGCGATCGATCGGACATCGGAGCCGACCTCCTCGGCGGACGCCACCGTGCTCGACCGGGTCACAATCTTCCCCGCCGCAGACCGCATCCGATCGGCCGTCCCGCGCAGCTCGGCCGCAGCCAAAGCCACCGTCCCGACGATCTCGCGCACCGCGGATTCGAAATTCGCCGCCGCTGCCTGCATCGCGATCCGGCGCTGCTGCTCGACCGCAACGCGCGTCCGATCTGCCTCCGCCTCGCGCGCCTGGGCTTGCAGCACGCTCTCCTGGAACACCCGCAGCGCGCCGGCCATCGCGCCGAGTTCGTCCTGCCGTTCTGCGGCTGGAATTGCCACGGCGAGATCGTTCGCCGCCAAGTGCTGCATGGCGCGAGTCAGCGCGGCAATCGGCGCAGTCACTCTGCGCAGGATCAACCAGGCGATCCAACCCGTAAGGGCAGCCGCCACAGCCACAGCCGCGGCGACCGACAGCCGCGCACCGATGCCCACCGCATCCGCTTCCGCTGCCTGTTCGGCGACTCTGGTCTCGCGATAGGTCAGCACATTGTCGATCGCCTTCGAAAAATCCGCCGAATCGATCTGCAGAGCGTTCGTGATCACGCTGTCGGCGAGTTCCATCTCACCGGCTTGGTCCAGGGCGGCTGCCTCGGCCTCAACGGCCAGGAAATGCTGCCAAGCCTCTCGCAAACCATGGGCGAGCCGCTGCTCCTTCGGTCCGGTCACCGTCGGCGCGTAGGCGCTCCAGGCCTCCGACAAGGCTTCCTGCGCCCGGGCGCTCTGTGCACGGAAGGTCCGGCGGCTCTCGTCCGACAGCGCGGTGTGGGCCAGGACGTCGAGGGCGCGCAGCTCCTGGCTCAGTTGTTTCATGGTTCCCAGGATCGTCACCGCTCTCATCTCTGCGGCGACGGAGCGATTCACGTCGTTGATCTGGCCGATGCGGGCAATCGAGAACGCCCCGATCGCCATGAACAGACAAAACAGAACTATCGCGGACCCAATGATGATCGCCCGGAGTCCGACGGACGATCTCCGCGCAGGTCCGGATCCAAAAATCAACATCCAAGTTATTCCGGACTAATTTTGCGTTCTGTAGCCGCCCGACAGCAGAAAATCAAATTCCTAGCGGTTATAAATACATCATCGCTATGCGATAAGTTTCGAATCAGGCGAACCAATGGAAAGAATATATTGGGAAAACGTGGTCTTATAAAGTGCGCAGTCGTGCAGGCTGCGCAACGATTCGAAGGGGGTGGGCTCAAGGCACCGAATTGACCATGCGCCCTCATGACCTGCGCACGCGACACGGGCCAGACGCGGGCTCACTCGGCTCGTCCGATCGGTCAGCTGCGACGGATGCGTCGGTTGACGCGTCGGGCGAGCCGGTCGCCTGCCATCTGCACCGCCTGGACCAGCAGGATCAGGACGACCACGACGGCGGCCATCATCTCGGGCCGGAAACGCTGGTAGCCGTAGCGGATCCCGAGATCCCCGAGGCCGCCGCCCCCGACCGCGCCAGCCATCGCGGAATAGCCGATGAGCGAGACGACAGCCAGGGTCAGCCCGAGCACGATGCCCGGCAGCGCCTCCGGGATCAGCACCTTGCGGATGATCTGTGCCGGGCTCGCTCCGAAGGCGCGGGCCGCCTCGACGAGCCCGTGATCGACCTCGCGGATCGCCGCCTCCACGAGACGCGCGATGTAGGGGGCTGCCGCAACCGTAAGCGGAACGGCGGCGGCGCCGGTCCCGAGCGACGTGCCGGCGACGAGGCGGGTGAACGGGATGATCGCCACGACCAGAATGATGAAGGGCGTTGAACGCGTGGCGTTGACCACGAGCCCCAGGGCCGCGTTCAGGGCCGGCGCGGCGAGGAGCTCGCCCCGCCGGCTCGTGGCCAGGAACACGCCCAGCGGCAGTCCGACCACGGTCCCGATGATGGCGGAGAGCGCCACCATCGTCAGGGTGTCGCGCGTCGCCTCGGACAGGAGCCCGAGATAGTCAGGCGACACGGACTGCCTCCTCTGCCGGATCGAGGTAGCCGAGGAGGTCCGCCGCGGTCGCCGCCGCACTGAGGAATGCCTGCGCCCGGGCGACGACCTCCGGTCCCGGGGACAGCGCGACGACCAGCGTGCCGAACAGCTGGCCACCGATCTCGTCCACGGTGCCGGCGAGAATCGCCGCATCGATGCCGGTCTCACGGGCCAGCCGTGCGACGAGCCCCGCATCGCCGCCGGGCCCCTGGAAGCGAATCCGCAACACCGGTGCGCGGCCCGGGCGCGGCGCGGCGCCGATCCGCGCGGCAAGGCCCGGCGGCAAGGCGAGCCCGGTCTCCGTGGCCAGAAGACGACGGGTGATGTCGGATCGCGGCCGGGTGAACACCTCGAAGGCCGAACCAGCCTCTACGATGGCGCCGCCCTCGATCACCGCAACCTCATCGGCGACCGCCCGGATCACCGACATCTCATGGGTGATCAGGACAATCGTGAGCCCGAGGGTCGCGTTGATCCGCTTGAGCAATGTCAGGATCGACCGGGTTGTCTCGGGGTCGAGCGCCGATGTGGCTTCATCCGAGAGCAGAACCTCCGGCCCGGTCGCGAGCGCCCGCGCGATCCCGACCCGCTGCTTCTGCCCGCCCGACAGCTCGGCCGGATAGCGGTCCGCCTCCGCGTCGAGGCCCACCAGCGCGAGAAGCTCCGCGACCCGCTCGCGGATCGCGCCGCGTTTCCAACCCGCGAGTTCCAGGGGCAGGGCGACATTGTCGGCGGCGCTGCGTGACGAGAGCAGGTTGAAATGCTGGAAGATCATGCCGACCCGGCTCCGGACCGTGCGCATCTCCCGCTCGGTCAGCCGCGAGACCTCCACGTCGCCGATGAAGACGCGCCCGCTGCTTGGACGCTCCAGGCCGTTGATGAGCCGGATCAGCGTCGACTTGCCGGCACCGGAGCGCCCGATAATCCCGTGGATGGTACCGGCCTGCACGGCGAGGTCGACGTCGGCGACCGCCGTGATCGGGTCCGCACCGCCCGGGACCGGATAGACCTTCGACACCTGCTCGAATCGAATGAGCTTTGCGCCGGCCTGGCGATGTGGCGGCGGCGATACGGACGCGTCCAAACGGGTCTCCCTCATCGGGACCCGCCGGCCCGCGACACGTCGAGAAGGTTGGGCTTTGTTTATCCGGGAGCCGCTTGCGCAGGGTCAAGGCGAGCAAAGGCCAAAGCTTACCGGCGCGCAAGATCAGTCCCTCTGATCAACCGATCTTTTGGAGAACAATCTCCTCGTCGTAAGATCGTGGCGGCTTTTGAGGCTCAATCCGATCTCGCGCACTGATAGGGGTTTCTGTCGTCCTACGATCGAAATCATCCGAAGCCGCGGATCAGGCTACAGCGAGCCTAGGGGCTGTCGTCACGCGGCCCGGACTGGGATGACCGATCCCTTGTAACGATCCTGGATGAAGCGGGCGACTTCCGCCGAGGTCAGCAGCGAGGCGAGGCGCTGGATCCGCCCATCCTTGGCGAGGGCCTGCGTCGAGACGAGGACGTTGGCGTACGGATTGCCCTCGGCGCGTTCGAGCGCCAGCGAATCGCGGGCTGGGACGAGGCCGTATTCCAGCGCGTCGTTGCCGTTGATGACCGCGAGCGCGACATCGTCCAGGGAACGGGGCAGTTGCGACCGCGCGACCTCGACAAACCGCAGCTCTTTCGGATTGTCTGCGATGTCCTGCAGGGTGGCGAAGGCCCCCGCGTCGCTGGACCGAAGGCGGATCAGTCCGTTCGCCTGGAGGAGCTTCAACCCGCGCGTGAAGTTGGTCACGTCGTTCGCGACGGCGACTTGGGCGCCCTTGGCCACCTCCGCCAGCGTCTTCACGCGCCGCGCGTAGATTCCGAGCGGCTCGACATGGACGGTGGCGACCACCGCGAACTGAACTCCCAGTTCCGCCTCCTCGGCGCGGAGATAGGGAACGTGCTGGAAGAAATTGGCATCGGCATCGCCGTCCCGCAGGAGCGCGTTCGGCCGGACGTCGCCGCTGATCTCGATCACCTTCAGGGGAAAGCCCGGAGCGAGCGCCCCGGTGACGTATTGCAGGATCTCCGCATGCGGCACCGATGAGGCAATCACCCGCAAGGGAGCCGCCGCCAGAGCTTTGGTCGCCGACAGTGCCAGCGCTCCAGCCAGGACCGAGCGTCGCGTCGTCATCATCGATACCTCGTTCTTGTTGAGAGCGGTGTCGGAGGTTGGAGGCGATCAGACGGCCGGGTCGGCCAGGATCGCCGGCCGGTGCTGGATCGGATGATCAAGCGTGAGGGCGCAGCGTTGCATCCGGCCGGACAGCGGATCGATGCCGGCCATCGTGCCGCGGCTCTCGGGGCCCGTGATTTGGCGCAAGGCGCGGGAGGCGGCTTCACAAGACGGAACGGACACGCAACCCTCCAACCGGCGCCCGCGCCGATCTGTGATGGGAATACGGTCACGATAGGCCGCCCGAACGGGAATGTGCTCCCAAATTAGGCCGGATCGGCAGACAGCTTCGCTCCCAGCCGCCAGGCTCGGAGTGCGAACCGGTCGCCGATGACTGAGGCTCAGGCGCGTGGCGGCCGGAGAGTCAGCTCCGCCGAGGTATCGAGGCCGATGAGCAGACCTCGGGGCCGCCGCGCGGCCGGACCGCTCTCAAAGCGGACGGCTCCGACGCTCCTGCAGCCACAGAAGCCCGGCCACGCCCATCCACGGGCAAACGAAGACGATGAAGGCGAGCAGCCCCAAGGCAGACCTCCCGGCAGACTACGAATGACCTCAGAAAACGTCGGCGGACTTGGCGGGATCCCGTTGACCCGCGACCGCGCGGGCTTGGCGCGCCATGGCGATCAGCTCGGCGGCGGTGAGGCCGCGCGGCGGCAGCGCCGGAACCGGATCGATTGCCCGCAGCGGCCGCGGTGCCGGAGGGAGCGCCGCAGCGCGTCCCGGCCAGAGCCGCTTGAGTCGTCCAGCCTTCCGCACGGTTTGATCCACCACGCATTCATCTCCTGCAAACCACGTCCGGCTACGGGTAGGTGAGAGCCACGCGCTGGGTAAGCCTGAGCGGAACAGGGGTGAGTCCGAGCCCTGGCGTGAGCGGTATGCAATCGACCCTGGGCGGGACCGGCCGTCGCCCTACGGCTAAGCTTTTTGCCGCCGCGGCGGACCTGCTGGTCAGTGATCCGTGGTCCCGGCCGGGCTGCCGGCGCCGCCGCCCATGGAGCCGCCGGTGCCGCGCGGATCAGTGGTGCCCTCGCGCGGCCGACCCTTCGCGCCTTCTGCGCTTCCGGTGTTCGGCTGGCTGCTGGCGTCGCTCCGGGCCCCCGCATCTTGGGCTCCGGTCGGACTGCCGCTCATGCCGGCGCCCCCGCCGGCAGCGCCGCCCTGCGCACAGGCTGTGTGGGAGCCGCCGATGAGCAGCAAGGCGGCAGCCAGGACCGTGCACACCTGTTCGGCCTTCATGGGGTACTCACGCTTCGATGAGACGAAGGTCTCTTGTGAGATTATCCGACAAACCGGAGTTTCGGGATGTCGTTCCCAAGCACACAACGACATTGGCTTGCAGGTCTTCCGCGGGCTTGGTGCCCGATGGAGAAACTAATCTTTGTTAAGCCGACGCTGTCGGGCAAGGAATCGCGTGAAGCGCCTGCGGAGGCCATCACCTCACCGAGGTGGATTGCAGGTTCTTGAGCGACGGCACGTGTCCGAGATCCCGAATGTGGCATTCCGCATCGTCCGATCGGCCCGCGACCAGACGGTGCTGTCGTCTGCCCGGCTCCTCTCAGCGGCTGGGCTTCATTCCGCTGACGCGGTCCGCGGCAAGGCGGATTCACCGGCGATCTGGACCACGTCGCCGGAACTCAGGAATTCCTGCGGATTGTCGATCAGACGCTGTGCCAGGGTCACGCCGCTCTGGATCTCCACGTCGTTGCCGAGGTTGCGGCCGAGCTTGACCGTCCGCAGCGCGACCCGATGATCGTCCTGCACCTCAGCCACCTGGGTGCCGTTCTTGGTGAAGAGCAGCGCCGTCGTGGGGATCCGCAGCGTGTCCGGGTTCGACAGGACGTGGAACTGCACCTCCACGAAGGCTCCCGGCCAGAGCGCGCCGTCGGGGTTGTCGGCCTGCAGCTCGACCAGACCCTTGCGTGAATCCTCCGCGACCGCGTTGGCCGTCGACGTCACCTCGGCGGAGAACGCGGCGTCCTGCCCGGGAACGTGCAGGGACGCCTTCAGTCCCGGCTTCATGACCGCCAGGAATCCCTGCGGCACGTTCACGTAGACGCGCATCCGGTGGATGTCCGAGACGCGGAACAGCGGCCGCCCCGACGTGCCGCCGGCGGTCAGGAGATCGCCGATATCGACGGCGCGTGCGGTGACGACGCCGTCGAAAGGTGCTTTGATCTGTTTGAACCGCGTCAGCTCCTCCAGGCGGCTCACGACAGCCTGTTGGACAACGAGGTTGGCCTTGGCGACGGACAGCGCCGCCGCCCGCGAGGCCGCGGTGAAGCGGTCGGTATCGCCCCGCTCCTCGCTGGACCAGCCCTGCGTGACGAGGCGGGCGGTGCGCTTGTTGGTGGCGTCACTGAGATCCGCGTTGGCCTGGGCCTGCTGGACGGCAGCCTGGAGCTGGACCAGCGTCGCCCGGGCCTCGGCGAGCTGCTGATCGAGATCCGGCGCCGAGATGTCGGCCAGCACCTCGTCTTTGCGGACGCGGGCACCGATATCCTTGTGCCACGCCGTCACGTAGCCGCTGGCGCGGGCGTAGAGCGACCCCGTGTAATAGGCGTTCAGGGTGCCGGGTAGCGACAGCTCCTGGTCACGCGGGCCACGCTGGGCCTGGACCACCCGGACGGTCGGAACGGCCTGCCTCTCGGTCCAGGCCTCGACCTCCTGCATGCCCTTCGCGCGGTCGGCGATGCCGGAATAGGCCAAGGCCGCGGCGCCCGCCGCGACGCCGAGCAGGAGCACGACGACCTTGCGCTTGGAGGGCGTTGGCGTCTCGACGGGGTCCATATGTGATCCAGCTCAGACGGACGGAGAGGGAAGAGCACCGGGGAGCGACGCAGCCGCCGGGCCGCGCGCGCGGCCATGCACCATGGCGAAGACGACGGGGACGAAGAACAGCGTCGCCGTGGTGGCAAAGAGCAGGCCACCGATCACGGCGCGGCCGAGCGGCGCGTTCTGCCCCGGCTCGATCGCCATCGGGAGCATGCCGATCACCATGGCGAGCGCCGTCATGATCACCGGTCGCAGCCGCGTCGCGCCGGCCGCCAGGGCGGCGTCGAGGGCGCTCAGGCCCTCCGCGAGCTGCTCCCGGGCGAAGCTGATCACCAGGATCGAGTTGGCGGTGGCGACGCCCATGCACATGATCGCGCCGGTCAGCGCCGGGACGGAGACGTGCGTCTGCGTGACGAACAGCATCCAGACAATCCCGGCAAGCGCGGCCGGCAGCGCCATGATGATGACGAACGGATCGAGCCAGGATTGAAAGTTGATCACGATCAGCAGGTAGATGAGCACGATCGAGAAGCCGAGGCCGATCAGCAGCTGCTGGTAGGCGTTCGACATGGTGACGACCTGGCCGCGCACCGCGACGGTCGAGCCCTTCGGCAGCGCGCCCTTCGTCTCGCCGATGATCCTCTGGATGTCCGCCGCCGTGCCGCCGAGGTCGCGGCTCTGCGCGGCGGCGAGGATGTTGACCGTTCCCATGACGTTGTAGTGCGTCACCACCGCGCTCAGCGGCTCGGGCGAGATGGTCGAGAGGCCGCCGAGGAGCTGCTCCGAGCGGGCGGCCGTGATCGGCAGGTTGTTGAGGTCGCCGAGCGTGTCGATGGAGTATTGCGGCGTTTGGACCGAGACCGGGTAGGAGACGCCGTTGCGCGGGTCGAGCCAGTAGGTCGGCGCCGTCTGCGTACTGCCCGAGAGGCTCGCCTGGACGCTGGTGGCCGCGTCGCCCTCTGTGAGGCCGACGACGCCGGCCAGCGCGCGGTTGAAATCGACCCGGAGCGCCGGACCCTTCGACTGCTCCTGGATCCGCGCATCGGCGACGCCGGCGACCCGGCGGATCCGCGACAGCAGCGTGTACGCGTAGGCACGGTTGCCGTCGATGTCGTGGCCGGCGATCTGCACGTCGAGAGCTGCGGGCGAGCCGAAGTTGAGGATCTGGCTGACGATGTCGGCCGGCAGGAACGAGAAGGTCACGCCGGGGAATTCCCGCGGCAGGCGGCTGCGCAGGTCGCGGGTAATGGCGTCGGCGGGAACCTCACCTTCGGCCAGGGTCACCAGCATGTCGGCATCGAACGTGCCGATCGTGCCGCTGTTGCCGTACGAGATGTTGATGCCGCTGATCGGCAGGCCGATGTTGTTGACGACGCTGGTGACGCGCCCGGGCGGCAGCAGCGCGCGGACACGGTTCTCGATCCGCCCGGTCAGCGCCGTCATCTCCTCGATGCGGGTGCCGGTGGGCGCGCGGACATGCATGCGCAGGGCGTCGGATTCGATCGACGGGAAGAAGTCCCGGCCGAGATAGGGCAGCAGCCCGAAGGACAGGCCGACGACGAGCAGGAACCCACCCGCGAACAGGCGCCGGTTCGCCAGCGCAAGCGCCAGAAGGCCGAGATAGCCCCGGCGCAGGCTCTCGAACCGCCGTTCGAAACCCCTCTGGAACCGCCCGAAGAAACCCGGCTCCGCGTGAGCCCCGTCCCCGTGGGCATGCTCCGTGAGGAGGTAGCGCGCCAGGGTCGGCACCACCGTATAGGTCAGCGCGTAGGATGCGATCATCGCGAACACCACCGCCATGGCGAGCGGCCGGAACAGGAAGCCGGCCACCCCGCCGAGCGCCAGCAGCGGCGCGAAGGCGATGCAGATGCAGAAGAGCGCGATGGTCGCCGGCGGCATGATCTCCTGCGCGCCGCGGGTGATCGCCGTGACGATGTCCTCGCCGAACTCCTCCATGTGCCGGTTGATGTTCTCGATCGTCACCGTCGCATCGTCGACCAGGATGCCCACCGCCAGCGCGAGGCCGCCCAGCGTCATGACGTTGATGGTCTGGCCCAGGACCGACAGGGCGATCAGCGAGCAGAGTACCGCCAGCGGGATCGATACGGTGATGATCAGGGTCGAGCGCCAGCTGCCGAGGAAGACCAGGATCATGAAACCGGTGAGCGCGGCGGCGATGAGGCCCTCGCGCACCACGGCCACCACCGACTCCTTCACGAAGCCCGACTGGTCGGCCACGTATTTCAGGTCGACGCCGGCGGGCAGGGTCGCCTGGATGGCCGGCAGCCGCGCCTTCACGCCGGCGATGATGTCGAGGGTCGAGGCATTGCCGATCTTCAGGACCGACATCAGCACGCCCTTCTTGCCGTCGAGCTGGACGACGTTGGTCTGAGGCGGCGAGCCGTTATGTACATGGGCGACATCGCGCATGAACACGACCGCGCCGTTGACCACCTTCACCGGCAGGTCGTTGAACGCGTCAATCGTTTTGGGCGAGTCGTTCAGGTCGATGATCCACTCGTAGCTGCCGATCTTCTGCGTACCGACCGGCGTGATCAGGTTCTGCCGGGCGAGCGCCGCGCCGACGTCGGCCGCCGACAGCCCGTGGGCGTGAAGCGCCGACTGGTCGAGGTCGATCTGCACCTGCCGCGCCGCGCCGCCATAGGCGTAGGGGAGCTGCGCCCCTGGCACTGTGGCGAGCTGGGGCCGGATGAAGTTCATCGCGAGGTCGTTGAGAGCGGATTGCGAGAGCGTGTCGCTCGACAGGGCGAGCTGGATGATCGGCACGCTCGACGCGTTATAAGCCAGCATCAGGGGCGGCGTGATGCCCGGCGGCAACTGCTTCAGCTGCGTCTGCGAGATGGCGGTGACCTGGGCCTGGGCCGCGGTGATGTCGACGCTCGGCTGAAAGTAGATCTTGATGATCCCGTAACCCGGGACCGATTGCGATTCGATGTGTTCGATATCGTTGACGGTCGTGGTCAGCGAGCGCTCGAAGACCGAGACGATCCGGCCCGACATGTCTTCAGGCGGAAGCCCGGTATACTGCCAGACGACGCTGATGACCGGGATGCCGATGCTCGGAAAGATGTCGGTCGGCGTCCGGAAGATCGACAGGACCCCGAAGATCAGGATCAGGATCGACATCACGACGAAGGTATAGGGGCGCAGAAGCGCGAGTCGGACGATTGCGGCCATCGTTGGAGACTTGTCCGCGTCACGATCTGGGGATGAAGCCGGGGCTTCGCTCACCACCCGCATTCAGCATTTTGCATTCATCTGATCAATAGGGCAATTTGATGACCTGCCCAGCGTAATCCGGATAGAAACGTTCCGAGACAAATTTTCTATACTTTGCCTATGCGGCCATAGTAACGCTTCGCACGATATTACATGGTCGAATTGGCTGATGCACCATAGCACATGCCACTATCCATGCTGCAAGCTTGTATAGAGCAGCGATTTACGCGACGGTCGGATCTGATATCGTCGGCCTCAGCGCTCAGCGATCGTGGTGTGTTCGGGGGATGCCGTTGTCCTGACATACGCGGCCAATCCCGACGGTCGAGACGCGCAGCAAACCGAGGCGCGTCGCACTGCTTGGCGGCAGAGGACGGGCGATTGCCTCGAATCGACATAGTGGACACGCGATCCCTGGTGGCCGGACCGGACCGCAAGATGCGTTCACGCTGCGGCAAATTCCCAGCACGGCCAGAACTCGGCGCTATAGGGCGATTGCTGACACCCCCAGGCGGGATCGACCATCTTGGCCAAGGCCTCGCGCGCGAGGCCGGCAATCCGCGTCCGGACATCCGGCGGAATGTTCGCTTGATCAAGAATGTCCAGGCAAGTGGAGAAGCAGGCGCGGTATTGCCCCGTATTGAATGCACTCACCGCGTACTCATCGCGCAGGCCATACGAATAGATCCAGTTCTGTAAAAACAAGGCCTCGCTGGGCGCCTTCAGGTGCAGGGCCTGCTGCGCGTAGAAGAAGGCATTGGCGTGCTGGCCACGTTGCCGGAAAAAGAAAGTGGCACCGTGATGAGCTTCGGCCCGGTGCGGGCAGACCGAGATCGCGCGGTCGAAGACGGCCCGGATTTCGTCTTCAGGATCTTTGAGGGAGTGCTTGAGTTGAGCGGCGCTCAAAAGACTAATATAAACCTCTTCTTGCCAGAAGCCCAATTCGGCACGCTTTGAATAAAACTCGATGGCCTTGCGAGGCTCGTCGCTGTCGCGATAGCTCTGCGCGAGATAGAAGGTATACCGGGCGATCAGAAACGGATCTTTTTCCGTATCGAGCGCCTTCCTGAGGATCTCGGCGTCGCGCCGATACGTTGACGCATCGCGGTGGCGTGCGCCGTCTTCGCCGCGACGCATCACCAAGGGCATCGGCTTCGTCCAATAGACATCTTTGCTGTCGATAAACTCGTGCAACACGCCTCGTTAGCACCAACTCAGAGCGTTGCTGACCAACTGAATGCGCGCGTACTCCGTGTGGCGATCGGAAATCGTAAAGCTATAACTGGGAATATCGAGCTTCGGGATCGTAAAGCCGGGCGGAATCACCAGTTCGTCATCGGCGTCGATGATCAGCGAGTAGGTGCCGTGAGGGCGCGCCAAGGCAAGCGCTTCGCTCCTGTTGTGGGCGAAATCGACCCAGGGTCGCTCCACGAGCCTGCCCGGCAGATCTGCCATGGCCGAGCGGATCACATCCTGCGTCCCATCGGTCGACCCCGTATCGGCGATCACCCAGTGATCAATGATCGGCCGGACGGAATCGAGGCAACGCCGTATGCAATGCGCTTCATTCTTGACAATCATGGAAAGACATATCGTCTGACCAGACGTATTCATGGCAATATGCTCCTAGAGCAAAGGTCCGAAAATGCTACCAGCACGCCCAAACTGCGCCATTAACCCAAAACCGCCTCTTCCGCAAAGGAGACATTGATCAATTATTACAGCAAGACGGATTGGTATGCCCGCTTGATGACTTTATTGTATCAGATGTTTGCGATCAAAACGCCTTTTGTAAAACTATCGGGAGGATGCAAAAATATATATTGACGCAAATTGTTTGAGGTTATCGCCTCACGTGTCGAGCGTGCTTGGTTAGGGATCCGTCACCGCTGACGGGACAGTCTGAGCTTCCAGGTCTGCCATACGCCGAGCAGGTTCAGCAGCGGCAGGTACCGTCGCGGCGAACGGCCTGCGGTCCCGCCGGTTCATCGCACGGGGCGCCGTTCCTCGGACAGCAATCCGATCCGGCGCAGGGGCGATCACGCGGCTCGCGTACCATGATCGAGGAGAGCGAAGTGACGACAGAGAACTCTGGGACAGCTTTGGTCGCGGGCGCCAACGGCATCATCGGAAAAGCGCTGATGGAAGAACTCAGCGCCCGCTCCGATTGGACGGCCCGCGCGCTGTCGCGACACCCGCACCCGGCAGCCGGTGCCATCGCGGCGGATCTCACCGATGCCGGCGCGACCCGCGCGGCCCTCGCGGCGGCCGGCGACACCACGCATCTCTTCTACGCCGCCCTGGCGCCTCAGCCGAACCTGGCCGAGGAAAACCGGGTCAACGGGGCGATGCTGCGCAATCTGCTCGACGGATTAGCGGCCGTGAATGCACCATTGCGGCGCGTCGTCCTGTATCAGGGCGCGAAGGTCTACGGAGTCCATCTCGGACCCGTGCCATCGCCCTTCTACGAGGACGAAAATCCGCGTCATATTGGCCCGAACTTCTACTTCACGCAGGAAGACGAGCTGCGGGCCCGTGCGACACGTGGCGGTTCGAGCTGGTCCATCCTGCGCCCGGACGTGGTGGTCGGCGACGCGGCCGGCAACGCCATGAACATCGCCATGGTGATCGGCGCCTACGCGGCCCTGTGCAGGGCGGAAGGCGCGGCCTTCCGCTTTCCCGGTCCGGCCCATGTCTACGAGGGTGTCTTCGCGCAGGTCACGGATGCCCATGCCTTGGCGCGGGCCAGCCTCTGGGCAGCGACCGCGGAATCCGCACGCGATCAGGCCTTCAACTTCGTGCACGAGCCCTTCCGCTGGCGGCGCCTCTGGGAGAAGCTCGCCGCCGCGCTGGATCTGCCCATCGGACCGCCGGTGCCGATGCGCCTGGCGGTCCATATGGCCGACAAGGCGCCGGTCTGGAATCGGCTCGTCGCCGAGCAGGGCCTGAGCGCCATGCCCTACGAGCGCGCCGTCGGTTGGGGCTTCGGCGACTTCGTGTTTCACAGCGCCTTCGATCTCGTCTCCGACATGGGCAAGATCAGGCGGGCCGGCTTCGGCGAGAGCGTGGACAGCGCCGCAGCCCTGCTGTTGGCGATCGGCCGCCTCCAGGCGGCGCGGGTTCTGCCGCGCTGACGCAACGTCGGCGGAAAACGGGACGGGTCATCGGCCCGCACCTTAATCGATGCAGTTGACCGACCCTGATCAAGGCGTGAAGCTCGCGTGAGCAATGCGCCTATTGTTTGAGCCGAACGCATCCTCGTGGCTCTTCGCGCGGAGAAGGCCAGAATGGCAGAGGGATCCGATATCGCGGCTCGCATGGTGCGGCTCGAGGCGGACAACACGCGGTTGCGCCGCCTGTTGGATGAGGCGGGCGCGCCGGACGGGCTCCGACACGGCCTGCGCGACACGATGGCGATGCTTCGGGCGGTTCTGCGCCTGTCGGCTGAGACTGCAGACAGCGTCGAGAACTACGCGACTCATCTCGAGGGTCGGCTCGACGCCATTGCGCGCGTCCGGGTCACCGCCGACACCTTCGGCGAGGTCAACCTGCACACCGTGATCTCGGATGAGCTGATGATCCACCTCATCCGCGAGGGCGAGCAGGCGGCGCTCGACGGGCCGGCGGTCCGGCTCAGGCCGAAGGCCGCGCAGCTGGTGGCGCTCGCGGTCCACGAGCTCTGCAGCAACGCGGTCGAGCATGGCGCCTTCGGCCTCGCGGAGGGCGGGGTCGAGGTCCGCTGGTCCGTCGACGGCGCGACACCCGCCGGGGAGCTGACGCTCGTATGGAAGGAGACGGGCGGCGCGGGGATCGGGCCGCCTGCACGGCAGGGCTTCGGGATGCAGGTCCTGACCGAGATGCTGAGCTATGAGTTGGGTGCCAAGGTCGATCTCGCCTTCGAAGCCGATGGCTTACGGTGCACCGTCCGGTTCCCGCTTACGCCGCGGGTCGGACACGTCGTGGATGAGACCGACTTCGAGGAGAACGGCGAGCCAGGCTGAGACGGCCGGCGCGCCGTCCACGCGCGGCGTCGTCAGCCGATCGCCCGCGAAGCTTCCCGGACCTGACGCGTCGCCCGGTCGACGCGAACGCTCGCCTCGGCGATCGTGTCCATGCCGGACGCGATCGTGGAGACGCCGTGCGACGCCGTCTGCATGCTGCCGGACATCTCACGCGTTACCGCGGACTGCTCTTCCACTGCCGCCGCAATGGTCGGCGAGACCTCGTTCAGCGTGCGGATCGTGCCCTGGATGACGCCGATCGCGTCCACGGCCTCGCGGGTCGCCGACTGGGTGGAGGCGATCTGGCTGCGGATCTGATCCGTCGCCCGGCCGGTCTGCTCAGCGAGGGTCTTCACCTCACTGGCCACGACCGCGAAACCGCGGCCGGCTTCACCGGCGCGGGCCGCCTCGATTGTGGCGTTGAGCGCGAGCAGGTTGGTCTGGGCGGCGATGCCGGAGATCAGGCCGACGACATCGCCGATCTGGGTCGCCTGCTCGCTCAGCCCCGCTACGATCCGTCCCGTGTGCTGCGCTTGATCGACCGCCTGTCCGGCGATCTCCGCCGCGTGGCTGACCTGCTGGCTGATCTCCCCGACGGACACGGACAACTGCTCGGCACCCGAGGTGACCGACCGGATCTCGTTCGAGACACGTCCGACCGTTTCGGCGGCGTGATTTGTCTGCCGCGTCACGTCCTCGACGGCGCGTCCGATCGCGTCGAGATCGTCGCCGATCGCGCGCTGCGCTTCGGCCCGGCGCTGCCGCTCGTGGACCTGCGCGGTGATGTCGGTGGCGAACTTGACGACCCGGACGGGGCGTCCGTCCGCGTCGGTGATCGGGTTGTAGGTAGCCTGGATCCAGATCTCGCGACCGCCTTTGCCGGTGCGCCTGAACGCGCCGGACTGGAACTCCCCGCGGGCGAGCGCGGCCCAGAACGCGCGATAGGCCTCGCCCGCTCGCTCGGCCTCGCCGACGAACAGGCTGTGGTGCCGGCCGACGATCTCTTCCAGGCGGTAGCCCACGGCATCGAGGAAGTTCTGATTGGCGCTCAGGATCGTTCCGTCGAGCGCGAAGGCGATCACCGCCTGCGAGCGGTGGAGCGCCGCGATCTGGCCTTCGAGATCGAGGGAGCGAAGCTTGTGCGCGGTAATGTCGGTGGCGAACTTGACGATCTTGACCGGCTTGCCCGAAGCATCGAGCACGGGATTGTAGGTGGCCTGGATCCAGACCTCACGGCCACCCTTGGCGATCCGCTTGTACTCGGCGGTCTGGAACTCACCGCGCCGCAGACCCTCCCAGAATGCGCGGTAGGCCGCGCTCTCGCGCTGCGCCGGTTCGGAACAGGCTGTGATGACGGCCGCGAATCTCATCCAGGGTGTAGCCCATCGCGGCGAGGAAATTCGCGTTGGCGTCCAGGATGGTTCCGTCGAGCGCGAATTCGATTGTGGCGAGCGACCGGCTCAAGGCGGCCAGCTTGGCATACTGATCCCGGCGGCCCTTGAGGCGCTCGAACATGATGTTCTCCCTGTGCGCAACCCGCTGGTGCGACGAAAGCGCGCCTTGACGGTTGCGGCGTAATTGCAAGCCGCTCGAAAAAAGCTATCTATGTTAGCGAGTTCGATATCAGCTTTACTGAAACTCTTCTTCAGTTCGATCTACGGCGATTTTCTTTCCTAACTGTTAAAGCGGCTCTCGACTATCTTGATTTTAGTAATTCCGGCCGCACGTGCAGAAATCAACGTGACCAATTCGTCACTCATCCAGCGATTGCATTATTTTATCTTAGGTTGGTCCCACCCACTACCTCGGGTTGGTGTCGGACGGACGCTCTTCGTGTGGGCTGACCAAACTAGTACCGCCCCCAATACCGGTCGCTACTTTGCAGTTTTTCATTCATGTTCCGCAGATTGAAATAGTAAGTTCGACAATCGATATTTTGGCCGCTTCTCCGATAGCACCCTGAAAACAGCAGACACGGTTTGAGCCGCTGAATGATTGTATGCCGATCAATTATTTGTGTGCTCGAAGTAACGCATCGGTGATCAACCGCCGCGGCTGACTGTCGCCTCGATCCGCCCGTAGGGTTGGTCGGTCGGCAGGAAAACGGTCCCGGGATTGTCCAGGCTGAAGGCTGTCAGGTCGACGGGAATGTAGTGCTTGTTCGGCATCACGAAGGTGATCTCGCTGATGTCCTGCACGGCTGCGAGCGCGGCCTCGCCCATCCTGTACATACTATCCTGCACGCCGCGACTGTAAGTAGTACCGAAGACGGCCAGCAGCGTCGCGAGGATCCGCGCATTCGCGGTTTCGCACGCGGCGGGCACGGCCGCCCACGTCCAAGTCGCGTCCATGCTGGTGGCCGCGATGCGGTCCGTGGTGTCCGGCAACGTTCGGTACTGGTCGGCGACGAAGCCGGTCCAACCCGACTGCGTGGTCTTCATGAAGGTATAGCCGCGCAGGCCGGAACGCAGGGTCGATCCGGCCCGGTCGGCCACGAGCGCGACGAAGCCGACGCCGTTCCCATCCCGCGTGAAGGTATGGCCGTGCGGTTGACCGTCGATGCTGTGGCGCAGCCAGCGCGTTTCCTCGGCCTCAATCGCGACCATCTCGATTTGCGGGTAGGTGTCGAGCAGAACCCGCGCGACGGCGGCGACGAACGCCTCCTTGTCGAGGGCAAGATTCCGGGCCGCCGTGACGTTGACGATGTTCTTGATGCTGTCGGTGGCGATGCAGGCGCGGTTGTCGCCCTCGGTCCAGGCGGCATCGAAGCGGCCGGTCAGCATCACCGAGAGGGTCAGCTCGCGCGGCGTATGGTGGTCGCCGTCGCGGGTGAGACGCATCACCCGGACCTGCTCCTTGCCGTAGCGCGACGCGATCAGGGGCATAGGGGGTCTCCGGGAAAGGCGATGGGCGCCGTCCAGCTTAGGGCGGGACCGTCCGCGGGTCCAAGATCCATGTGCCCGGGGGCAGGACTGGGATGACTTGACTGCGGCGGCGCACCGGCAGCCATATCGCGGGGCTGAAGCCCACCGGTCATCCGGCAGACGAGCGGGGAATGGACCTCAACACGATTGAGACGGTTCTCCGGCCGCGCAGCCGGTCCGACTTGCCCGCGTGGCGGGCCGGCGATGCGTGCCTCGCGGGCGGGACATGGCTGTTCTCCGAGCCGCAGGTTGAAACGCGGCGCCTCGTCGACCTCGCGAGCCTCGCGTGGCCGCCGCACGCGATCGACACGGACGGTCTCGTTCTGGCCGCCACCTGCACCTTCGCGCAGCTCGACCGCCTGGACCTGCCGCAGGCCTGGATCGCGGCACCGCTTGTCGGGCAATGCTGCCGCGCCCTGCTCGGCTCGTTCAAGATCTGGAACACCGCCACTGTCGGCGGAAATCTCTGCCTCGCGCTGCCGGCAGGGCCGATGATCGCGCTCGCCACCGCGCTGGAGGCCACCTGCGCGATCTGGTCCGCGGATGGCGGCGCGCGGCACGTGCCCGTCGAGGACTTCATCCTCGGAGCCCAGCGCAATGCCCTGAAGCCGGGCGAGATCCTGCGCAGTCTGTCGATGCCGGCCGCCGCCCTGATGCGCAAGACCGCGTTCCGGCGGATCAGCCTCAGCCCGAACGGGCGGTCGGGGGCTCTTCTGATCGGGACACGGGATCCAGCCGGCGGCTTCGCGCTTACCGTCACCGCGTCCGTGCGGCGCCCGGTACGTCTCGTCTTTGCCGGCCTGCCCGAGCGCGCGGAGGTCGTGACCGCTCTAGAGCAGGCGATCCCCGACGCCCTCTACCATGACGACGTCCACGGACGGCCGGACTGGCGCCGCCACGTCACCCGGCACCTCGCCGGCGAGATCCGCGACGCGCTCGCGGAGGACACGGGCCGATGCGGCTGACCGTCAACGGCCTCGCCCAGGAGCGCGAGCCCCGCCCGGGGCAATGCCTGCGCACGTATCTCCGCGAGGCGGGCTGGTTCGGCGTGAAGAAGGGCTGCGACGCGGGCGATTGCGGCGCCTGCACCGTCCATCTCGATGGCGAGCCGGTCCATAGCTGTCTGATCCCCGCCTACCGCGCCGAGGGGCGGAGCGTGACGACGATCGAGGGCCTCGCGGGTCCTTGCCGTCCGGAGGAGACCGAGCCGACATCGTTCCATCCGATGCAGGCGGCCTTCCTGGCAGCGCAGGGCTTCCAGTGCGGGTTCTGCACCCCGGGCATGATCATGACGGCTGCGGCCCTGAATCAGGGCCAGAGGCAGGATCTCGGCACCGCCCTCAAGGGCAATCTCTGCCGCTGCACCGGCTACCACGCCATTCGCGACGCCATTGCGGGAGCCGGGCACGCGGTGGCAGCGGGGTCCGACCTCCACCCGGTCGGCCAGAACGTGGCCGCGCCGGCCGCGCCGCTCGTGGTGTCCGGGCGGGCCCGCTTCACCCTCGACGGGCCGCCGACCGATGCGCTGCATCTGAAGGTCCTGCGCTCGCCGCACGCCCATGCCCGCGTCGTGGCGATCGGCGACGCGGCGGCGCGCGCCGTCCCGGGCGTGGTCGCGGTGCTGACCCATGCGGACGCGCCGCCGGGCCGGTTCTCCACCGGCCGCCACCAGGATCCGCGGGACGACGCAGCAGATACCCGCGTCCTCGACCCGATCCTGCGCTTCGTCGGGCAGCGGGTCGCGGCCGTGGTCGCCGAGACCGAGGCCGCCGCGGAGGCCGGCTGCCGGGCCCTGCGCGTGACCTACGAGGTCCGCCCGGCGCTCCTCGACCCCGATCGCGCCCTGGCGGACGACGCGCCGTGGGTCCACGATCCGCGCGACCGGCCGGGTGAGGACGCCCGGCCGCACGGGCTTCACCCGAACCTCGCCGCGGAGGTGCACGGCGAGGTCGGCGATGTGGAGGCGGCCTTCGCTGCGGCCGATTTCGTCTACACGGACACATTCCATTCGCAGCGCGTCCAGCACGCAGCCCTCGAGACGCATGGCTGCCTCGGCTGGCGTGCCGAGGACGGGCGCCTGACGCTCCGCACGAGCACGCAGGTCCCGTTCCTGACTCGCGACGCCCTCTGCGACCTGTTCGGCCTTGAGCGGGACGCGGTGCGTGTCCTGTGCGGCCGGGTCGGCGGCGGCTTCGGCGGCAAGCAGGAGATGCTGACCGAGGATCTCGTCACCCTGGCGGTCCTGCGGACCGGCCGTCCGGTGCGCTGGGAGCTAACCCGCCAGGAGCAGTTCACCGCGACCACGACCCGCCACCCGATGCGCGTGGCCGTGAAAATCGGCGCTCGCCGGGACGGGACCCTGACGGCGATCAGCCTCGACGTCCTGTCCGACACGGGGGCCTACGGCAATCACGCGGGCGGCGTGATCCACCACGGCTGCAACGAGGTTCTGGCCGCCTACGCCTGCCCGAACAAGCGGGTCGACGGCTACGCGGTCTATACTCATACGCTGCCATCCGGCGCCTTCCGGGGCTACGGCCTCAGCCAGACGATCTTCGCCCTCGAATCCGCGCTGGACGAGGTCGCCCGCGGCCTCGGGATCGATCCGTTCGCCCTGCGCCGGATCAATGCCGTGAAGCCCGGCGACGCCATGGTCTCGAACAGTCTGGAGCCGCACGACGTGGTGTTCGGCAGCTACGGCCTCGACCAGTGTCTGACCCTGGTCGAGGACGCCCTGCGGGCCGATCCCGGGCCGGAGCCGGAGCCCGGCTGGCTCAGCGGGACCGGCATGGCGATGGCGATGATCGACACGATCCCGCCCCGTGGCCATCACGCCGACGCGCGGGTCAGCCTCGACGCCGACGGGCACTACACCGTCCGGGTCGGCACGGCCGAATTCGGCAACGGCACCAGCACGGTGCACCGGCAGATCGCGGCCTCGGCGCTGAACGTCGCCCCGGAGCGCGTGCGCGTCGCCGGCGCGGACACCGATGCGGTCGGCCACGATACAGGCGCGTACGGCAGCACCGGCACGGTGGTGGCGGGCCTCGCGACGCTCCGCGCCGCCGAGGCGCTCGCGACAGGGATCCGGGCGCGGGCCGCGGACATGTCGGGTACGGCCCCGGAGACCTGCCGCCTCACCGGCGAGACCGTGGTGACGGCGAACGGATCGCTTCGGCTCGCGGCTCTCGGCCCGCTCGACGCGCCGGGCCGCGCGGACGGCACGCCGCGCTCGGTGTCGTTCAACGTTCAGGGCTTCCGGGTCGCCGTCCACCCGGTCAGCGGCGAAGTCCGGATCCTGAGGAGCGTCCACGCCGCCGATGCCGGCCGCGTCATCAATCCGATGCAGTGCCGCGGCCAGGTCGAGGGCGGTGTCGCGCAGGCGATCGGCGCGGCGCTCTACGAGGATGTCCGGATCGACGCGACGGGGCAGGTCGTGACACAGGCGTTCCGCGACTACCACATCCCGGCCTGCGCCGACGTGCCGGACACCGAGGTGCTGTTCGCCGAAACCCACGACAGCGTCGGCCCGCTCGGCGCCAAGTCGATGAGCGAATCGCCCTTCAATCCCGTCGCGGCGGCGCTCGGCAACGCCATCCGCGACGCGACCGGCATCCGGCTCACCGCTACGCCCTTCGCGGCCGACAGGATCTACCGGGCCGTGGCGGCCGGACGAGGCGGGGGTCAGGAATGGACCTGAAGCGCGACGTGGCTCCGCCGGCCCCGGGCGCTTCCGGATTTCTCGAGCGCACCTTCCGGCTCGCCGAGCACGGCACGAGCGTGCGCACCGAGCTGCTCGCCGGCCTGACCACCTTCCTGACGATGGTCTATATCGTCTTCATCAATCCGAGCATCCTGGCGGATGCCGGCATGCCCCGAGGCGCGGTCTTCGTGGCCACCTGCCGGTGGCGGCGCTCGGCTCGATGATCATGGCGCTCTACGCCAATTATCCGATCGCCCTCGCGCCGGGGATGGGACTCAACGCCTACTTCACCTACGTCGTGGTGCAGGGCCTGGGCTTCTCGTGGCAGGCGGCGCTGGGCGCGGTGTTCATCTCCGGCCTGTGCTTCCTGGTGGTCACGCTCACCGGCCTGCGGGCGCTCATCGTCGACGGGATCCCGTCCTCGATGCGCATCGCCATCACGGTGGGCATCGGTCTGTTCCTGGCGATCATCGCGCTCAAGAACGCCGGCCTGGTCGCGGCGAGCCCGGCGACCTTCGTTACCCTGGGCGACCTGCACAAGCCCGAGGCCATTCTGGCGGTCATCGGCTTCCTGATGGTCGCCGTACTGTCCGCCCGGAAGGTGCGGGCGGCGCTGCTCTCCAGCATCCTGACCGTGACGGTGCTGAGTTTCGTCTTCGCGGGCAACACCTTCCAGGGCATCGTCTCCCTGCCGCCCTCGCTCGCCCCGACGCTGTTCGCCCTGGACATCACGGGTGCCCTTTCGGCAGGGCTGCTCAATGTGATCCTGGTGCTGTTCCTCGTCGAGCTGTTCGACGCCACCGGCACGCTGATGGGCGTGGCGGGCCGCGCCGGGCTGCTGACCGAGGGCCGGATGCGCCGTCTCGACCGGGCGCTGATGGCCGATTCCGCCGCGGTCTTCGCGGGCTCGCTCCTCGGGACATCGAGCACCACCGCCTACCTCGAGAGCGCCTCCGGGGTGGAGGAGGGCGGCCGCACCGGCCTGACCGCCGCGACGGTGGCGGTGCTGTTCCTGGCCTGCCTGTTCTTCGCCCCGCTGGCCGCCGCGGTCCCGCCCTACGCCACGGCGCCGGCCCTGTTCTACGTGGCCTGCCTGATGCTGCGCGAGCTGGTGGAGCTCGACTGGGACGATCTCACCGAGGTCGTGCCGGCCTGCGTGACGGCGCTGCTGATGCCCTTCACCTACTCGATCGCCACCGGCGTCTCGTGCGGCTTCATCACCTACGCGGCGCTCAAGCTCCTCGCCGGCCGCGCCCGGGACGTGAAGCCGATCGTCTGGGTGATCGCGGCCGTGTTCCTGTTCAAGTTCGTCGAGACCGGCGGGGCCCATTGATGGCCGGCGCCGCCTCCGCCCAGCCGATGCGGTCCGCAGCCTTGCGGGGACGCGCCGCGAGCCTCACCGGAAACCCGTTCCTGGCCGAGGGCTGCCTGCATCACATCGAGGACGCGCTGATCCTGATCGAGGGCGGCCGGATCGCGGCGTTCGGCCCCTACGCGGACACGATCGGCCGCGTGCCCGAGGGCGTGCCGGTCACGGAATACGCGAACGCCCTGATCCTGCCGGGCCTGATCGACACGCACGTCCACTATCCGCAGCTTCAGATGATCGCGTCGTACGGCGAGCAGCTGCTGGCCTGCTCGACAAGTACACCTTCCCGGCCGAGCTGGAATTCGCCGATCAGGCCCATGCCGAGCGGGTCGCGAAGCTGTTCTTCCGCGAGATCCTGGGCGCCGGCACAACCACGGCGGCGGTCTACTGCACGGTCCATCCCGGCTCGGTGGAGGCGTTCTTCGCCGAATCCGAGCGCTTCAACACCCGGATGGTCGCCGGCAAGGTGCTGATGGACCGCAACGCCCCCGCGGCCCTGCTCGACACGGCCCAGCGCGGCTACGACGAGAGCCGGGCCCTGATCGCGCGCTGGCACGGGCGGGGCCGCCAGCTCTACGCCGTGACGCCGCGCTTCGCCCCCTCCTGCACGCAGGCGCAGCTCGACGCCGCCGGCGCACTGCTCGCCGAGCATGATGGTCTCTTCCTGCAGACCCACCTGTACGAGACCACCGACGAGGTCGCCTGGGTGATGGACCTGTTCCCGGATCGGGCGAGCTACCTCGACGTCTACGCCCGCGCGGGACTGGTCGGGCCGCGCTCGGTCTTCGGCCACGCGATCCATGTCGGCGAGGACGATCTCTGCACCTGTCACCAGGCGGGGGCGGCGCTCGCCCATTGCCCGACCTCGAACGGCTTTCTCGGCAGCGGCCTGTTCCGCCTGTTCGACGCGCAGGATCCGCGGCGGCCGGTGCGGGTCGGCCTCGGCACGGATGTCGGGGCCGGCACGACCCTGTCGCTGCTGAAGACGCTGGGCGACGCCTACAAGGTCGCCGCCCTGCAGGGGACCAAGCTCGACGCGCTGCGGGCCTTCTGGCTCGCCACCCTGGGCGGGGCGGAAGCCCTGCGCCTCGACGACCGGATCGGCCGTATCGCCCCGGGCTACGAGGCCGATCTCTGCGTCCTCGACCTCGCCGCGACCCCGCTCCTCGGCTTCCGCACCGGGACCTGCCGGGACATCGAGGAGCTGCTCTTCGTCCTGATGATCCTCGGCGACCACCGCACCGTGCGGGCGACCTGGGTGGCCGGCGAATGCGTCTACGACAACCGGCGCACCGGCGATCCGCTGCGCTACCCGCCGGTCACCGCCGCGTAGAGGGCCGCCGCGTCCCGGGCGCCGCGCAGCGCCGCCGCGGTCTCGGGATCGCGCAGACGCCGCGCCACGCAGGCGAGGGCGTTCAGCGGCTCGTGCCGGGCGGGCGCGGGCAGGAGCAGCAGGAAGACGAGATCGACCGGGTTGTCGCCGACCGCCTCGAAATCGATCGGCTCGCGCAGGCGGGCGAGGATCCCGTACGGCCGGGAGACGGCCTCGAGCCGGGCATGGGGCAGCGCGATGCCGTCGCCGATCCCGGTCGAGCCCAAATGCTCACGTCGGGCGAGCGCCGGCAAGATCGCGTCCGGGCCGATGCCGAGGGCCGCCGCGGCGCGCCGGGCCAGGTCTTCGAGCAACGCGTTCTTGGTGGCGGCGCGGAGGCCGACGAGTACGTCGGACGGCGCGAGGAGTTCGTCCACCGTCATCGCGCGGGGCTGCCGGTGCTCAGAAGCTTCATCCGATCCTCGGGGTCAGGGCGCGGCCGCGCCGTCGGCGGCGCGCGGCGCCGGCTCGTCGTCGGGCGCGCGCAGGCGGTAGCCGACGCCGGTCTCGGTCAGCAAGATTCGGGGACGCTCGGGATCCGCCTCCAGCTTCTGGCGAAGCTGGCGCACGTAGACGCGCAGGTATTGCGGGTCGGACGAGGACGAGACCGAGCGCATGAGCTGGGCGTGCGTCAGCACCTTGCCGGCATGCAGCACCAGGACGCGCAGGAAATCGTATTCCCGGGGTGTCAGCTTCACCTCGGCTTCGTCGATCTTGACGATGCGCCGGATCAGATCGACCGAGAGGTTGTCGACGCGGAAGATCGGTCGCTCGCCCCGGGCGGCGAGCTGGTGCCGCATGGCGGCACGCAGGCGCGCCAGAAGCTCCGCCATGCCGAACGGCTTGGTCACGTAGTCGTTGGCACCGAGATCCAGCGCCTCGACCTTGCCGCCCTCGTCGTCGCGGCTCGACAACACGACGACGGGCAGGTCGGGATGACTCGCCCGAATCGTCCGCAGCAGGTCGTGACCGCGCATGTCGGGCAGGCCGAGGTCGAGGATCACCAGATCGACGCCCTCGCGGCCGAGCAGCGCCAGGGCGGACCCAGCATCGGGCGCTTCCAGGACGGCGTAGCCCTGCGTGGCGAGGCCCATGCGCAGGAGCTTGCGGATCGGCGGCTCGTCGTCGACGACCAGAACCTTCGGACTCATGCGGCGATGTCCCTGGGCGCGCTGCGGGCGGGAACCGGCAGAGCGATGGTGAAGCAGGCGCCGCTTCGGTCGCGCCGGTTCGCGGCCGTGACGGTCCCGCCCATCGCCTCGACGAAGCCGCGGGAGATGGCGAGCCCCAGCCCGGTTCCGGCCCGGACCCGGTCGCCCTTCCGGACGCGGTAGAACTTGTCGAACACCCGCTCGACATCCGCCTCGGGCAGGCCGTCGCCCTCGTCCAGCACGGCGATCCGGACCCGGTCGCCCTCCCGCCGCGCTCGGACCGTCACGGTCGAGCCTCCGGGCGCGTATTTCGCGGCGTTGTCGAGGAGGTTGACCAAAACCTGCTCGAACAGGACCGGGTCGAGCGCCACCGCCGGCAGGTCGGGATCCACCGCCACGGCGACGCGGTGGTCGGCGAGGATCTTCTGCGTACGGCGCAGGGCGGTATCGATGGTCTCGGCCACGTCCTGGGCGGAGAGGTTCGGCGCCACCGCGCCGGCCTCCAATCGGGTCATGTCGAGAAGGTTCGCGATGAAGCGGTTGAGCCGCTCCGACTCCTCGATGATCGTCGCCAGCAGCTCCGCCTTCGCGTCCGCGGGCAGCGCCGCCTCGAGGTCGCGCAGCGTGCTCGCCGCGCCCAGAACCGAGGCGAGGGGCGTGCGCAGGTCGTGGCTGATCGAGGTCAGCAGCGCCTGGCGCAGGCGGTCCGTCTCCGCGGCGCGCTCGGCCCGGTCGAGATCCTCCACAAGCCGAACCCGCTCGATGGCGAGCGCGCCCATGTCGGCCAGGGCGTCGAGGAGGCGGCGGCCCTCCGGCGACAGGATCGGTCCGGTGCCGTCGGAATCGAGGCCGATCACCCCGATCGTACCGCGCCCGGTCCGCATCGGCAGGAACAGGCGCTTGGCGCCGGGCAGCGTGTCGGCGCCGCGGCCCGCGGGCCGGTCGTTGGCGAAGGCCCATTGCGCGGCCGCGAGGTCGGCCTCGCCGAGCATGTCCTCGGGCGGGTAGCCGGCCCGGACCGTCACGGCCTGGCCTTCGGGCAGCAGGAGGACCACGCGCACCTTCAGCATCGCGGCGACCTGGGCGCAGGTGGCCCAGAGCACGTCGCCGAGGGTCCCGCAGGCGGCGAGCTTGCGCGAGAAGCCGAACAGCCGCTCGGTGGCCCGCGCGCGGCCCTGGCTGACCACCGCCACCCGGCGAGCGCGGGCGGCGAGATTCGAGACCAGCACCGCCACCAGCGTGAACAGCAGGAAGGCGGCGACGTTGGTCGGGTCGGCGATGGTCAGCGTGTAGACCGGCGGCAGGAAGAAGAAGTTATAGGCGAGCGAGCCCGCCACCACGGCGGCGAGGGCCGGCCCGAGCCCCCAGCGCACCGCGACCGCGACGACAGCGGTCAGCAGGAAGAGATCGGCATTCTCGACGCCCGCATAGGGCTGGGCGAGGATCGCCGCGCCGAGTCCCGCGGCGACCGCCGCCAGGGCGATGACATAGGGCCGCGCCTCGAAGCTGGACCGCGGAGCGGCCAAAGCCACGGCGCGGCGCGGCGGCGTCTCGGCCGGCACGGCCTCGCCGGGGACCACGTGCACGCTGATATTGCCGCTGCGCCGCACGAGATCGTGCACCACCGAGCCGTTCACGAGCTCGAACAGCCACGACCGGTTCGCCTTGCCGACGACGATGTGGTTGACGTTGGCGGAGCGTGCATAGTCGAGCACGTCGTCGGCGATCCGGCGTCCGCCCGGCAGGGTGACGGCGTCGCCGCCGAGCCGATCGGCGAGCCGCAGGGCCTCGGCGATGCGGTCGCGCTGCACCTCGTTCAGGGCGGCCGCCCGCGCGCCCTCGATCGAGAGCGCCGTCCAGGGTGCGTGCAGGCGGTCGGCCAGGCGCTTTGCGTAGCGCACGAGGCCGGAGGAACGCGGATCCTCGTTCACGCAGACCAGCACGCGCTCACCGGCGGCCCAGGGGCCCGCGATGGCGTTGGCCCGCATATGGCTGAGGAGCTCGTCGTCGACGCGATCGGCGGTGCGCCGGAGCGCCAGCTCGCGCAAAGCCGTCAGGTTGCCGCGGGAGAAGTAATGCTTCAGGGCGCGCTCGGCATGGGTCGGGACGTAGACCTTGCCGTCCTTCAGACGCTGAATCAGGTCGTCGGGGTTGAGGTCTACCACCTCGATGTCGTCGGCCCGGTCGAGGACGCCGTCCGGCACCGTCTCGCGCACCCGGATGCGGGTGATCGACGCAACCACGTCGTTGAGGCTCTCGACGTGCTGGATGTTGAGCGTCGTCAGGACGTCGATGCCGGCATCGAGCAATTCCTCGACGTCCTGGAAGCGCTTCGGGTGACGCGAGCCCGGCGCGTTGGTGTGGGCGAGCTCGCCGACCAGCACCAGAGCCGGCCGGCGGGCGAGCAGCGCGTCGAGGTCCATCTCCTCCAGCACGGTGCCGTGATACGGCACCGCCCGACGCGGGATCATCTCGAATCCGTCGAGCAGCGCCTCGGTCTCGGCGCGGCCGTGCGTCTCGACCACCCCGACCACGACGTCGAGCCCGGCCTTCAGCCGGGCCCGGCCGATGGTCAGCATCTCGTAGGTCTTGCCGACGCCGGGGGCGGCGCCGAGGAAGACCTTGAGCCGGCCGCGCGTCCGCTCCTCCCGGCGCACCGCTTCGAGCAGGGCATCGGGCGAGGGACGGGCAGGGTCGCGGCCGGTCTCGGGCATGATCGCCATCTTAGCAAAACGCCGCGGCCAGCGCGGAATCGTCGCGTCATTGCGAGCAAAGCGAAGCAACCCAGGGCAGCGGGACGCCGGTGGACGTGGCGCTGCTGGATTGCTTCGCTTCGCTCGCAAAGACGAAGCGGAATTAGCAACACGCCGTTTCGAGGTCCGTCCAAGCGATTGAACCTCACGCGCCATGTCCGTCAGGCCAATCGACAGCGATCCGGTCTGACGGGGTGTTCCGACAGAATGTCAGACTCGCCTCAGCGAGCGGCGAGCCCGTCGACCGCCAAGTTCAGCGCCAGGACGTTGACACGCGGCTCAGCCAGAATACCGAGCATGCGGCCCTCGATGCGCGACGTCACGAGGTCGCGCACGCGCTCCTCCGGGATGTTGCGGGCCTTGGCGACCCGGGGAACCTGGAAGTAGGCGGCCTCGGGCGAGATGTCCGGGTCGAGGCCGGACCCGCTGGTCGTCACGAGGTCGACCGGCACCGGGGCATTCGCGTTCTCGGCCTTGAGCGCATCGACATCGCCCTTCACCCGCTCGGCCAAAGCCGCGCTTGTCGGGCCGAGATTCGAGCCGGAGGAATTGGCCGCGTTGTAGGGCGCCGGCACCGTCTTGGAGGCGTCAGCGGGATCCGGCGCCGTCGTGGCCGAGGGCCGGCCGTGGAAGTAGCCGGCACTGGTGAAGGTCTGGCCGATCAGGCTTGAGCCGATCACCGCGCCGTCGCGCTCGATCAGGCTTCCGGCGGCCTTGGCGGGGAAGATCGCCCCCGCGAGGCCGGTCATGGCGAGAGGGTAGGCGAGGCCGGTGATCACCGTCAGCGCGGTGAGCAGGACCAGGGCGGGGCGAAGCTGTCTGAGCATGGCGGGTCTCCGTGGGACCGGATCAGGCGAGGTGGAGGGCGCTGACGGCGAGGTCGATCGCCTTGATGCCGACGAAGGGCACGAGGACGCCGCCGAGCCCGTAGATCAGCAGGTTCCGGCGCAGCAGCGCGGCCGCGCCGACGGCGCGGTAGGTGACGCCGCGCAGGGCCAGCGGGATCAGCGCCACGATGATCAGCGCGTTGAAGATGATCGCTGACAGGATCGCGCTCTGCGGCGAGGCGAGGTGCATCACGTTGAGCGCCTGCAGCTGCGGGTACAGCCCCAGGAACATCGCCGGGATGATGGCGAAGTACTTCGCGACGTCGTTGGCGATCGAGAAGGTCGTGAGCGCGCCGCGGGTCATCAGCAGCTGCTTGCCGATGCCGACGATCTCGATGAGCTTGGTCGGGTCGCTGTCGAGATCGACCATGTTGCCGGCCTCGCGGGCCGCCACCGTGCCGGTGTTCATGGCGACGCCGACGTCGGCCTGGGCCAGCGCCGGGGCGTCGTTGGTGCCGTCGCCGCACATGGCGACGAGCTTGCCCTGCGCCTGCTCCTTGCGGATCAGCGCGAGCTTGTCCTCCGGCGTGGCCTGGGCGAGGAAGTCATCGACGCCGGCCTCGGCGGCGATCGCCGCCGCGGTCATCGGGTTGTCGCCCGTGATCATCACGGTGCGGATGCCCATCTGGCGCAGTTCCGCGAAGCGCTCGCGGATGCCGCCCTTCACGATGTCCTTGAGGTAGATCACGCCGAGCAGCCGCCCGTCGCGGGCGACCGCCAGCGGCGTGCCGCCGGCCTTGGCGATCGCCTCCGCGATGGATCGGATCTCGGTCACGAATCCGCTCTCGGCTTCCGGACGGAACGCCAGGGCAGCGTTGGAGCCGTGGGTGGCCATGGGCTGCGCCGACACGGAAGCGATGACCGAATCTACCGCACCCTTGCGGATGGACGAGCCGTCCAGATCGACGCCGGACATGCGCGACTGGGCGGTGAACGGCACGAAGGTGGCGTTCAGCGCGGCCATGTCGCGGGCCCGGAGCCCGTACGTCTCCTTGGCGAGCACCACGATCGAGCGGCCCTCCGGCGTCTCGTCGGCCAGGGAGGCGAGCTGCGCCGCATCGGCGAGGTCCCGCTCCGACACGCCGGAAACCGGGCGGAACTCCGTGGCCTGCCGGTTGCCGAGCGTGATCGTGCCGGTCTTGTCGAGGAGCAGGGTGTCGACGTCGCCCGCCGCCTCGACGGCGCGCCCCGACATGGCGAGCACATTGAAGCGGACAAGCCGGTCCATGCCGGCGATTCCGATCGCCGAGAGCAGCGCGCCGATGGTCGTCGGGATCAGGGTGACGAACAGGGCGACGAGGACGATCACCGGAATCGCGCCGCCCGCGTAGCTCGCGAAGCTCGGGATCGAGGCCACCGCGAAGACGAACACGAGCGTCAGGCCGGCCAGCAGGATGTTGAGGGCGATCTCGTTCGGCGTCTTCTGGCGCGCGGCGCCCTCGACCAGGGCGATCATGCGGTCGACGAAGGTCGAGCCCGCTGCCGCCGTGATGCGGACCTTGATCTGGTCGGAGAGGACCTGCGTGCCGCCGGTCACCGCCGAGCGGTCGCCGCCGGATTCGCGGATCACCGGGGCGGATTCGCCGGTGATGGCGGCCTCGTTGACGGAGGCCACGCCCTCGATCACCTCGCCGTCGGAGGGGATCAGGTCACCGGCCTCAACCAGCACCACGTCGCCGACCTTCAGGGTCGTGCCCGGCACCGTCTCGTAGGCGAGGCCCTGGCCGGTGAGGCGCTTGGCCGTCATCTCGGTGCGGGTCCGCCGCAGGCTGTCGGCCTGGGCCTTGCCGCGCCCCTCCGCGAGGGCCTCGGCGAAGTTGGCGAAGATCAGGGTGAACCACAGCCAGAGGATGATCTGGCCGGAGAACGCGAGGTCGCTGCCGCCGGTGAGGAGGTCACGGGCGAACAGCACGGTGGTGAGGAGGGCCACGACCTCGACCACGAACATGACCGGGTTTCGGATCATGGCGCGCGGATCGAGCTTTCGAACCGAGCCGAGGAGGGCCGGCCCGACCAGGGCGGCGCTGAACAGGGATGATGTCTGACGCGACATGGGAGATGTCCGGAGGAGAGATGGAAGAGAGGCTGCCGTCCTGGCGAGCGGAGCGAAGCAATCCAGAGCCGCGCTGTGTCCGGAGGCGTCGAGCCGCCGTGGGACGCTCCGCTGCGCTCGTGATGACGGCAGAGAGGCTCAGCCCACGACGCCGAGGGTCAGCGCGTAAGCCGCCAGCAGGGCGAATCCGCCGAGCAGGACGACGCCGAGGAGCGCCAGCACGAGATCGGACGTCCGCACCGCCTGGGCGCGGTCGCTCCGCCGCGGCTGCCGGTGCAGCACGAGGTGATGGCGCGGCAGGCGCCGGGCGGGGAGGGCGCGCGGCATCTCAGCCCCCGGTCGCGAAGGTCTGGCCGGCCGCGCCCGCAAGGTGCTCGACCACGGGGCCCAGCGCCAGGGACGGGAAGAAGGTCAGGCCGCCGATGATCAGGATCACGCCGACCAAAAGCCCGACGAACAGACCGCCATGGGTCGGGAACGTGCCCGCCGAGGCCGGGACCCGCTTCTTCGCGGCGAGCGAGCCCGCGATGGCGAGCACCGGGATCTTCACGAAGAACCGCCCCACCAGCATGCCGATGGCAAGCGTGCTGTTGTAGAACAGCGTGTTGGCCGTGAGCCCGCCGAAGGCCGAGCCGTTGTTGGCCGCCGCCGAGGTGTAGGCGTAGAGGATCTCGGTGAAGCCGTGCGGGCCGGCATTGGCCGGGCCGGCGAGGCCCGCCGGCAGGACGGTCGCCAGCGCCGTGAAGCCCAGCATCATCAGCGGAAGGCAGAGGATGCCGAGCATGGCCATCTTCACCTCCTTCGCCTCGATCTTCTTGCCGAGGTATTCAGGGGTGCGGCCGACCATCAGGCCCGCCACGAAGATCGCCACGATCACGAAGATCAGCATGCCGTAGAGGCCGGCGCCGACACCGCCGATAATGATCTCGCCGAGCTGCATGTTGAGCAGCGGGATCAGGCCGCCGAGCGCCGTGAACGAGTCGTGCATGGCGTTGACCGCGCCGCAGGAGGCCGCGGTCGTGATGACGGCGAACAGCGCGGAGGCCGCGATGCCGAAGCGGGTCTCCTTGCCCTCCATGTTGCCGCCGGTCAGCCCGAAGCTGTTGAGGACGGAGCTGCCGCTGGCCTCAGCCCAGTAAGTGACGGCGACGCCCGCGAGGAACAGGATCCCCATGGCGCCGAGGATCGCCCAGCCCTGGCGCTCGTCGCCGACCATGCGGCCGAAGACGTTGGAGAGCGCGGCGCCGATTACGAAGATCGAGACCATCTGGACGAAGTTCGACAGGGCAGTCGGGTTCTCGAACGGGTGCGCGGCGTTGGCGTTGAAGAATCCGCCGCCATTGGTGCCGAGCATCTTGATCGCCACCTGGCTCGCCACCGGTCCGAGCGCGATCGTCTGCTTGGCACCTTCCAGTGTGGTGGCGTCGGCGTAGGCACCGAGCGTCTGCGGAATCCCCTGCCAGACCAGGAACAGCGTGTAGGGGATGCAGATCGGCAGCAGCACGTAGAGGTTCGCGCGGGTCACATCGACCCAGAACGAGCCGATCGTGCCGGTGGAGGCCCGGGCGAAGCCCCGGATCAGCGCCACCGCCACCGCGATGCCGGTCGCCGCCGACAGGAAGTTCTGGTGCGTCAGCCCCAGCATCTGGGTCAGGTACGACAGCGTGGTCTCGCCGCCGTAGGACTGCCAGTTGGTGTTGGTGATGAAGCTGGTCGACGTGTTGAACGCGAGGTCCGGCGCCACCGCGGACTGGTCGGCCGGGTTGAGCGGCAGCACCGCCTGCAGCCGCAGGATCGCGTAGAGCACCGCGAAGCCCAGCACGTGGAACAGGATGACGGCGCCGGTATAGGCGAGCCAGTGCTGCTCCTGACGGTCATCGATGCCCGACACGCGGTAGAGCCCGCGCTCGACGGGGCCGAGCACGGGCGACAGGAAGGTGCGCTCTCCGGTGAAGACCCGGGTCATGTACGATCCGAGGGGCTTCACGAGCGCCAGAACGACCGCGCAGTAGAGCGCGATCTGGATCCAGCCGTTGAGGTTCATGGGGAGGTCCGTGCGCAGCCGCTCAGAACCGCTCGGGGCGGACGAGGGCGTAGGTGAGGTAGACGAGGAGGCCGGCGGTGACGCAGGCGCCGAGGGCGAGGTCGAGGCTCATGGCGGCCTCGCTCACAGCCGCTCGCAAGCCGCGGCGTAGCCGGCCGCGGCAGCGAAGAAGGCGAGTCCCCCCGCGAGGAAGACGATGTCGAGCATGGTGGTCGGGTCCGGTTCGGCGGACCGGCCGCGGAGGCTCCGCGATCGGTTCCGGCCAACCCGGACAGTGGCCCCGAACCGCGTTAGGGTTCGAGGCGGGGACGGGGCGGATCTTATAAGGGTGGCATTAGGATTGGGCCGTGCCGACCGTCCCTACCGGCCGCGCGAAGCACGTCGTCGGCGCACGTGATGTCGGCGCGGGCCTCGGTGAACGGCCCTCCGGCAGAAACCTGATTGACGCGCCCGGTCGTTCTCAGCTTCCGGGGAGATCGTGAACCTCGCCGAAGAAGAACTCTTTCCAGCTGGTCGGCTTCTGCTTAATGTAGCCGGCGCGCGAGAAGAACTGCGCGGCCGGGAGCAGGTTTTGCGGCGCCGCGGAGAACACCATGCCGGGCCGCGCGATCAGGGCCGCGAGGGCGTCCGCCGAGATGCTCTCCTTGTTGACCTCCAGGTAGATCCTGGCCGCGGCCGGCTTGTCCGTGTCGATCAGGGCGATGGCCTCCTTGATCGCGCCGACGAACGCCGCGATGACCTTCGGATTGGCGTCGTGGAAGGTCGTCGTGCTGTAGACGCAGCCGTTGGTCAGGGGGCCGCCCATCACCGCGACCGAGTCGAGGACCTCGTGGACGCCCGACATGGCGAGCTCCTGGTCCTGATACGGCGGCTGCGAGAAGTGCGCGGTGACGCCGTTGTTCTTGTTCTGGAGCGCGATCATCGCGTCGGGATGCCCCATGCCGACGGTCATCGCGTTGAACTTCTCCAGGGCGCCGGCCCCGAACTCCTTCTCGACGGCGATCCCCAGCACCACGGGCTGCGTTCCGACCCGGATGGTCGGGACCGCGATCCGGTCGGCCGGTCCGAAATCCGCCAGCGTCTTCACGTTCGGGTTGTTGGTGACGAGCTTCATCGGCAGGGCGCCGGTCGCCACGACACCCTTCACTCGCCCGCTCGTCTTGCCCCACATGATCAGCATGTTGGGACCGCCGCTGATCACCATGTCGACGCCGCCGGACAGCAGCGCGTCGTTGCTGGCGCCGCCATTGGTCAGGCGCGTCCACGTCACCCGGAGGTTGTCGATCCCGGCAGCCTTGGCGTGCTTCTCCACGAGGCCGAGCTTCTCGGCGATCACGGCCGGCAGGTAGGACAGGCCGGGCTGCTTCGCGATACGCAGCTCGCCCGCCTCGGCGCGCGCGGCGCCCGACCGGATCAGAGGCGCTCCGAAGGCGGCGGCCGAGAGGCCGGCCCGGAGGAGTGTCCGCCGGGTGGAGCCGCAACGATCTGTCTTGGTGTCGCCGGAACGCATGCAGCCCTCGTCTCGGAAGGATGATCCAGCCGGTCTCGCCGGCCCAATGGCGTCCTGACGCTACTGCATAAGGGCAACGGCGGGTAGGCGGATGCTGTATTCAGATGAGACAGAAGGATCGGTGTCGCGTGTGCAGGCCGCAGGGCGGCCCGAGGCGGAATCCGGTCAGAGCGTTTGGCGCGTGTGACGCGCTCCGCTCGCAAAGCACGACGCGGCCGCGAGCACGTCATTCCGGGACTGCGCAGCAGGGCCCGGAATCCAGAACCGTCGACGACGCCATGCTGCGCACGCGTCGCGGTTCTGGGTTCCGGGCTCGCCTGCGGCGCCCCGGAACGACGGCGTTCGGTTGGCCTCGGCCCCCGAAGCGCACCCTGTGCCTTGAACGCGGAAGGGCCGACTTGCCGCGAGGAGCAAGCCGGCCCATCGATCTCCCGTAAGGGGCTACCGGTCACCGTCGGGCAGCGCGGTCACCGCCCCGCCCGAGGGCACCGATATCCGGTTTACGAGCAGCCGGTGGTGCTCCCGCAGGTGTCGCACTTCAGGCAGGTGCCGTTCCGGACCAGCGTGAAGTTCGCGCATTCCGGGCAGGCCTCGCCGACGTAGCCCTTCATCTTCGCCTCGGCACGGCGGTCGGCGACCGTCCGTTCCGCCTTGGCGAAGGGGAGGGAGTCGGCGATCGTCTCGGCCTGTCCGGCCAAAGCCGGCTCGGCCTTCAGCGCCGTGCTGCCGCGGATCGCGTGGACCGTGCCGCCGGCCGGGGCCGACTGGCCGGCGCTCGCCGCACCGACACCCAGGTTGCCGCCGGCCGGGCCGCCCTGGATCAGGGTGAGCCGATCGGCCGAGCCGCGGAGCAGGCCGCGGGAGACGACCGAGGAGGCCGGCGCCGGCTTCGGACCCTCACGGGTCGTGTCGCCGCTCTCGCCGCCGCCGATCACCGTGCCGCCGATCTCGGCGGGGCTGACATGGGCGAGGTCGGCGCGGCCGAGATACGAGACCGCCAGCTCGCGGAACACGTAGTCGAGGAGCGAGGTCGCGTTCTTGATCGCGTCGTTGCCCTGGACGAAGCCGGCCGGCTCGAACCGCGTGAAGGTGAAGGCCTCCACGTATTCCTCCAGCGGCACGCCGTACTGGAGGCCGAGCGAGATCGCGATGGCGAAGTTGTTCATCAAGCTCCGGAAGGTCGCGCCTTCCTTGTGCATGTCGATGAAGATCTCGCCGAGGCGGCCGTCGTCGTACTCGCCGGTGCGCAGGTAGACCTTGTGGCCACCGACGACCGCCTTCTGGGTGTAGCCCTTCCGGCGGGCCGGCAGCTTCTCGCGGGAGCGGATCCGCTCGACGCGCTCGATCACCCGCTCGACAATCTTCTCCGCGGCCGCGGCGGCCTTGGCGGCGGCCGGTGCCTGGATCAGGGCCTCGATCCCCTCATCCGCCTCGTCGTCCTCATCGGAGATCAGGGCGGCGTTGAGCGGCTGCGACAGCTTGGAGCCGTCGCGGTAGAGGGCGTTCGCCTTGAGGGCGAGGCGCCACGACAGCAGGTAGGCCGCCTTGCAATCCTCGACCGTGGCGTCGTTCGGCATGTTGATGGTCTTGGAGATCGCCCCCGAGATGAAGGGCTGCGCCGCCGCCATCATGCGGATGTGGCTCTCGACCGAGAGGTAGCGCTTGCCGATCCGGCCGCACGGGTTGGCGCAGTCGAAGACCGGGTAGTGCTCGACCTTGAGGAAGGGCGCGCCCTCCAGGGTCATCGCCCCGCAGATATGGGTGTTGGCGGCCTCGATCTCCTTCTTGGAGAAGCCGAGGAACGGCAGCAGCTCGAAGGTCGGGTCCGCGAGCTTCTCGGCCGGGACCTTCAGGGTCTGGGTCAGGAAGTCGTCGCCGAGCGTCCAGCGGTTGAACACGAACTTGATGTCGAAGGCCGACTTGAGGCCCTTCTCCACCGCGGCGATCTTCTCGTCGGTGAAACCCTTGGCGCGCAGCGTCGTCGGGTTGATGCCCGGCGCCTGGCCCATCGAGCCGTGGCCGACCGCGTAGGCCTCGATCTCGGCGATCTCGGATTCACGGTAGCCGAGCGCCCGCAGGGCGTCCGGAGCGGCTTGGTTGATGATCTTGAAGTAACCGCCGCCGGCGAGCTTCTTGAACTTCACCAGGGCGAAGTCGGGCTCGATGCCGGTGGTGTCGCAGTCCATCACGAGGCCGATCGTGCCGGTGGGCGCGATCACGGTGGCCTGCGCGTTGCGGTAGCCGTGCTCCTCGCCGAGCTTCAGCGCCCGGTCCCAGGCGGCGCGGGCATGGTCGCCCAGATCCGCCTGCGGGATGTTGGCGTGGTCGAGGGCGACCGGCGCCACGTTCAGGAACTCGTAGCCCTCGGTTTCGCCATGCGCGGCCCGGCGATGGTTGCGGATGACCCGCAGCATCGCGTCGGCATTCTCCTCGTAGGCCGGGAAGGTGCCGAGCTCTGCGGCCATCTCGGCCGAGGTGGCGTAGGCGACGCCTGTCATGATCGCGGTGAGCGCGCCGGCCAGCGCCCGGCCCGCGTCGGAATCGTAGGGCAGGCCCATGGTCATCAGCAGGCCGCCGATATTGGCGTAGCCGAGACCGAGCGTCCGGTACCGGTAGGACAGCTCCGCGATCTCCTTCGACGGGAACTGCGCCATCATCACCGAGATCTCGAGCACCACCGTCCAGAGGCGGTTGAGGTGCTCGAACGCCTCCACGTCGAAGCGCTTGGTCTCCCGGTCGTACATCGTCAGCAGGTTCGCCGAGGCGAGATTGCAGGCGGTGTCGTCGAGGAACATGTACTCGGAGCACGGGTTCGAGGCCCGGATCCGCCCGCCCGCCGGGCAGGTGTGCCAGTCGTTCATCGTGGTGTTGAAGTGCAGGCCCGGATCCGCCGAGGCCCAGGCGGCCTCGCCGATCCGCTCCCAGAGGTCGCGGGCCTTCAGGGTCTTGGTGACCTTGCCGGTGGTGCGGGCCTGGAGGGACCAGTCGGCATCCGCCTCGACGGCGCGCAGGAAGTCGTCGGTCAGCGAGACCGAGTTGTTGGAGTTCTGGCCGGCCACCGTGAGGTAGGCCTCCGAATCCCAGTCGGTGTCGTAGACGGGGAAATCGATCTTGGTGAAGCCCTGGCGGGCGAACTGCACGACGCGCTTGATGTAGGCGTCCGGCACCGAGGCGCGGCGGGCGGCCTTGATCTCGCGCTTGAGCGCCGGGTTGCGCTCGGGATCGAAGCAGGCGTCGCCTTCGGCCTCGCACTGGGTGCAGGCCTTCATCACCAAGTTCAGGTGCTTGGAGACGACCTTGGAGCCGGTCACCAGGGCGGCGACCTTCTGCTCCTCCTTCACCTTCCAGTCGATGAACGACTCGATATCCGGATGGTCGATATCGACGATCACCATCTTGGCGGCGCGGCGCGTGGTGCCGCCCGACTTGATCGCGCCGGCCGCCCGGTCGCCGATCTTGAGGAAGCTCATCAGGCCGGACGACTTGCCGCCGCCGCCGAGCTTCTCGTTCTCGCCGCGCAGCATCGAGAAGTTGGAGCCGGTGCCCGAGCCGTACTTGAACAGGCGCGCCTCACGCACCCACAGGTCCATGATGCCGCCCTCGTTCACGAGGTCGTCCTGAACCGACTGGATGAAGCAGGCATGCGGCTGCGGGTGCTCGTAGGCCGAGGCCGACTTGGTCAGCACGCCGGTCTGCGGGTCGCAGTAATAGTGGCCCTGGCTCGGGCCATCGATGCCGTAGGCCCAGTGCAGGCCGGTGTTGAACCATTGCGGCGAGTTGGGCGCCACCATCTGGCGGGCGAACATGAAGCGCAGCTCGTCCATGAACGCCGAGGCGTCGTCCTCCGACGAGAAGTAGCCGCCTTTCCAGCCCCAGTAGGTCCAGCAGCCGGCGAGCCGGTCGAAGACCTGCGTGGCCGAGGATTCGGAGACGAAGCGCTCGTCCTCCGGCAGCTCGGCCAACGCCGCCTCATCCGGCACGGAGCGCCAGAGGAAGGACGGGACCGCGTTCTCCTCGATCTTGCGCAGCCGCGCCGGGACGCCCGCCTTGCGGAAGTACTTCTGCGCGAGCACGTCGCTCGCCACCTGCTCCAGCTCTCCGGCACGTCGATGCCGTCGAGGCGGAAGACCACCGACCCGTCGGGGTTGCGGATCTCGCTCAGCGCCTTGCGGAACGGGATGCCGGCGTAGGGCGACTGGCCGGCCGTGGTGTAGCGACGCTCGAACCGCATGAAACACACCTCTCCCGACGAGACACGACGGTCCCGTACCCGCGCGAAGCGGGGTCTGTGCCCAATATTGGGATTCGCGCCCGAACACGCCCGGCAGGGGGTCGTGGCTCGGTCTCACGAACGAAATCTAGGAACGGTCGCCCCTGACCAACGCACCACAATCCAGGGGTGCGACCGATGCAGGGAGATTACCGCCGCCTTTGCTCTCACGTCAACAAGTGGTGTTCGGCACGCTTGTTCCCCGCTAGATGTTGTGCCGGCTCGCAAAAGCCTGTGGATATCGTCCGCGGCGCGGATAAGTGTCCTTCCGGCTTTCGGGAATCGGATCGGGAAAATTTTAGATTCACAGGGGCCGGCGAGCGTTTTTTCGGGAACCTTGTAGCGATCCGTCGATGCGCCCTGAAGGCGTTGCCGGGGAGCGACACTTCCGTCAGCCCGCTGGACTCGCGCGCGCGCGGTCACCATAACGGCGCCGAGAAGCGCCTCCGCGGCGCGGCACGATTTCGGGATCGGCGATGGCGCTGAAGGACACTTTGCTGCGCGTCTTCACGTGGTGGAACGGCCAGACCGTCTCCCTCGCGCTCCAGACCGCGCGCACCGGCATCTTCGTCGGCGAAGACGAGTTCGGGAACAAGTACTACAAGGCCGAGGGCGCCCTCATCGACCGCTCGGTCGGCTCCGAGCGGCGCTGGGTGGTCTATAATGGCTACGCCGACGCGTCGAAGGTGCCTCCGGGCTGGCGCGGCTGGCTCTGCCACAACGTCGATCTCGCCCCGAGCGAGGAGAACTACCAGCCGAAGGCGTGGCAGAAGCCGCACATCGAGAATCAGACCGGCACGCCGAACGCGTACCGGCCGGCGGGTTCGCAGCTGTCCTGGGGGCAGCGGCCGGCGGCTACCGGCGACTACGTCTCCTGGACGCCGGGCGAGTAGAGGGCGCGACACCGGCCTCCGGCGCCCTTTTGCCGCCACCGTTCCGGTGTTCATGGCGGGCCAATCCCGATCGTCCGCCGCGCAACTGAAGGCGCGGCCGGCCACCCTCGTCTAGGGGTCCGAGCCTTGAGCCGCATCACCGCCCTCGCACGCCGCGCGCTCATGTCGAGCCTCGCGCTCGCCCTCTGCGCGGGCCCTGCCGCCGCCGACAAGATCAAGAACCCGACCGCGGTGTTCTCCGGCCTCGACAAGATCACCGGCCGGATCGTCTCCTTCGAGGTGGCGGTGGACGAGACGGTGCAGTTCGGCGCCCTGCAGCTGACCCCGCGGGTCTGCTACACCCGCCCACCGACCGAGAGCGCCAAGACCACGGCGTTCCTGGAGGTCGGCGAGGTGACCCTGGACAACAAGTATCGCCGGATCTTCACCGGATGGATGTTCGCGTCGAGCCCGGGCCTGCACGCGATCGAGCACCCGATCTACGACGTGTGGCTGGTCGATTGTAAGGGCGGCAGCGACGTGATCGCCGAGGCCAAGGAGCAGGAGGACGTTCCTGCCATGGCGGCAAAGCCCGAGAAGACCAAGCGCCCGAGCAAGGACGCCACCAAGACCGCGCAGCAGCTCAACGCCGCCGGCCAGGTGGATGTGGAGGCGCCACGCGGCGTGCCGGTCCAGCCCCGCCAGAAGCCCTCGCGCAAATTCTTCCCGTCGAACGAGGGCCCCGCGGCAGCTCCGCCGCCTCCGCCGCAGCAGCCGCAGAACCTGTTCGACGCGCTGTTCCGCTGAGGCGCGATCAGACCGCGTCCGGTTGAAGGGGGCGGGCGGCTTCAGCCGCTCCGTCATCACGAGCGCAGCGAAGTGTCCGAGGGCAGCGCGCCGGCGACCAGCGTGGTGCTGCCTGGATTGCTTCGCTCTGCCTGCAAAGACGGCGGAGCCGACGCCATCGACTCAAATCGGCAGCTCACTGTCCCGCCTTTGGCGCGTGCGTTCGAAGGCTAGGTGCCGCCCAGCGCGTCGAGCACCTGTCCGCCCGTCACCGAACCGTCTCCGGGCCAGACGTTCCAGTCGCCAGCCTGGTCGAGGGCCTCGGCCAGCCGCCGCTTGTAGACGTGGCGCGGGAGTTCCTCGGCGCCGAACTGCGTGAGGTGCTCGGTGACGAACTGGGTGTCGGCAAGCCGGTAATGCCCGGCGCGCAGGCGTCCCATCAGGTGGACGAGGGCGACCTTTGAGGCGTCGCGCACCTCGTGGAACATGCTCTCGCCGAAGAAGGCCGCGCCCAGCGATACGCCGTACAGGCCGCCGACCAGGCGCCCTCCGGCATAGACCTCCACGGTGTGGACATAGCCGAGATCGTAGAGGGCGCCGTAGAGTTCGCGGATGCGCCCGTTGATCCAGGTGCGCTCGCTGTCCCGGCGGGGCGCGGCGCAGCCGTCGATGACACCCGCGAAGTCGGTGTCGCACCGAACCTCGAACTGGTCCAACCGGACGGTCCGGGCGAGGCGCCGCGAGACCCGGAAACCGTCGAGGGGCAGGACGCCGCGCGCCTTCGGCTCGACCCAGTAGAGGGTCGGATCCTGGGCATCCTCGGCCATCGGGAAGATGCCCGCCGCGTAGGCCTTCAGCAGGATCTCGGGGGTGATGTCCACGCGGGTGGGATCATGCATGGCGTCAGTGTCGCGCGCGGCCGGCCCGAAGGCCAGAGCCCGCGGCCGCCGCAGGCTCCCGCGGCCTCAGACCTTCATGCCCCCATCTTCCAGGAAATGCTCTAGCCAGTGGATGTCGTAAAGGCCGTTCTGCACGTCCGGGTTGCGGACAAGGGTCCTGAACAGGGGCAGCGTCGTGTCGATGCCGTCGATGACAAACTCGTCCAACGCGCGGCGCAGGCGCATTAGGCACTCGTTGCGGGTGCGGCCGTGCACGATCAGCTTGCCAATCAGCGAGTCGTAGTTCGGCGGGATCCGGTAGCCCTGGAACGCCGCGGAATCGACGCGGACGCCGAGGCCGCCCGGCGTGTGATAGTGGGTGATCTCGCCGGGCGAGGGACGGAAGGTCTCCGGGTGCTCGGCGTTGATCCGACACTCGATGGCGTGGCCCTCGACCTTGATGTCCGCCTGGCTCACCGAGAGCGGGCCGCCCGAGGCGACCTGGATCTGCTCGATGACGAGGTCGATCCCGGTGATCATCTCGGTCACCGGATGCTCGACCTGGATCCGGGTGTTCATCTCGATGAAGTAAAACCGCCCGTCCTCGTACAGGAACTCGACGGTGCCGGCGCCCAGGTAGCCGAGCTCCTTCATGGCGTTGGCGCAGATGCCGCCGATCTCGGCGCGCATCGACTCATTGAGCGCCGGCGAGCCGCCTTCCTCCCAGACCTTCTGGTGACGGCGCTGGAGCGAGCAGTCGCGCTCGGCAAGGTGGACCGCACCGCCGCGGCCGTCCCCGAGCACCTGCACCTCGATATGACGGGGCTTCTCGAGGTACTTCTCGAGATAGACCGCGTCGTCGCCGAACGCGGCCTTGGCCTCGGATTTGGCCATGCCGATCGCCTGCTCCAACTCGGCCTCGGAGCGCGCGACCTTCATGCCGCGTCCGCCGCCGCCCGCAGCCGCCTTCACCAGGACCGGGTAACCGATCTCGGCGGCCACGCGCTTGGCGGTATCGGCATCCTCGACGCCGCCTTCGGATCCCGGCACGCACGGGATGCCGAGCTTGAGTGCCGTGCGCTTGGCCTCGATCTTGTCGCCCATTGTGCGGATGTGCTGGGCCTTGGGGCCGATAAAGCCGATCTGATGATGGGCCAGCACCTCGGCGAAGCGGGCGTTCTCCGACAGGAAGCCGTAGCCAGGATGAACCGCGTCCGCGCCGGTGATCTCGCAGGCCGCGATGATCGACGGGATGTTGAGGTAGCTGTCGCGGGCGGCCGGCGGCCCGATGCAGACGCTCTCATCGGCCAGACGCACATGCATGGCGTCGGCATCGGCGGTGGAGTGGACCGCCACGGTGGCGATCCCGAGCTCCTTCGCCGCCCGCAGGATGCGCAGGGCGATCTCGCCGCGGTTCGCGATCAGGATCTTGTCGAACATCGGACCCGTTAGGGCGTCCTGGCGATCCCGGACCGCACAGGATGCTCTATCCTCTTGTTAAGCGGCGTCTTCCAGGACTGAGCGATGATCGGCCCAGCGGACGTCCTAGCTGATGACGAGCAAGGCCTCGCCGAACTCGACCGGCTGGCCGTCCTCGGCGAAGATGGCGCTGACCGTGCCGGCGCGGGGCGCCACGATCTCATTGAAGGTCTTCATCGCCTCGATGAGCAGCAGCTTGTCGCCGGCCTCGACCTTTGAGCCCACATCGGCGAACGCCTTGGCGTCGGGCGAGGGGCGCAGATAGGCGGTCCCGACCATCGGCGACGGCACGGTGCCGGGCTGGGACCGCGCCGGCTCGGCTGGGGCGAGGGCGGACGGCGCCGCCGACACAGCGGCAGGAGGGGGTGCCATGGCCGCGACCGGCGCGGGCGCCGCGACCTGGACGCTCACGGGTTCGAGCCGGCGCGCCACGCGGATGCGCAGATCGCCCTTCTCGACCTCGATCTCGGACAGACCGGTCTCGGTGACGAGGTTGGCGAGCTCGCGCACGAGCTCGGGATCGATAGCGTCGTTCTTTGGCATCCGGCCTACTTCGTCTCGCGGCGCGTCAGTCCGTCCAACCGAGTCGGCGCTGGACCGCGGCCCTGCGGCTGGCGGCTCTTAGACGAAGGCGCCCCGCCGCGACAAGGCTGCACGCGACGCCTTCTCGGGTCCAGCGGCCCGGATCGTCAGCTCAGCAGGAAGCGTGGCCGCACTGGCGCACGTCGGCGATGGTCTTGCGCATCGGCTCGACGCCGACGGCTCCCGGGATCACCTCGTCACCGATGATGAAGGCCGGCGTGCCGGACAGGCCCAGACGGTCGCCGAGCCCCCGGTTCTCGCTCAGCGCGGTCTTCACCTCGGGGGAGGCCATGTCCTTCTGGAGCTTGGTCGTGTCCACGCCGAGATCCTTGGCGACCTGGATCGCCCGGGCGCCATTCACCCGGCCCTTGGTCTCCAGGAGCTTCTGGTGGAACTCGAACAGCTTGTCGCCCTTGAGCTGCTGGCGGACCGCGATCGCCACCTGGCTGGCCTCAAGCGATTCCTGGCCGAGCACCGGGAAGTCCTTGATCACCACCCGCAGCTTCGGGTCGGACTTGATCAGCGCCTGAACGTCCCCGAGCGCCTTGCGGCAGTAGCCGCAATTGTAATCGAAGAACTCGACCATGGTGACGTCGCCCGAGGGATTGCCGGCGACCACGTCGTGGGGGCCGTTGAGGAGCGCGTCGCGCGACTCCTTGAGGGCGGCGGCCTGGGCGAGGCGCTGCGTCTCGGCCTGCTGCTTCTCGGCCTCGGCGAGGGCCTCCTGAAGCACCTCGGGGTGCTTGATCAGGTATTCCTTGACGATCGCCTCGATGCCGGCGCGCTGCGCATCCGTGAAGGGCGCGGCGGGCGGCGCCGCATTCTGGGCGAGTGCCGGGACGGCGACGAGGCCGAGCGCCAGGGCCAGCGCGGGCAGGGGGCGGATGAAGGGCATGGATCCTCGCTTGCGCGGCAAGCCGGCCCGCGCGTGGCGCGAGCGGTAGGGGCTGGGTTAGGCGTTTTCGCGGCGCTCGGTCAATTCCAGCCAGTGCCGCGGTCTGCGGCGCGCCGGTTTGCGAGGCCGGATGAGCCGGTGCGGATTTTGCCCACAGACACATCCGTCATCCCGGGGCCGCGGAGCGGAGCCCGGGATCCAGAGCCGCCGACGCGTCAAGGGCTGGCACAGCCTGCGCGTCTGGATTCCGGGCTCGCCTGCGGCGCCCCGGAAAGACGGTCCTGACCCAGGAGGGTTTCTGCCGGCATCGGGCCTGGCCTCGGCTTGAGGTAGGGACCGCGAGGGTCTAACCCCGAGACCCCGGCTTCGCCCGGCGCAGAGCAGAGCCCCATGACCCCGATTTCCCGGCGGGCCGCCGCCGTCCAGCCGTTCCTCGCCATGGACGTCATGGCCGCCGCGGCCGCCAAGGCGCGGGCGGGCGACGACGTGGTGCGGATGGAGGTCGGACAGCCCTCGGCGCCGGCGCCGCGCGCGGTGATTGCGGCCGCGCAGGCGGCTCTCGCCACCGGCCGCGTCCCCTACACGGAAGCCCTCGGCCTTCCCGCCCTGCGTGAGCGGATCGCCCGCGACTACGCCGAGCGGCACGGTGTCCCGGTCAGCCCGGAGCGGGTGGTGATCACCACCGGCTCATCGGCGGGCTTCGTGCTGGCCTTCATGAGCCTGTTCGATGCTGGCGCCCGCGTGGCGGTCCCGCAGCCGGGCTACCCGGCCTACCGGAGCATCCTGGCGTCCCTCGATCTCGTGCCCGCCCCGATGGTCCTGCGCGCGGAGGACCGCTTCGCACCGACCGCCGCGCTGCTGCGCGAAACGCACGCACGGGAGCCGGTGGCCGGCGCCCTGGTGATGAGCCCGGCGAACCCTTCGGGCACCGTGATCACCGAGACCGCCTTGCGCGATCTCTGCACGGCCGCGCACGCGCTGGGCCTGCCCCTGATCTCCGACGAGATCTATCACGGCCTCAGCTACGGCGTCCCCACGGTGACGGCCCTGCGCTTCGACCCCGACGCCGTGGTGATCAACTCGTTCTCGAAGTACCATTGCATGACCGGCTGGCGGGTCGGCTGGATGATCGTGCCGGAAGCGCTGGTCCGCCCAATCGAGCGGCTGGCGCAGAATCTCTACATCTCGGCCCCCTACCTGTCGCAGATCGGCGCCCTGGCAGCCTTCGACGCGACGGACGAACTCGATGCGGTTGGCGACGGCTACGCACGCAACCGCGCGATCCTGCTGGACGCTCTGCCCGGCCTGGGCCTCGGCCGCGTGCACCCGGCCGACGGCGCTTTCTACCTCTACGCCGACGTCTCGGACCTCACCAACGACGCGCCGACCTTCTGCCGGCGGATGCTGGACGAGGCCCTCGTCGCAGCAACTCCGGGTCTCGATTTCGACCCGGAGCTGGGCCACCACCACGTCCGGTTCTCGTTCGCCGGCTCGGAAGCCGAATGCCGCGAGGCGGTGGCGCGACTCCGGACCGGCTGCGCTGACCGCTCAGGCGTCCACCGGCACGAGCGCGCCGACTGCCTCGGGCAGCTGCGAGAAATGCTCGATCACCCGGTCGGGCCCGAGTTCGGTGACCGGCCGGTCGGTGTAGCCGAAGGTCACGGCGACCACCGGGATGCCGGCGGCCTTGGCGGTGTCGATGTCGGTCCGGGAATCGCCGACCATCACGGCCCGCGCCGGGTCGCCTCCGGCGCGCGCGATCGTGTCGGTAAGGTGCCGCGGGTCGGGCTTGAACTGCGGAAATGTATCGCGGCCGCAGATCGCCGCGAACCGGTCGCCGATCCCCAGGATCCTCAGCAGTTCCACCGACTGGCCCTCGTACTTGTTGGTGCAGACCGCGAGGCGGAAGCCCGCCGCCTCCAACGCATCGAGCGCCTCGACCACGCCCGGGTACAGGTGAGAGGTGTCGGCAAGGTGCTCGCCGTAATGGGCGATGAAGGCGTCGAACAGCCGGTCGTGATCTTCCGGGGAGAGCGCGCGGCCTTCCGCCTCGAAGCCGCGCCGAATCAGCGCCTTGGCGCCGGCACCGATCAGCCCGCGCGCCTGCGACAGCGGCAGTTCGGCCAGCCCCTCCCGCTTCATCAGCACGTTGAGCGTGCCGATCAGGTCGCCTGCGGTTTCCGCGAGGGTTCCGTCCAGGTCGAACACGGCGATCGGCGGGCGGGTCGTCGGTTCGGCGGACATTCTGAGGGGACTCCTGCTGGCTGGCGCCTTCGCTAACGGGGCCTGCAAATGCGGGCAAGCCGGCGGACGGAATGGCAGAGACACCGTCGGCTCCCTGCTTCACGCGTCGCAGTAACCCGTCATTCCGGGTCGCCGCAGGCGAGCCCGGAATCCAGAACCGCGAACGTAGCCGGATTTTGCACGCGGAGCGCGTTTGGATTCCGGATTCCGCTGCGCGGCCCCGGAATGACGGCAGAGATTGGATCACAAGGCAGGCCGCGGGACCTGAAGCGGTGCATCCCTCGGCCGCATGCCCCAGACTCGCCCGAAAGCCCAGCGACATGCACGGCAGACCAGCCCCCGGGACCGCCGATGAAACCGTCTCTGTCCATCCTGGCGATTTGCGCCGCGCTTCACGCCGTGCCGGCCGCCGCGACCTCCTTCGAGTTCGTCCCCGCGCCGCAGACCGACCTCAACCGGATGTACCGCGTCGACAAGGTTACCGGCGAGGTGACCTCCTGCCAGTACGGCCTCCAGGAATCGGCGGGCGGCATCGGCCAGACGGTCTGCTTCGGGGCCGGCGAGGGCGCCGGTCCGCAGACCCCGTCCGAGTACGGGCTGGTGGCGAGCCGGCACACCCGAGAGGCCGGCGTCTTCCGGGTGAATTACAGGACCGGCGAGATGAGCATCTGCTTCGTGCTGGTGAAGAAGGAGCAGGTCGTCTGCACCCAGCAGGGCAAGCCCGGCGCCGACGGCGCGTCCGACGCCCCCCTGACCGGGCCGGCGCCCGGCCGGGCCGGAGCCAGCGCGACGCCGACACAGGGCGGCCGGCCGTAACGCGCCATCGTCGCCTCCGGCGTTCCGGTCGGCCGTGTCACGTGCTACGGGCCGACGAACCTTCGGGGAAAGACCTTCAGCCCATGACGCGCCATCGTTCGATCCGTCCCGCCAAGCGGGCGCTCCCCCGGTGAGCGGGCCGGACCTCCGCCGGGCCGCGGCGGCCCGCGCGCTCGACCTCGCCGAGCCCGGCATGCGCCTCGGGCTCGGCACCGGCTCGACGGCCGCCGCCTTCGTGGCGCTGCTCGGCGAACGGGTCCGCGGCGGGCTCGACATCGTCGGCGTGCCGACCTCCGAGGCGACGCGGGTGCAGGCCGAGGGGCTCGGCATCCGTCTTGCCACCCTCGACACTATGCCCGAGCTTGACCTGACCATCGACGGCGCCGACGAGGTCGACGATCAGCTGCGGCTGATCAAGGGCGGCGGCGCGGCGCTCCTGCGCGAGAAGATCGTCGCCTGCGCGAGCCGCCGCATGGTGGTCATCGCCGACGCCGCCAAGCGGGTCAGCCGGCTCGGCGCCTTCCCGCTGCCGATCGAGGTCAATCCCTTCGGCCTCACGGCCACCCACCGCGCGGTCGAAGCGGCGGTCGCGGCTGCCGGCTGCGCGGGCGAAGTCCGGCTGCGCCGCCATGCCGACGGCAAGCCTCTGGTCACCGACGGCGGGCACCATATCCTCGACGCCCATCTCGGCGCGATTCCCGACCCGGAAACGCTCGGCGCGGCGCTGTGGTCGGTGCCGGGCGTGGTCGAGCACGGCCTGTTCATCGGGATCGCCGATGCCGCCATCCTGGCGGCCGCGCGGGACGGACAGGCCGAGGTCACCGTTCTCGGCAGCCTCGCCTGAGGCGCCACCCTCCTCGCAGGCCCTCCTCGCAAGAAAGTCCAGCATGTCCCGACGCCTCACCGCCGCGCCCAGCCTCGCGCTCGGCCTCGCGCTTCTGGCACTCCCCCATGCGGCCGTCGCCCAGGCCAACAAGGGCGGCGCGGCCAAGCCGGCTGCGCAGCCGAGCACGCCGGCCGCCAACACCCCGGCCGCTCCGGCCTACACGCCGAGCCACCTCGCGCTCGCCCGCGAGGTGATGCTCAGCTCCGGCATCGCCCGCTCGTTCGACTCGGTGCTGCCCGCCTTCGCCGACCAGATCCGCAAGCAATCCGTCACCCGGCCCGAGCTGGCCAAGGATCTCGACGAGGTCCTGGCCTCGCTGCAGCCGGAAATGGAGCTGCAGAAGCAGCGGATGATCGACATCGCGGCGCGGACCTACGCGGCGAAGTTCTCGGAGGCCGAGCTGAAGGAGATCGCGACCTTCTTCCGCTCGCCCGCCGGCAAGCACTACGTCGAGGCGCAGCCGCAGCTGCTCGACGAGATGGTGCAGGAGATGCAGGACTGGACCCAGGACGTCTCCGAGTACGTCATGGTCCGCGTGCGCGCCGAGATGGGCAAGCGCGGGCACCAGATGCAGTGAGGGCGGCCGCTCCCGGGGGCGGATCGCCGTGACGACGACCCGATGAGCGCGGCGGCCCGGCTCTACGCGGCCGGCGGGGTGCTCCTCGCCGTCATGCCGCTCGCGATGGTGCTCGCCAACCGCTCCAGCCCGGCCGTCGTCGGGCTGGCGGCGCTCGCCTTCCTGGCCGGCCGATGGGTCGAGGATCGCGTGGCCCTGCGGGCGCATCTGCTGGCGCCGCTGGCGACGCCCCTGGCCGGAGCCGCGCTCGCTTTCCTCGCCTGGGCGCTCGCCGCGCTCGCCTGGAGCCCGTTTCCGACCGTCTCCCTGCGGGTTCTGGCCGAGTTCCTGCCGACCCTGCTCGCCGCCTACCTGCTGGCCTGCACGGCGCCCGGCCGCATCCCGGCCTTCGCGCCCCGGCTCGCGGCGGCGGCGCTCGCCCTCGGCGGCGTTCTGATCGCCGTGGACCTCGCCGCGGATCTCGCCCTCGAACGGGCCCTGGGACGGCGGGTCGCCGCCTTCGTGCACAACCGGCCGGCGCTGACCCTCGATCTCGTGGCCGGCCCGGTCGCCCTGGTGCTGTGGCGCAGGGGTGCCCGCTTGTGGGCAGCGGCGGCGCTCGCCTTCGCGGCGCTGGGCGTGCTGCGCTCGATCAGCGGGGCCGCGCAGCTCGGCCTTCTCGCGGGCGCCGCGATGTTCGTCGCGGCAAGGCTGCTGCCGCGGCGGATCGGCCTCGAGTTCGCCGGCCTCGGCCTCGGGCTCGCGGTGGCGCTGGCTCCTGTGGAAGGCGACCTGCTCGCCCGGATGATGCCGGAGGCGGCCCACGAGCGCCTGGTGCAATCCTCGTCCCGGGCGCGGGTCGCCATCGCCCGCAGCTTCGGGGCGGCGGTGGCTACGGATCCCTGGCGCGGTGCGGGCACCGGCACCAGCGCGCGCTTCGCCGAGACGCCGGTCGCTGAGAGCCTGCCGGCCGAGATGCGGGTGCTCCTCGGCGTCGGCCATCCGCACAACAGCTTCCTCCAGGTCTGGGCCGAGCTGGGCCTGCCCGGCGCGGTCCTGGCCGCGCTCACCCTGATGCTGATGCTCGCCCGCGTGGCGCGGCTGGACCAGCCGGACCGGGCGGTGGCCCTCGGCCTCGTCGCCTGTGCGGCCGCGATCGCCTTCGTGGAGCATAACGGCTGGGCCGCGTGGTGGACGGCGGGGCTCGGCGCTGCCATCTCGTGGCTGCGCGAGGCCGCCCGGCCGCGCGCGGAGACGGCATCCGGGAAGGACGGTCCGGCATGAGCGATTTCGACGTCGACCTCTTCGTCATCGGCGGCGGTTCGGGCGGGGTCCGGGCGGCGCGGATCGCGGCGGGCTACGGGGCCAAGGTGATGCTCGCCGAGGAGTACCGGGTTGGCGGCACCTGCGTGATCCGCGGCTGCGTGCCCAAGAAGCTGATGGTCTATGCCGGCCGCTTCGCCGACGAGTTCGAGGACGCGGCCGGCTTCGGCTGGACTTTGCAGCGGCCGCGCTTCGACTGGAGCGTGCTCAAGAACCGCCGCGACGCCGAGGTGACCCGGCTCGAAGGCATCTACGACGCCAACCTGATCCGGGCCGGCGTGGAGATCGTGCCCGAACGCGCCGTGATCGAGGACGTGCACACCGTGCGCCTGCTGAAATCCGACCGGCGTGTCCGGGCGGAGCGGATCCTCGTGGCCGTCGGCGCACATCCGCTCAAGGAGCCGGCCGTCCCGGGCATCGAGCTGGCGATCACCTCCAACGAGGTGTTCGAGCTAGAGCGCCTACCGGAACGCATCCTGGTGATCGGCGGCGGCTACATCGCGGTGGAGTTCGCCGGCGTGTTCGCGGCACTCGGCAGCCGCACCACCCTGCTGCACCGGGGCGACAAGCTGCTGCGCGGCTTCGACGACGAGGTCCGCGACGCCCTTGCCGAGGCCTACGGACGCCGCATGGACCTGCGCCTCGGGCGCAACCTGACCCGCATCGAGCGGCAGGCCGGCGGCCTCTGCGCCCGGCTCGGCGACGGCAGCACGATCGAGGCCGACCAGATCCTCGTCGCCACCGGCCGGCGGCCGAACGTCGCCGGGCTCGGCCTCGACCGGGTCGGCATCGAGACGGATGCCGCCGGCGCGATCCCGGTGGACGCCTACTCGCAGACCAAGGTCCCGTCGATTTACGCGGTCGGCGACGTCACGAACCGCGCCAACCTGACCCCGGTGGCGATCCGCGAGGGCCACGCCTTCGCCGACACGGTCTTCGGCGGCAAGCCGTCCTGCGTCGATCACCGCCTGATCCCGACGGCGGTGTTCTCGACCCCCGAGATCGGAGTCGTCGGCCATACCGAGGCGGCCGCCCGCGAGGTCTACGGCAAGATCGACGTCTACAAGGCCCGCTTCCGACCTATGAAGGCGACGCTGTCGGGCCGCGAGGAGCGGATCCTCATGAAGGTGATCGCCGATTGCGCCAGCGACCGCGTGGTCGGCGTGCACATCTTCGGCCACGATGCCGGCGAGGTGATCCAGGCGGTGGGGATCGCGGTGACCCTGGGCGCCACCAAGGCCGATTTCGACCGGACCATCGCGGTCCACCCGACGGCAGCCGAGGAGCTTGTGACCATGCGGGTTCCGGAGGTCACCAAGCATCCGGTCGGCGTCGGCTGAGGTCTCCGCGGCGGCCAGGCCTCGACGCGGTGCCCGACCGAGCCATATCAGGGGCATGGGCAAGCAGGGCGCAGGCAAGGGACGAGGCGGGGACGACGCGCATGCGCGCAGGCAGGCGATTATTGACGGCCTGCTCGCGGACGCGCTGCGCCCGGCATTCCATCGCCCGCCGAGCCACGACGCGCTCGCGGCCGATATCCGCCGCGCCATCGACCGGCTTCTCGCGAAGGCGGAGGCGCAGCGGAGCCGCAACCTGACCTACGACGATCTGGAAGAGGCCCTGCCGCCGCGCGACGTCTCGGCGGAAGACCTCGAGGCGATCTTCTGGATCCTGGCCGAGCATGGCATCGAGGTCGAGGACGGCGAGGCCTGACGCCGGGGCGCGCCTGCCCCCGGTTTCCGGCACTCGCAACTCCGCGGGAACCTCTCTATAAGCCGCGCTTCGCGCACGAGGCGCGATCGCACGAAGGGGTGCGCGGAGAGAGGTCATGGGCGAGCGTTGGACACCGAAGAGCTGGAGGCATCTGCCGATCGAGCAGGTCCCCACCTATCCGGACGCCGCTGCCCTCGGTGCGGTCGAGACTCAGATCGCGAGCTTTCCGCCGCTCGTCTTTGCCGGTGAGGCCCGCAAGCTGAAATCGGCGCTCGCGCGCGTCTCGGAGGGTCAGGCGTTCCTTCTCCAGGGCGGCGACTGCGCCGAGAGCTTCGACGAGCACTCCGCCGACAACATCCGCGATTTCTTCCGGGTGTTCCTGCAGATGGCGATGGTGCTCACCTTCGCGGGCGGATCGCCCGTGGTGAAGGTCGGGCGAATCGCCGGGCAGTTCGCCAAGCCGCGCTCCTCGCCCACCGAGACCCTCGAGGGCGTGAGCCTGCCGAGCTACCGGGGCGACATCATCAACGGCATCGGCTTCACCGAGGAGTCGCGGATCCCGGATCCGCGCCGTCAGCTCGAGGCCTACCGCCAGTCGGCCGCGACCCTCAACCTGCTGCGCGCCTTCGCCACCGGTGGCTACGCCAACCTGGAGAACGCGCATCGCTGGATGCTGGGATTCGTGAAGGATTCGCCGCAATCCTCGCGCTACCAGGATGTCGCCGGCCGGATGACCGACGCCCTCGATTTCATGCGGGCGATCGGCATCAATCCGGAGACGCACCCGGAGGTGCGGACCACCGACTTCTACACCAGCCACGAGGCCCTGCTGCTCGGTTACGAGGAGGCGCTGACCCGCGTCGATTCGGCGACCGGCGATTGGTACGCGACCTCCGGGCACATGCTGTGGATCGGCGACCGCACCCGGCAGCCGGATCATGCCCACGTGGAATACGCCCGCGGCATCAAGAACCCGATCGGCCTGAAGTGCGGCCCGTCCATGAAGGCGGACGGCCTGATCCGGCTGATTGATCAGCTCAACCCGGAGAACGAGCCCGGGCGTCTGAGCCTGATTTGCCGGTTCGGGGCCGACAAGGTCGGCGATCACCTGCCGGCCCTGATCCGGGCTGTCGAGCGCGAGGGGCGCAAGGTGGTGTGGATCTGCGATCCGATGCACGGCAACACGATCCCGGCGGGCCGCTACAAGACCCGGCCGTTCGAGCGCGTCATGCAGGAGATCGAGGGTTTCTTCGGCGTCCATCGGGCCGAAGGCACCATCGCGGGCGGCATCCACCTGGAGATGACCGGCAAGGACGTCACCGAGTGCACGGGCGGCGCCCGGGCGCTGACGGCCGACGACCTGCAGGACCGCTACCACACCTACTGCGATCCGCGCCTCAACGCCGAGCAGGCGCTGGAAGTCGCGTTCCGCACGGCCGAGCTGGTCAAGGCCGAGCGCAGCCACGTGGAGCGCCCGCGTCTCGACGCGGCGGAGTAGGTCGCCATCCACCGAAGCGGGTGATGTTCGCACCGGACTTCGGGAAGGCCACCCTGTCATCCCGGGGCCGCGCAGCGGAGCCCGGGATCCACAGCCGCCGCGGTGCCAGATAGGGCATCGGTTGCGGTTCTGGTTTCCGGGCTCGCCTGCGGCGCCCCGGAAAGACGGCGTGGAAGGCTCGGCTGAAGTCGACATTCCCTGAACCCGTCGACCAGGTTCGTTCCAGTCCAGACCGCCGTGAACGTGTCAGGCGATGGCCCGGCTGTTGCCGTTCCAGCGGCGGATCACGTCGGCGACCTCCGAGACCGGGACGGGGCGGCTGAACAGGTAACCCTGAACCTCGTCGCAGCCCTCCGCGCGAAGCTGGGCGAGCTGCGCCTCGGTCTCCACGCCCTCGGCGGTCGTCGTCATGCCGAGGCTGGCGCCGAGCCCGATCACCGCGCGGACGATGAAGTCCGTCCCGTCCTTGATGCAAAGGTCGCGCACGAAGGACTGGTCGATCTTGATCTTGTCGAAAGGGAAGCTGCGCAGGTAGCTGAGCGACGAGTAGCCGGTGCCGAAATCGTCCATGGCGACGCGGACACCCAGCGCCTTCAGGCTGTGCAGGATCGCCGTCGTGGACCCGGGATTCGCGACCAGCACCGATTCGGTGATCTCCAGCTCCAACCGCCGGCCCGGCAGGCCGGTCCGCCGCAGGGCCTCCCGGACGGCCGTGACGAGGCTCGCCGACGTGAACTGCACGGCCGAGACGTTGACGGCGACCTTGAGCCCGTCCGGCCAGTGGGCGGCCACCTCGCAGGCGCGGCGCAGGACCCATTCGCCCAGCGGCACGATCAATCCCAGTTCCTCCGCGATCGGGATGAACTCGGCCGGCGAGATGAAGCCGCGGACCGGATGGTTCCAGCGCAGCAGGGCCTCGAACCCGCAGACCCGGTCGGTGTCGAGGCTGTAGATCGGCTGGTAGTAGACCTCGAAGGCTTCCCGGGTCAGCGCCTCGCGCAGGTCGCGCTCGAGGAGCCGGCGCGCCTGGAGACGGGCGTCCATCTCGGGCTCGAAGAACCGGAACGAACCGCGCGCCTCGGTCTTGCCTCGGTCGAGGGCGACCTCGGCATTCTTCAGGAGCTTGTCGCAGCTCGTGCCGTCGCTCGGCGCCAGGGTGATGCCGATGGTCAGCCCGACGCTGACCTCGTGGCTGCTCAGGCTGTAGGGCGCGCCGACCACCTCGATGATCCGGCGCGCCAGCACCGCCGCGTCCTCGGGCCGGTCGATGCCGCGCTGAACCACGATGAACTCGTCGGCACCGAGCCGGGCGACGCAATCGATCTCGCGCACGCAGGCGGTCAACCGGTTGGCCACGGCGGCGAGCAGCTCGTCTCCGACACCGTGGCCGAGGGTCTCGTTGACGGGTCGGAAATCGTCGAGATCGATGGCGAAGACCGCGAAGCCGTAGTCGCGCCCGGCCTGGGCGACCGCCATCTCGATCTGCTGGCCCAGGGCCACCCGGTTCGGCAGCCCCGTCAGCATGTCGTGATGGGCCAGGAAGGCGATGCGCGCCTCGGCGCGACGGCGCTCGGTCACGTCCTCATAGGTAGCCACGAAGCCGCCATCGGCCGTCTCGCGCCGATCAATGGCGACGATCCGGCCGTTGCTGAGTTCCTGGAAATGCGTCCGCCAGGCGCCGTTGTGGAAGGCTTCGCGCTGCTGCCGAAGCAAGGTGTCGAGGTCGCAGCCCGGATGATTGCCGGCCACGAGGCTGGCCCTCATGACGTCGAGCGTCGTCATCCCGGGCACGATCGCGCGCGGAGACAGGCCGTAGATCTCGCTGTAGCGCCGGTTGACCACCATCAGGCGGTCCTGCGCGTCGTAGAGGCAGAGCCCCTGGGACATATTGTCGAGGGCCGCGTCGAGGCGGAGGTTCGTTTGCGTCAGGCGGTCCTCCTGCTCCTTGAGCAGGCTGATGTCGCTGCAGACGGCGATGAAGCCGCCCCCCTGTGTCGCGCTGCGACTCACCCGCAACCAGCGACCATCGGCCAGCTGGATGTCACCGTCCTGGGCCAGCGCCCGGACGCAATCCTCCAGCGGCTCCGAGCCGTTGCTCGCCGATCCGCCGGCCAGTCGCGCCAGGGAAGTTCCCGCCTCGATGGCTGCACCGAGCCCTTCGAAAAACCGCAGGGCTTGGTCGTTGGCGAGGGCGATGCGGCCGGCCGCGTCGACCACCACGACACCCTCGCGCGATGTCTGGAGCGCGTCCGTCACCAACGCCTCGGCGACCCGGCGCTGGCTGACTTCGCGGGCCATCATCGCCTGGATGTTGTCGCGCATGACCGCCATGGAGCGAAGCAGGCTGCCGAGCTCGTCGCGCCCCCCGGCCAGGATCCGATCCTCGAGGCGGCCGCTGGCGATGCGCTCCGCCGCGGCGGAGGCGGCGGCCAGAGGCCCTGTGATGCGGCGGTTGAGCAGCCACGCGATCAGCCCGCAGATGACGACCGCGAGGGCCGCCGCGATCGCGTTGACCTGCATCTCCCGAGCGACGAGGACGCGGGCCGCCTGCCGGAAGGTGAAGCCGTCACCCGCCGTGTAGTTCACCAGCAGATCGATCTGGTTGTCGACCGCGTGCGCCTGCTGATCCAGCTCGTCCCACCGTGCTGACACGGCTGTGGCGGGATTCAGAGTCCGGCGCATCTCCTCCCAGGCGGCCACGCCCGCCTGAACCGCGCCGGCGGTGCGTACGGCCCGGTCCGACTGCGAGCGCTCCACCGCGATCGTCAGATCCTCGGCCAGCGTGGTGGAGAGTTCCGCAATCTCGGCGTCAAGCTTGGCGGCCTCTGCCGCATCGTGCGCATGCATCCGGCGCGCGAACACGGTCCGCATCTTGGCGAAGTCCGCTGCTGTCGCCCGCGCATAATTGATGGACATCAGCGATTCGTCGTAGGTGCGGTTGATCAGCGTGCCGATGTGCGAGATCGCCACCACCGCGTAGAGCCCGAGCAGGCCCGACAGCAGGCTCATGCACAGGAAGGCCACGAAGATCCGGCCGCGGATCGTCGTGAAGAAGCCCAGGAGGCCACGCGCCGCGTACGACAGCCCTGCTCGTGTCCGATCGTCAGTCGCTGTCTCGGGGTCTCGCATCGCACCGGCCGCCGCGTCACACGTGCGGTGACATGTAATTGCTACATGTTAAGAGGCGATTAGCCCGAGGCTTTCCGAATTGGATTCAACCGCGACCGCGAACTTCGGTAAAGGGTCGTCGGATACGTTCGATCTACGACATATCACGCATACGGAAAATGATTTCTCAATGAAAAGTCGGCTAGGCTGATCCTCAGAACCCGAGGAATAGCATGTTGGCCAATCAATTCCGGTTCTTTGTTTCCCCCCGGCTCTCGCGGAGAGCGGTGCCCGTTGTGTCGGCGCTGGCCCTCGGGGTGGGGTGCGGGTTGCTGCTGGCCGGACAGATCCAGGCCTCGGCGATCGCTGTCTCGCAGAAAGGCCGGATGTTCCATCCCGGCAACCTCGCGGTCACCCGCGGCGAGACGGTGACATTCGTGAACGACGACAGCGACCTGCTGCATCATGTCTTCGTCGAATCCGACACGTTCAGCTTCGATTCCGGGGACCAGGAACCCGGCAGCCGAACGCCGGTCACCTTCACCGAGCGCGGCACGTTTCAGGTGCTCTGCGGCATCCATCCCAAGATGAAGCTGGTCGTCCGGGTGGATTGAGGCGGCAGGGCCGCGATCAGCGCTGGGCCGAGCGCAGCGGTGCTGCCTCCGGGTTCGACTTGAGCCGCTCGATCGCCTGGCCATCCCGAAGTTCGGGCGCCGGGCTGTAGATGATCTGGCTGTCGGCCGGCAGACCGGATTCAAGCTCCAACGTCCGCCCGAGATCGCGCTGGACCTGGACCGTCCGCCACTTCACCCGGCCGTCAGGGCCCACCTCGGCGACCTGCAGGCCGTTGCTGTTGAACACGGTCGCCTCGGCCGGGACCGCCACGCTGGGCGCTTTGCGCGGGATTTTCAGGGTCACGTAGGCGTAGAGCCCGGCCCGCAGCAGGCGGTCGGGATTGGGCACATCCACCTGCGTCGTCAGGGTGCGCGAGGCGGCGTTCAGGGCGACCGAGCTGCGCTCGACGAACCCGCCGAAGGTCTTGCCCGGCATCTGGGGAACCGTGATCACCGCCTGAACGCCGGGCTTCACGCCGACCGCGTCGTTCTGCGGGACATTCACGGTGATGCGCAGGGTATTGTCCTGGTCGATGCTGAGAAGCGGCGTGCCACCGTTATCAGCCCGGACCAGATCGCCGACATCAACGTTTCGGACCGTGACCACGCCGTCGAACGGCGCGACCACTCGCTCGAACGCCGTCAGCGCCTTCAGCCGGTCGGCGACGGCCTCCTGAGCCTTGATGTTGGCGGTCGCGACCTTCACGCCGGCCTCGGCGGCGGCCAGCGTCGCCGCCTGGGATAGCACGCCCGCCTGCGCGTTGTCGGCGTTCTGCCGGGACGCCCAACCCTGGACGGCGAGCGTCGTGGTCCGGTTGTTGGTGAGGTTGGCGAGATCCACGTTGGCGCGCGCCTGCTCGACCTGAGCCTGCGCCTGAAGCAGCTGTGCCTTCAACTGGCCGACCTGAGCCTCGGCCTGGGCGAGCTGCTGGTCGAGGTCGGGCGCTGCGATCCGCAGGAGCAGGTCGCCGCCCTTGACCCGCGAGCCGATATCGACGCGGCGCTCGGCGATGTAGCCGGTGGCGCGGGCGGCGATCGCCGCCGTCGTGAAGGCCTGCATCTCACCGGGTAGCACGAGATCGAGTGGGCCCTCGGCCCGCTCGGCCGTGACCGTGCGCACCTGCGGGACCAGATCCCTGATCGCCTCCAGCGTCGCGGTCGCCTCGGCATCCCGCTGCCAATGCCCGTAGGCGCCCCAGGCGAGGAGACCCGCTCCGGCGAGCACGACGAGCAGGAACGGCAGCTTGCCGGGCGGGGGCGGAACATCCTCGCCCGCGTCGTGCGCCTTCATCGATCGGCTCTCCGCCCGGACCCTCGGCCGGGACTCGCAACGTAGCGGCCTCGGAGCAGCCCCGCCAGAGTGGGCTTTGGCCGCATCGCCCGCTAGGTGAGCCGCGGCCCCGCCGCGAGCGCGCGCCGGCTGAGCCGCTTGTGCAGGTGGACCATCAGGGCGATCCCGAACAGCGGAGTCAGAAGGTTGAGGATCGGCACCACCATCATGGCGGCGAGCAGGCAGCCGGCGCCGAGCGTCCGGACCGCGAAGACGCGGCGCATCTCGGCCGCCTCGGGGAGAGGCCGGAACCGGGCGGCCGCCATCTCGAAATACTCGCGGGCGAGCAGATAGGCGTTCGCCCCGAAGAAGGCCGCGATGCCGATGACCGGAACGAAGAAGATCACCAAAGCCGCGAGGTTGACGAGGAGCGTCACGCCCGCGAAGCGCACAGCGTAGAGCATGGCGGTGCCGAAGGGCATGGCCCGGCCGGGCGGATCGTCGGGGAAGTCGGTGCGCTCGACGATCTCGGCCGCATCGCCGAGGAAGAACCCGGCCACGAGGATCGAGACCGCCGGCATCAGGTAGGCCAGCACGACCACGAGGCCGAAACCCGCCAGGTAGTAGGCGAGGCTGTCGAGGATCGGGTACTGGGCTGAGATGTGGTGGCTCGCCTGGAACAGCTGGATCAGCCGGGTCAGCCCGAGCCAGACCAGGGCCAGGAGGCCGAGCGTCAGGCCGAGGGACTTCCAGAGGATCGCCCGCATGGGCGGCGAGAAGGTTTGGCGCAAAGCCGCCGCGGCGGACTCGGCGAGCATCGGGCGATAGGTCCGGCCTGCGCCGGTCGCGGCGCGGCTGCGTTGTGAAACGGGGCGGCACCGGGCGCAAGGTCGATGCCGTCGCAAGGGCGCGGGTACGGGGAAGACGTGTGCAGGATGCAGCGGTGACGGTCACGATCCCATCGGCTCCCAGCGCGCGGAGCGCGGATCCGCCACGCGGGCCGGCCTACCGGCCGCGGCTCGCGCCGTTGCCCGCGGCGCCGGAGGTGCTGGTGATCGGGGCGGGGGCGGCCGGGATCGGCGCGGCCCGGGCGCTCGTCGCGCGGGGCGTCCCAGTTGCGGTGTTGGAAGCGCGCGACCGGGTCGGCGGTCGTGCCCACACGGTGTCGCTGCGCGGCCATGCTCTCGATCTCGGGGCCCATTGGCTCCATGCGGGCCCGATCAACCCGCTGGTGGCGCTAGGCCGGGCGCGCGGGGAGCGGCTGCGCCGGGCGCCGCAGGACAGCCATGTCTGGGTCGATGGCCGTCGCGGGCGGGCCGACGAGGTGCGGGCCAATGGCCGGGCGTTCGCGCGGGCCGACCAGGCGATGACCCGCGGCGCCGCGCAGCCCGGCGCCGACCGGCCGGCGCGCAGCGCGCTGCCGCCCGGGCTCGGGCCCTGGGGGTCGCGGGTGGCGCAGGTGCACGGGCTCGTCTCCGGGCGGCCGCTGGACGAGGTCTCGCTCCACGACTTCCCGAGCCTGGAATACAGCGACAATTTCTTCCTCGCCGACGGCTACGGCAGCTATCTCGCCCGCCTCGCCGACAAGCTGCCGGTGGCGCTCGCGACGCCGGTCACGCGGATCGACTGGTCGGGCGGTCGCGTCCGCGTCACCGCTGCGGACGGTGCCGTGCATGCGGCCCGTGCGGTGATCGTCACCGTGCCGATGATGGTTCTGCGCGACGGGCCGAGCTTCACGCCGCCTCTGCCGAACGCGGTCCGCGCCGCGATCGACGGCTTCACCACGGGCATCTACGAGCACGCGGTGCTGCACTGGCCGTCGAGCCCTTTCCGGGGCCGCGACCGGCTGGCGGCGATCCACGGACGGCGGCACGCGCCGCCCGGACTGCTCACCCGGATCGACGGCACGCCGTTCCACTATTACGAGCTCGATCTCCACGAGGCCGCCGCCATCGATGCGGCCGGGTCGGGGCCGGACGGCGTTCGCCGGCATGTCCGCGCGGTTCTGGCCGACCTGTTCGGCCGGGCGCGGCTGCGCGACCTGACGATCCCGGCGGTGAGCACGTGGCGCCACGACCCATGGTCCCGGGGATCCTGGGCCGTGGTCCCGCCGGGCCACGCGCCGGCGCGGCACTTCCTGCGCGAGCCCCTCGGTGACACGGTCTGGTTCGCCGGGGAGGCGCTGTCGCGCGAGCAGTGGGGCACGGTGGGCGGCGCCTACGAGGAGGGCACCCGCGCTGCCGAGGCCGTCGCCGAGCGTATCCGCGCGGGCACAGCCTGAGATGCGCACGCCCGTCCGGCGGCCGAGCGGCTTGCCGCAGCCGGGCAAGACGGGCATCCCCCGGACACTTCGCTTCAGGGGGCGGCCATGGATTGGATCGAGGGGATCGGCTACCTCGGCACCGTATTGACCATCTCGGCCACCGCGATGAGCACGATGATCCCGCTGCGGATCATCTCGCTCTGCGCGAGCTGCGCGGTGATCACCTACGGGATCCTGATCGGCAGCATGCCGGTCGTGCTCACCGAGCTGATCCAGATGCCGTTCAACGCGTACCGGCTCTGGCAGATGCTCCGCCTCGTCCGCGACGTGGAGACGGCCGCCGACGGCGACCTGTCCCTTGAGTGGCTGCGGCCGTTCGGCTCGCGGCGCCCGTTCGGGATCGGCGAGGTGGTGTTCCGCAAGGGCGATACCGCCGACGAGATGTACTACATCGAGAGCGGCGCGTTCCGGATCCCGGAAGTCGGCATCGAGATGCGCAAGGGCGGCATCGTCGGCGAGCTGGGCCTGCTGGCGCCGGGCAACGCACGCACCGCCTCCCTGGTCTGCGTGGAGGCCGGCCACGCGCTGTGCGTGTCCTATTCCGACGTCAAGCAGCTCTATTATCAGAACCCGGAATTCGGCTTCTACTTCCTGAAGCTGACCAGCGAGCGCCTGTTCCAGAGCGGCCAGCGCTCGCCGGAGCCCGCGACCGCGGCCGACACCCTGTAGGGGCGCCGGCCCACTCCGGTCAGAGCATGCTCGGCAGGATCCGGTCCGGCGGCCGGTGGCCGTCCATGAAGGTCTTGATGTTGATGATGACCTTCTCGCCCATATCGGTGCGGCTCTCGTAGGTCGCCGAGCCCATATGCGGCAGCAGGACCACCTTGCCCTGGCGGGCGAGCTTGACCAGCCGCGGGCTGACCGCAGGCTCCTGCTCGAACACGTCGAGGCCGGCCGCCGAGATCTCGCCACCCTCGATCAATCGGGCCAGCGCGTTCTCGTCGATCACCTCGCCGCGGGCGGTGTTGACCACGACCGCCTCGGGCTTGAGCAGCTTGAGCCGCCGCGCCGACAGCAGATGGTAGGTCGCCGGCGTGTGCGGGCAGTTGACCGACACGATGTCGACCCGCGCCAGCATCTGGTCGAGGGATTCCCAGTAGGTGGCGTCGAGCGCGCTCTCGATCGCCGCCGGGACGCGGCGCCGGTTGTGATAATGGACCTGCAGGCCGAAGGCCCTGGCGCGCTTGGCCAGCGCTTGGCCGATCCGACCCATGCCGACGATGCCGAGGCGCTTGCCGGTGATCCGCCGGCCGAGCATCCAGGTCGGCGACCAGCCGGTGGTCCACTCGTCGTCCGGAATGATCCGCGCGCCTTCAGTGACCCGGCGGGCCACGGCGAGGATCAGCGCCATCGTCATGTCGGCGGTGTCCTCGGTCAGCACGCCGGGCGTGTTGGTGACCGTGATGCCCCGCTCCAGCGCTGCCGCCACGTCGATGTGATCGACGCCGTTGCCGAAATTGGCGATCAGGCGGAGGTTCGGGCCGGCCTGGGCGATCAGCCCGGCATCGATCTCGTCGGTCACGGTGGGGACGAGCACGTCGGCCTCGCGCAGGGCCGACGCCATCGCGTCCGGCGCCATCGGCGCGTCCTCGGAATTGAGCCGGACGTCGAACAGCTCGCGCATCCGCGTCTCGACGGCATCCGGCAGGCGCCGCGTCACGACCACCAGCGGCTTGCGCTTCGACACGTCTCTCTCCCCGTCGGCCCCGCGGCCCTGATTTCAGCTCGTGTCCGGCGGCTCGGGCCCGGACCGCTTCCCGCAAGCGTCCGTTAACCGAACTCGGCCAGACAGGATCGATCACGAGGCGCCGGTCCCGGAGCCTGTTTCGACCCATCGGCCTCTCTACCAGAGGTGGGCCGGAACACAATCGGAAGCCGGCCCGGCCCGCTTGCCGAACGCGTCCCGCATGCCGAACGCGTCCGCACGTGGCATGGCCGGCGCCCACCATCGTCACGTCCGGAGCGGGATTGGACCATGCGCGTGTCACGCCTCACCTTCGCCGTCGCGGCGCTGCTGTTGGGCAGTCCCGCGACCGTCACCGTGGCCGCGCCATCCGCCCCGCCCGAGGCGGGCGTCGGGCCGGTCACCAAGCTGCCGCTGCCGCGCTACGCGAGCCTCAAGACCGATCGCGTCAACCTCCGCGAGGGTCCGTCCAAGGATCACCGCACCCTGTGGGTGTTCCAGCGCGCCGGATTGCCGGTAGAGATCGTCGGCGAATTCGAGACGTGGCGCCGGATCCGGGATTCGGAAGGGACCGAGGGCTGGGTGCTGCACTCGCTGCTCTCGGGACGGCGCACCGCCATCGTCAATGCCGGCCCCGACAAGGGGGCCGAGAAGGCGGCCGTCTCGCTGCGCACCCGCGCCGATGACGGCGCCGAGGACGCGGCACGGCTTCAGACCGGCGTAATCGGCAGCGTGAAGAACTGCACCGGGACATGGTGCCGCCTGATCGTCGCCCTCCCGAACAAGCGGGATGTGGACGGCTACATCCGGCAGAACCGCCTCTGGGGCGTCTACCCGAACGAAGTGGTGGAGTAGGGGTTTTCAGGCGAGTGCGGGCGGTCTCGTTCCGGACGCGACGACCGCCGATTTCTCGAAACCCGGCGCTCGCCCGTCAGCACCGCGTCATCCCGGGGCCGCGCAGCGGAATCCGGGATCCATAAACACAGGTCGCTCAAAGTCTTGCACGCGTCGGCGGCTCAGGATTTCGGGCTCGCCTACGGCGACCCGGAATGACGCGGCGATTGAACGGCCGTCGAATGACCGCCGGAGAAGGACGCGCCGAAGACCAACGGCGCAACCTCCGTTCAGCTCTGGCGGCGACCGGCCGGCCGGCTACGGCGCAGGCGGACGATGACCTCGACGCCGGCAATCTCCATGCCCTCGGGCGCCTCGGGAAGCGAGTCGACCGTGATGCCGCAATCCGGCATGTCGATCACCTGGCTCTCGTCCTCGAGATAGAAGTGGTGATGCTCGCTCGGGTTCGTGTCGAAATAGGCCTTCGACCCGTCGAGCGCGAGCTGGCGCAGAAGCCCGGCCTCGGTGAATTGGTGCAGCGTGTTGTAGACGGTCGCCAGCGACACCGGCACCTTGGCGCGCATGGCCTCGTCGTAGAGCATCTCAGCCGTCAGGTGGCGGTCACCCCGGCCGAACAGCAGCCAGCCCAGGGACAGACGCTGCCGCGTCGGCCTCAGGCCGGCGCGACGCAGGCGGTCGCGCAGGTCGGACAGCGGGCAGCCGCGGCGCGGAGTCCCGTTGGGCTCCAGCTGGGGGGCTGGGACCCGGCCGTTGAAGACGGCCTGGAATGGCACCGATTCGGACATCGCTGGACTGAACGCTCGACTGGGGGCCTGAAGGAACGGACTTCCATTTAGTATATTGAAGTGGTCAGGCTGTCGCAACCCGAGCGTCGCCGCACCCCTGCCGGGGCGGTTGATGACTTTAACGGTGCGTCGCCCCGTGCTAACCCGCGCGCCGAACGACCGGGCGCGCATCGTCCGACAGATCCGAGGAAACAGCCGCCTACATGCCGCCAGACGCCGAGACACCCGTGCAGAGCGCGAACCGCCGGTCGCACTATTCCTACGAGGATCTTCTGGCCTGCGGGCGCGGTGAACTCTTCGGACCGGGCAACGCGCAGCTGCCGCTGCCGCCGATGCTGATGTTCGACCGGATCACGTCGATCGCGACCGATGGCGGCGCCCACGGCAAGGGGCACGTCACGGCCGAGCTCGATATCCGACCCGACCTCTGGTTCTTCCCCTGCCACTTCCAGGGCGATCCGGTGATGCCGGGCTGCCTGGGCCTCGACGCGCTGTGGCAGATGCTCGGCTTCCACCTCGGATGGCTCGGCTCGCCCGGCCGCGGCCGCGCCCTCGGGGTAGGCGAGGTCAAGCTCGCCGGGCAGGTGCTGCCGTCGATCAAGAGGGTGGTCTACAACGTCGACGTGAAGCGCGTCCGGCAGGGCAAGCTCGTGCTCGGGATCGGCGACGGCTGGCTCGAAGCCGATGGCGAGCGCGTCTACCAAGTGCAGGACATGCGGGTCGGCCTGTTCCAGAGCTGAGCAGGCTCCGCGAGGCTGCGGTTTACGGCTCGGCTGCAACGCCGAGCGCTTTCGGCTGTTGAGATTGTGTCCGCGTCACCTTAGCTGACCGGAACGCGGCACGGGCAACCGAAGCCGCGACGGAGGTAGTGTCACCATCATGCGCCGCGTCGTCATCACCGGGATGGGCATCGTCTCATCCATCGGCAACAACACGCAGGAGGTGCTCGCCTCCCTGCGCGAGGCCCGCTCGGGCATCGCGCGTGACGCCAGCTACGCCGAGCACGGCTTCCGGAGTCAGGTCTCCGGGGCGCCGACCCTCGATCCGGAGGGCGTGGTGGACCGGCGCGCCATGCGCTTCCACGGCGGCGGCACCGCCTGGAATCACGTCGCCATGGATCAGGCGATCCAGGATGCGGGCTTGGATCAGGGCGACATCTCGAACGAGCGCACCGGCATCATCATGGGCTCTGGCGGCCCCTCGACCCGCGTGATCGCCGAGGCCGCTGCGACGGCCCGCGAGAAGGGCCCGAAGCGCATCGGCCCGTTCGCCGTTCCCAAGGCGATGTCGCCGACCGCTTCGGCGACGCTGGCGACGTGGTTCAAGATCCGCGGCGTGAACTACTCGATCTCGTCCGCCTGCGCGACGTCGAACCACTGCATCGGCAATGCTGCCGAGATCATCCAGGGTGGCCGGCAGGACATCATCTTCGCTGGCGGCTGCGAGGATCTCGACTGGACCCTGTCGGTGCTGTTCGACGCGATGGGCGCGATGTCGTCGAAGTACAACGATACGCCCGCCCGCGCGTCGCGTGCCTACGACGCCAACCGCGACGGCTTCGTCATCGCGGGCGGCGCCGGCGTGCTGGTGCTTGAGGAGCTGGAACACGCCAAGGCCCGCGGCGCGCGAATCTACGGCGAAGTGGCAGGCTACGGCGCCACCTCGGATGGGCACGACATGGTCGCGCCGTCAGGGGAGGGCGCCGTGCGCTGCATGCGTCAGGCCCTGGACGGGCTGAAGGGGGCGCGGATCGACTACATCAACCCGCACGCCACCTCGACGCCCGTGGGCGACGACAAGGAGATCGAGGCGATCCGCGAGGTGTTCGGCCGCGGCGAGGCCTGCCCGCCGATCTCGGCCACCAAGTCGCTGACCGGCCATTCGCTCGGAGCGACCGGCGTGCAGGAAGCGATCTACAGCCTGCTGATGATGAACAACGGTTTCATCTGCGAGAGCGCGCATATCGACGAGCTCGATCCCGCCTTCGCCGACATGCCGATCCTGCGCAAGCGCCGGGACGACGCCAAGCTCGGTCACGTGCTGACCAACTCGTTCGGCTTCGGCGGCACCAACGCGACGCTGGTCCTCAAGCACGTCGACGCCTGACAGAGCGGCATCCGGAACCGCCGCTCGAGAGCGGCGTTTACCGGATGTTGAGAGGCGATGGTGGCGATGGGGACCTTCATCTTCGGAACTTTAGGTGGGCTGGTGATCGCCGGTTGCGCCGCGATCTACGCCGGCAGACCCTGATCGAAGAGGCGCAGTCCGAAACGGACGGGCATTTCTGAGCCCATCCAGCACCTCGTGAACGCCCCGCCCGAACGGCGGGGCTTTTTTTGGCCGCTCGCGGGGCTCGGCCGGTTTGGATCGAGCGGCGAGCCGCGCTAAGGCACGCTGTCGCGGTTCGGTCGTTCCGGTCGTGGCCCGTCCCGGTGTCGTCGGGGCGGCGTCCTCGTTCGAGATGTGAGTCGGCATGACGGGTTTGATGGCGGGCAGGCGCGGCCTGATCATGGGTGTCGCCAACGATCACTCGATCGCCTGGGGCATAGCCAAGGCTCTCCACGACCAGGGCGCTCAGCTCGCCTTCACCTACCAGGGTGACGCCCTGGGCCGGCGCGTGGCGCCGCTCGCCGCGAAGCTCGATTCGGACATCGTCCTGCCCTGCGACGTGGAGGACCTGGCCTCCGTGGACGCGACCTTCGAAGCCCTGGACGCGCGGTTCGACGGCGGCCTCGACTTCGTGGTCCACGCCATCGGCTTCTCCGACAAGGCGCAGCTCAAGGGCCGGTACGTGGACGTCACCACGCGCGAGAATTTCGTGCGGACGATGACGATCTCGTGCTTCTCCTTCACGGAGATCGCCCAGCGCGCGGCCAAGCGCATGACCAACGGCGGCTCGCTGCTGACCCTGACCTATGGCGGCGCCACGCGGGTCATGCCGAACTACAACGTCATGGGCGTCGCCAAGGCCGCGCTGGAGGCGTCGGTGCGCTATCTCGCGAGCGATCTCGGGCCGGACGGCATCCGGGTGAACGCGCTCTCGGCCGGGCCGATGCGGACGCTTGCCGGCGCGGGCATCGCCGACGCGCGGCTGATGTTCAACCACCAGCGGGCCCACGCGCCTCTGCGCCGGACGGTCAGCCTGGAGGATGTCGGCGGCTCGGCGCTCTACCTGCTCTCGCCGCTCTCCGGCGGCGTCACCGGCGAAGTCCACTTCGCCGATGCCGGCTACAACATCATCTCGATGCCGCGGCCGGACGTGCTTCAGGCACAGGACGCGGCCGGTGTCGTCGGCGATTCCTGAGGCCGCTCACTCCTCCGGGATGCGCCCCGGGGGCAGAGGGGCCTGTCCGCCGCGCTCGCCGCGGGTGACCCGACGCTGGCGCTCGGCGCGGACATCCTCGGCCGACGGCGGCGCGGACGGATAATTCGACGCGAACGGGTTCGGCGGCGTGCCCCGCGACGAGCCGCCGAAGAGCTTATCGAGGAAGCCTTCCTCAGCGGCGGCGGGCTGCGCGGCCAGGATGAGGGCGAGCGCGAAGATCTGTCGTATCGGCATCATCGTCGTCAGCAGGCGGAGACCCGGCGTCGATAACCTCACTTTCGGGCGGATCGGAGGCTGAAAGCCGCGCGGCCTGGAACCCCGGCGCCTGCGGCGGGTTCGCGGACAGCAATTCCAGCTGCGTACGGGAGGCGTAATGTCCGAGGTTACCTATCGCATCGTCGAACACGACGGCGGCTTCGCCTACAAGGTGGGTGACGTCTTCTCCGAAACCTTCCCCAGCCGCGAGGAGGCGCTGCAGGCGGCTCAGGCGGCGGCGGCGGAGCAGCAGGTCCCGGGCTCGACGGAAGGCATCCGCTACCAGGACCAGGCCGGCGGCTGGCACGACGAGACCGCGCAGGGCAACGACCGGCCGCGCGCCAAGGTCGTGGAGTAAGTTCGCGGGACCGAGCGGCCATGCGCGATCCTGCTGACGGACGGGGACCGACGTGGCGCGCGCCCGGGCCGTGAAGCCGGCGGCGCGCGCCGAGACTCCGAAGGCGCGCGCCCTGCCGAAGGGCGCGCGTCGCACAACCCCGACCCCCGAGACGCTGGCGGCGCTCGGGCCGGATCGCCTCATCGCGCTGATCCTCGGGGAGACGGCGCGCAATCCCGCCTTCAAGAAGCTGGTGAGCGCGGCCCTCGCTTCGCTGCAAGGACCGGATGCCGTCGCAGCGATCGTCGACCGGCGGCTCACCGCCCTCGAAGGCGCCCAGTCCTATATCGACTGGCAGAAGCGCCGCACCTTCACCGCCGATCTCAACGCGACGGTGACGGTGATCCTCAACGAGCTGCGTCCGCTCGATCCCGCCGCCGCCCTCGACCGGCTGAGGCGCTTCCTCGACGGAGCCGATGCCGTCCTGAACCGTGTCGATGACAGCAACGGTACGATCCAGGGCGTCTTCGAGCGGGCCTCCGACGCCTTCGTGGAGATCGCGGCCGGGCTCCCGCCGGAGGATACCGCCCGAGTGGCGGCCAGCCTCGTGGCCTCCTTCGGCGACGACCCTTTCGGCCCTCTGGGTTCCGTCCTCGCCGACATGGTGCCCAAGCTCGCCGAGGACGCACTCGCCGATATCGATTCCCGCCTCGCGCAGGCGGCTGCGGCTCTTCCGAAAACCGGCAATCCGCGCAGCGAGGCGAGCTCTCGCCGGGAGGCGGCGCGCGCTCAGATCGTGCGCCTGCGCCAGGCCATCGCCGACCGCCGGGGCGATCCGGATGCCTACATCGCCCTGGAGACCGCGATCCTGCCGGGCCGCGAGAACCGGGTCGAGGTCGCACGCCGTCTTCTCGACGCCGGGCGCGCGGTCGAGGCGCTCGATTGGATCCGACGGATGCAGGATCCCGGCCTCCGCATCGCCACCCGGGCCGATCTGATCGCGGGCTTCGACCTGCGCGGGCCGGAGCGTGAGCGGCAGGCGCTGGAGATCGAGGTGCTCGAGAAGCTCGGCCGGACCGAGGAGGCGCAGGCGCTGCGCTGGGCCCGGTTCGAGCGTGATCTCGATGCGCCGATGCTACGCACCTTTCTGGCCAAGCTTCCGGATTTTGACGACGAGGAGGCGCTCCAGCGGGCCCTTGATCATGCCGAGACTTTCCCGCAGCCCCATCGCGCGCTGGCCTTCCTGGCTGCGTGGCCCGATCTGCGCCGCGCCGCGAAGCTGGTGACGGAGCGGCCGACGGTCTGGCAAGGCGACCAGTACGCCGTCCTGGCGCCGGCCGCCGACGCCCTTGCCCAGGACCATCCGCTTCCCGCGACGATCCTGTACCGCCGGCTTCTCGACGGCATCCTCGAATTTGGGCGCAGCGCGGCCTACACTCACGGGGCGCGCTACCTCACGGAACTGGACGGTCTGGCCGGGCGCTTGGAGCCCGGCGCGATCAGCCCGGACCCGCAGGCCTATCGTGAGGCGCTACGGCGCGAGCACGGCCGCAAGCATGCCTTCTGGAACCTCGTCAGAGACTGAGTTGGTCCTTCGGTCCGATCAATCCTCCACCGCGATAACGTCGACGCGATCCGGGTAGAACGCCACGTGGTCGCGGATTGCCGCCACAGCGGGATAGGGATCCTTGTAGCTCCAGACCGCATCGGACCGCCTGTCCTCGCCGACGACGAGGTCGAAGTACCGCGCGTCGCCCTTGTAGGGACAGTGGCTCGTCCGCGCGGAGGGGACGAAGCTCTCAAGGCGCAGATCCGCACGCGGCACGTAGTAGACCGCCGGGTAGCGCGCCTCCTCGAGACGCAGGGTCTTGCGCGAATCGGCGACCGCGACTCCGCCGACCATGACGCGGACGCGTCGCGGTTCGGGCGTGATCGTGATGGGATGGTCAGGCCCCGGTGTCTTCACGGCGATCTTCCGTCTTCGGGCTTCAGTTCGATGGTTCCGAGGGCGTCGGCTAGGCGCGACTTGGCGCTGCCCGGCCTCAGCGGCTTCTGCTGGCTCTCGTGCGGCACCCAGCCCGACAGCCAGAGCACCTCGAAGGTCGCGCGCACCCGGCCGTCCGGGTCCGAGAAGCGCTCGGCGTAGACCTCCGCGGCCCGCAGAAGGGTCGCCCGGCGCAGCGGCGTCCGTCGGCGCTCGGTGAGCACGTTGGTCATGCCCATGGACCGCAGATCGCGCATGAGCCCGAACGGATCGGCGTACCGCACCGTGACCGTATCGGTGTCGGCCACCGGGAGCGCGAAACCCGCCCGCTGCAGGAGCGCCCCGGCCTCGCGCACCGCGGCAAAGGGTGCGACCCGGGGGCTGATCCCGCCCTCGATCTCGCTCTCGGCCTGGCCGAAGCTCTGGCGCAGCTCCGTGAGGGTGGCACCACCGAGAAGGCATCCGATAAAGAGACCGTCCGGACGGAGCGCGCGGCGAAGCTGGATCAGCGTGCCGGGCAGGTCGTTGACGGCGTGGAGCGCCAGCAGCGAGACCGCGAGATCGAGACTTCCGGCCGCCAGCGGCAGCATCTCGGGATCACCCACGATCACGTCGCCACCGGCCTCGGGCAGCGGCGCGAGGCGAAGGTGCCATGCCTCGCCGTAGCGCGCCCTGAGAATCTGCGCTGCAGCCGGCGCCGGCGACCCGAGATCGAGCACGCTCGAGAAGCTGCGCAGCACCGCTCCCAGACGATCGTCCAGATCCTCCGCGAGCCGATCGAGCAGGAAACCGGCGTAACCGGTCTGTCGCGCTCGGGCGAGGCGGCGGCGGGCGAGGTCGGTATCGAAGAGGGCGGACGGGGCTTCCATCGCGCAGCAGATGGCGCTCGCGGGGCAGTCCTGCCAGCGCCCCGACGACGAAACGCGCAAGACCGCGCACGGAGTCGTGAGCCGCAGTAGGATGGTGGAACGACTCGGCAGCGTCGCTGTTCCTGCTGCAACGGGCCTAACGGCCGAGTTTTGTCATGGAGCACGGATCATGAAGCGCATGCTCGTCGGGACCGCCATGGTCCTCGCGGCTCTCACCACCGCGGGCGGCGCCGAGGCCAAGGGATGCATCAAGGGCGCCATCGTCGGCGGCATCGCGGGCCATTACGCCGGCCATCACGGCCTCGTCGGCGCCGCGGCCGGCTGCGCGATCGGACGCCATCGGGCCAATGCCCGCGCCCGCCAGGATCAGCAGCCGATGGATCCGCAGGCGCGCCCCGTCTCGGCTCGCTGAGCCGGGACGAACGCCGCTTTTTCGGATGACGGCGCTCGACGTCGTCGCTTCGGCCCTGCGCGGCTTGCCGCGCGGGGCTCTGTCATTGGTCTACCCACCGACCTGCGCCGGTTGCGGCGGCGCCACCGCCGATTCCGGAGCTTTGTGCGCGACCTGCTGGTCGGGCCTCCGCCTAATCGAGGAACCGGTCTGCCAGCGCTACGGGACGCCCTTCGCGGTCGATCTCGGCGTGGGGCCGCTCCTGTCGCCACGGGCCATCGCGGAACCGCCGGTCTTCGCACGCGCGCGGGCGGTTGCCCTCTACGAGGGTGTCGCGCGCAGCCTCGTGCACCGCTTGAAATACGAGGACCGCCTCGACCTCGCAAAGGTCATGGCGCGGATGATGGCGGCCAGCGGCCGGTTGTTGATTGCCGAGGCCGACTGCATCGTGCCGGTGCCGCTCCACCACGGACGACTCTGGCGCCGCCGGTTCAACCAAGCCGCGCTTCTCGCAAGACTCATTGCCGCCTCTGCGCAACGGCCGGTGTTGCCGGCGACGCTGCAACGAGTGCGCGCGACACGCTCCCAGGTCAGCCTGAGCCGTGCGGCGCGGGCCGAGAACCTCAGCGGCGCATTCCGGGTACCCCGCCACGCGCGGCACCGCATCGACGGCCGCCGAGTCCTGCTCATCGATGACGTCACGACCACGGGTGCCACCGGCAATGCCGCCGCCCGGGCGCTTCTGCGCGCCGGGGCGACGGCGGTCGACCTCCTAACCTTCGCACTGGTGGGCGAGGCCGCCGGCTGAGCGACACGCGGCAGGTCAGGCCGAGGCACGGTCCCGGTTCGGAAAGCTCACCGCCAGCGTGAAGTCGAAGGCTTCCGCGATGCCTTCGTACCAGAGCGAGAAGGGCGTGGGACGCGCCAGATGGAGCGCGCCATCCGTCTCGGTCCCTTCGTGCTGGAGGGCGGCGCCGTGCTTCGCCGCCAGTCGCAGCATCGGCCCGTTGCCCGACAGGCACCGCACGTGCAGATCGATCACGCCGTGATGGCGCGCCGATCGGGCGATACGCGCGAACAGGGCCGCACCAATGCCGCGGCGGCGGAAGGCGCGCTCGACCGCGAAGGCGGCCTCGGCCCGCGGGCTCAGCGTGTAGCGGGACGGGCAGGGTCCCATGGGCCGAAGCTCGCCCAGGCCGCGCAGAGCACCCTCCATGAAGGCACCGTACATGACGCCTTCGGAGTTCACCGCCTGCGCGGCGTATGCCCGCACGCCAGCCTCGCTGACGTTGCCCATAAACCGGCTCGCCCGCGTGTCGGGGTCCAGCCGCAGAAAGTAATCGAGGACCGCGTCGCGGTCGACCGGCCAGAGGCGCCGGACGGTGTAGGCCGGCACAATGAGCGCCTGAACGGCCATGATGGGTCTCCGGTCTGTCATGCGCGGGTGCGCAGGTTGATCCGGACGTTCCTCCCCAGAGACGGGGCTGATCTCGCATCTCACTGGTGTTTGTGCAATGCAGCAAGATGCGGATGGGCGCTTTTGCGCGGCTGCCATGCACAGGCCCTTTGCGACGCTTCACCGTTCGCTGTTCGGCGTCGGGCTTGATTCAGGCTGAGCTTGCACGCCACAGGAAGATAGCCCGGGTCGGTGTGGATCGACGCGGATGGGGGTGCCGATCCGGCGCCGCAGTCAGCTGCGAGGGACCGGGGCGGTGACCGACAGATCCGGCAATCAACAGGCTCCGTCTCCGGAGGCGCGGGCCAGTGCCGTCTCGCCGGGCCCGGTCCACGAGCGTTACGAGGCGATGGTCGCTTCCGGGGCGATCGAGCGCGATCCGGCGCAGGCCCGGCTGGTCCGCGCCCTCGATCGCTTGGTCATCGACCTTCAGCGGCGCAAACGCGCCAGCAAGACCAGCGCTCTGGGATGGCTGTTCCGGCGAAAGGACGAAGCCGAGCCGCTGAAAGGATTGTATGTCTGGGGCTCGGTCGGGCGCGGCAAGACGATGCTCATGGACATGTTCCATGAGGCGGCGCCGGAGCCGAAGCGGCGGGTGCACTTCCACGGCTTCCTGGCAGATGCGCACGAGCGCATCCACGCCTATCGACAGGCGCTGAAGGCCGGCACCGTGAAGGGCGACGATCCCATCGGCCCGGTCGCCGACCAGCTCGCCGACGAGGCGACCCTGCTGTGCTTCGACGAGTTCACCGTCACCGACATCGCGGACGCGATGATTCTGGGGCGCCTGTTCGGCCATCTGTTCCGGCGCGGTGTCACCGTCGTGGCGACGTCCAATGTCGAGCCCGACCGGCTTTACGAGGGCGGTCTGAACCGCGCGCTGTTCCTGCCGTTCATCGAGACCTTGAAGGAGCGGGTCGAGGTGGTGCGTCTCGACTCGCGGACCGATTTCCGCTTGGAGAAGCTTGGCGGCGCGGCCGTGTACCATGTGCCGGCCGATGCGGCCGCACGGGCAGCGCTGGATGCGGCCTTCAAAGGATTGACGGGGAAAGCGCAGGGCCGCCCGGCGACCGTCACGGTGCACGGGCGCCTGGTCGAGATTCCCGAACAGGCTGGCGGCGTCGCGCGCTTCACCTTCGACGATCTCTGCCGGAATCCGCTCGGCGCCTCGGACTACATGGCGCTGGCCCGGGCCTATCACACGGTGATCGTCGATGGGATCCCGGTGATGCAGGAGGCTGACCGGAACGAGGCCAAGCGCTTCATCACCTTGATCGACACGCTCTACGACCGCCACGTGAAGCTCGTGGCCTCGGCGGCGGCCGAGGCGCAGGACCTCTACACCGCCGCAACCGGCCGCGAGGCGTTCGAGTTCGATCGGACCGTCTCACGCCTCATCGAGATGCGCTCCCGAGAATATCTCGCCCTGCCGCATGGCCGGCCCGATTCCGAAGCGTCCGGCGCCAGCACCGGGTTGGTGGAGACGTGAGCGCCCAGCCGGGAGCCGGTTCGATCTTCAGCCTGCGCCGCCGGAATTGGCGCGGCGCCGGCCCGCTCGGCCCGCTGATGGGATCGCCCGCCGCCTTCGCGCTCCTCGTGGTGGCACTCGCGACGGGCACGGCGAACTATCTGGCGGGCGAGGCGGACCGGGCCGCGACGGCGCGGGCGAATGCCACCATCGCCGGCGTCGAGCGCCTCGTCTCCGAGGTGAAGGACCTCGAGACCGGCGAGCGCGGCTTTGTGCTGGTCGGCAGCGAGGATTATCTGGCGCCGTACACGGTCGCCCTGACCAAGATCGAGACCGAGCTGGCCGGTCTCGGCTCGGCAGCGCAGGAGCCGGTCCGCGCCGGCGGCCCGTCCCTGGCTGGCCTGATCGCGCAGAAGCGCGACTTCGCGGCCCGGGTCATCACGGCGCGCCGCGAACAGGGTTTTGAGGCGGCGACCGAGCTGGTTCGGACCGGCGAGGGCAAGCGCCTGATGGACGCGATCCGCGTCGAGGCGGCCACGCGGCAGGACGCCTCCGCGCAGCGCCTCGCCACCTTGCAGGCCCAAGAGCACCGCCGCGGGCTGATCCTTTTCCTGCTCTCCGGGATGGCGGCGCTCGGTGCGATCGTCCTGCTGGCGCGGCTCGCGCTGGTTCGCCGCCAGGAATCGCTGCGGATGTCGCGGCTGCTCGACGGAGTCCTGGCCAATGCACCGGTGGGCCTCGGTTTCCTCGACCGCGACCTGAAGATCCGGCACATGAACCGGGCGCTCGCAACGATGAGCGAGCGGGGGTTCGGGGCGGATCTCGGAGCGCCGATCTGGGCGATACTCCCGACCCTGCGCACGGAACTCGCGCCGAAGCTCGCCGCGGCTCTCCGCGAGGGCCTGGTCTCGCCCAACGTGCCGGTGGCTGTACCGACACCGTCGGCCCCGGGGGGCGTGCGCCAGTTCTCGATGAGCTTTTACCCGCTGCGCGGCGCCGCGGACGGCACGGGTCCGGAGGTCGAGGGTGTCGGCCTCGTGGTCGTCGACGAGACCATCCGCCACCTGGCCGAGACGCGGCTTCGCCGCAGCGAAGAGCGCTTCCGCTCTCTCATCGAGGCCAGCGCGGCGATCGTCTGGACAGCCAATCCCGAGGGCAACCTGCAGCGGCGGCAGGTCGCCTGGACGCGCTTCACCGGTCAGGACGAGGCCGCCTATTCCGGGCTCGGCTTCCTGGATGCCGTCCATCCCGAGGATCGCGAGCACACGCGCACGGCTTGGTCGGAGGCCGTCGCGACGCTGCAGCCCTACGCCACCGAGCACCGGATCCGTGCCGCCAGCGGGGCCTACCGCCACATGAGCGTGCGGGCCGTGCCGATCCTCGAGCCCGACGGTGCCCTGCGCGAGTGGGTGGGTACCCACACCGACATCACGGAGCGCAAGGAGGCGGAGGCCGCGATCGAGGCAGCGCGGGCGGCCGCGGAGGCCGCCAACGCGGCCAAGAGCCAGTTCCTGGCCAACATGAGCCACGAGCTGCGCACCCCGCTCTCGGCGGTGATCGGCTATGCCGAGATGGTGCAGGAGGAGCTGGACGACCTCGGTGAAGCCGATCTCATTGCCGACGTGAAGAAGATCGAGGCCAATGCGCGGCACTTGCTCGGGCTGATCAACGACGTCCTCGACATCTCGAAGATCGAGGCGGACCGGGTCGAAATCTATGCGGAAGACTTCGCCGTCGCCGCGGTGGTGCGGGATGTCGCCACAACGGTCGAAGGCCTGATCGCCAAGAAGGGCAACAGCCTCACGCTCGATCTCGCGGACGATCTCGGCATGGCCCATACGGACGTGACGAAGCTGCGGCAGTGCCTGATCAATCTCCTGAGCAACGCCGCGAAGTTCACCGAGAATGGCCGGATCACCCTGAGCGCGGCGCGGATCGGGGACACGCTGCGCTTTTCCGTCGCCGATACCGGGATCGGCATGACGCAGGAGCAGGTCGGGAAGCTGTTCGAGCGCTTCACCCAGGCGGACGCCTCGACGACGCGGCGCTTCGGCGGCACCGGCCTGGGCCTCGCAATCACCCGCGCCTTCGCCGAGATGCTCGGCGGCTCGATCGATGTGGCGAGCCGCGACCGGGCGGGCACCACCTTCACGCTGACGCTGCCCGTTCTCTTCCAAGGTGTGGCAGCCGAGCATGCCGAGGGGAGGCCGGAAACCGCAGACGATCGCAAGACGATTCTGGTGGTCGACGACGATTCCGCGACCCGCGATCTGCTCGCCCGCTTCCTGGAGCGGGAAGGCTTCGCGGTGGCGGTTGCCGAGGATGGCCGGCGCGGCCTTGAGCTCGCACGCCGCCTGCGTCCGCGGGCCGTGCTCCTCGACGTGACCATGCCGCAGATGGATGGCTGGGCGGTGCTGCGGGCCCTTCGCGCCGATCCCGACATCGGCGCGACACCGATCGTGATGGTGACGGTACTGGACGAGCAGAACCTCGCCTTCTCGCTCGGCGCGACCGACTACCTGCAGAAGCCAATCGATTGGGGCAATCTGCGCCAGATCGTTGATCGCTTCCGGACTGTCGCGGAGGACGGGCCGATCCTGGTGGTCGAAGATGAGGCGGACGTGCGCGGGCACCTCTGCGGCTATCTCCGGCGGGAGGGCTTCCCGGTCGCCGAGGCGGAGAACGGCAAGGACGCCCTTGACCGGATGGAGGCGGACCGACCCTGTCTCGTCCTGCTGGATCTGATGATGCCCGAGATGGACGGGTTCGCGTTCCTCCGCACGGTCCGGGCGCGGGAGGTTTGGCGCGAAGTTCCGGTCGTCGTGCTCACCGCCAAGGACATCACGGCTGACGACCGCCGACGCCTCGCCGGCCATGCCGACCGTGTCCTGGCCAAAGGGTCAACCGGGCTCGGGGAGCTAGCCCGCGAACTGCGATCCCTCATGCCGATGCTGGCCGACGCGGACGCGGGCGGCGCCGGCCACCGAGGCGCGGCCCAATTTCAAGGAGTCGCACCTTCGCAACGTGGCGAGACTGAGGATCGCGGTCAGACGGCCGCGCGAGAGCCGGTGCGGGTCAGGAACCCCGGAACGCCATCACGAGGGCGCCGATCGCGATGCCCCAGAGAGCCAGCGTCGACCAGATCGCCCGATACCGCTCGTTGCGGGCAAAGCGCTCGAGGCGGCGCGCATCGCCGGTTCCGGTCTCGTCGAGGCGGACCAGCACCCGCTTGAGACGCATGGCGAGGTCGGGGATGTCGCCGACGACGTCCGATACCACCCGCAACGCCTCAAGGCCGCTCTGCGCCCGGCCGACCGGGCCCATGTTGCGAGCGATCCAGGCGCGGACCACCGGCTCGGCGGTGGTCCACATGTCGAGCCGCGGGTCCAGGGAACGGGCCACGCCCTCCACCACCACCATGGTCTTCTGGAGCATGACCAACTCGGTGCGGGTGCTCATGTCGAACAGGGCCGTGACGTCGAACAGCAGCGTCAGAACCTTGGCCATCGAGATCTCGTCGGCACGGCGCTGGTGGATCGGCTCGCCGATCGCCCGAATCGCCTGCGCAAAATCCTCGACGGAATGGTGAGCCGGCACGTAGCCCGCCTCGAAATGGACTTTCGCCACCCGGTGGTAGTCGCGCAGGATGAAGCCCAGGAGGATCTCGGCGAGGAACCGGCGCTCGTGCGGACCGAGCCGGCCCATGATGCCGAAATCCACCGCCACGAGGCGCCCCTCGGCATCCACCAGCAGGTTTCCCTGATGCATGTCGGCGTGGAAGAAGCCGTCGCGGATCGCCTGCCGGAGGAAGCTCTGGATCACGGTCCGCCCGATGGTCTGCGGATCGTGCCCGGCCGCGATCAGGTCGGCGGCGCTGTGGAGCCGGGTTCCGTCGATCCACTCGGCGGACAGGACCTCGCGGGCGGTCAGCTCCCATTCGGGCTTCGGCACGCGGAAATCGGGATCGTTCTTGGTGTTTTCCGCCAGTTCGGAGGCGGCCGCAGCCTCCAGACGGAAATCCATCTCCATCAGCACGGAGCGGGCGAGGATCTCCACGACCTCGCGCGGGCGCAGCCGTTCCGCCTGCGGAGACAGGGCGTGCACCACGCGGGCCATGAAGCGCATGACCTCGAGGTCGCGCATGAAACGCTCGCGGACGCCCGGGCGCATCACCTTCACGGCGAGCGCGCGCTGCGTGCCGTCGGGATCCTGCACGATCGCCTTGTGGACCTGCGCGATGGAGGCAGCCGCGATCGGCTCGCTGAACGAGACAAACAGCTGGCCGACCGGCTTGCCGAGCGCCATCTCGACGGTCCGGAGCGCGACCTCCTGCGGGAAAGGCGGCACCCGGTCCTGCAGCTTCTCCAGATCGAAGGCCGCCCGCATGCCGACGATGTCCGGACGCGTCGCCAGGAATTGCCCGAACTTCACGTAAGACGGGCCGAGCCGGGTCATCGCGGCGGACAGCCGGGCGGCGCCGTCGTCCGAGACCGGGCCGTTCGAGGGAGCGGCCGATCCGAAGGGCTAGGCGCAGATGCGGCGGCAGCTCCGTGGGATCGGCGAGAGCGAGAGCCCCTTCGCGCGCCAGCACGAAGCCGACCCGGGCGCCGCGGAACAGGTTGACGGCGGCGCTGATCATCGGTGCTGGCCCCCGTCGCGCACGGCGGCGGTCAAGAGACCTTCCAGCCCGAATGGATCGCCACGATCCCGCCGGTGAGCGCCCGGTCGGTGACGTGTCGGAAGCCGGCGCGCTCGATCATGCCCGCGAAGGCGCCGCGCGTCGGGAATTTCCGGATCGACTCGACCAGATAGCGATACGATTCGGCATCCCCCGCCACCCGGGCGCCAATGCGCGGGATCACGTTGAAGGAATAGGCGTCGTAGATCTTATCGAGCAGGGGGATGTCGACGGCGGAGAATTCCAGGCAGAGGAACCGACCGCCGGGCTTCAGCACGCGCCGCGCCTCGGCGAGGGCCGTCTCGATCCGCGGCACGTTCCGGATGCCGAACGCAATCGTGTAGGCGTCGAAGGATGCGTCGGGGAGCGGCAGGGTCTCGGCGTTTCCGGTCACGAAGGCGATCCGGTCACCGGCCTCGTCGACCTTGCGCTCGCGGGCCCGCTCCGCGCCGACCCGCAGCATCGATTCGTTGATGTCGAGAACCGTCACCCGTGTCCGGGGACCTCCGGCGGCCAGCACCCGGAACGCCACGTCGCCGGTGCCGCCGGCCACGTCGAGATGCGCGAATGCGCGGTTCTGCGGCGGCCGCAGCATGGAGACGAGCTGCGCCTTCCAGGCCCGGTGCAGGCCCGCCGACATCAGATCATTCATGATGTCGTAGCGGCGGGCGACCGAGTGGAAGACGCTGTCGACGCGCCCCTGCTTCTCGTCGAGCGCCACGCGCTCGAAGCCGAAATCCGCGCTCGCGCGCTCAGACGCCCCGTCTCCGGCCTTCATGACGCTCCCAATCTTCGATGGGCGCGTCATAGCGAAGGTCGCGCCGGTCCGCCATGCGTCGAAACACACGGTTGGGGATCGACCTCCGGTGCTGCGACGCGCCGAGGTCGTGTCTCAGCCGACCCGCGCCCGGAGCGCGTCCGCCACGGCCGCGGCCATGGCGCGGGTGCCCATGGGGTTCGTTCCCTCGCCGGCGATGTCGGCAGTCCGCGCGCCGCCCGCGAGCGCGTCCGTGATGGCACCGTCCAGCGCATCGGCGGCGTCGCCGAGGCCGAAGGAGTAGCGCAGGCACATGGCGAGCGAGCCGATCATGGCGATCGGGTTGGCCTTGTCCTGGCCGGCGATGTCGGGGGCCGAGCCGTGGACCGGCTCGTAGAGGGCGCTCCGCAGGCCGCTCGCGTCGACCGCGCCGAGGGAGGCCGAGGGCAGCATGCCGAGGGAGCCGGTGAGCATCGCGGCGATGTCCGACAGGACGTCGCCGAACAGGTTGTCGGTCACCAGCACGTCGAACTGCTTGGGCCGGCGCACGAGCTGCATCGCGCAATTGTCGGCCAGGATATGCTCCAGCTGTACACCGGGGTAATGCTCGGCATGAACCTTGGTGACGACCTCTTTCCACAGGACGCCGGACTTCATCACGTTGTGCTTCTCGGCCGAGGCGACCCGACCAGAGCGCTTGCCCGCCAAGTCGAACGCCACGTGGGCGATCCGCTCGATCTCCGCCGTCGTGTAGACCTGGGTGTCGACGGCCCGCTTCGAGCCGTCCTCAAGGGTGGTGATCTCCTTCGGCTCGCCGAAATAGACGCCGCCGGTGAGCTCGCGCACGATCATGATGTCGAGCCCTTCGACCAGCTCGCGCTTCAGCGTCGAAGCCTCGGCCAGCGCCGGGTAGCAGATCGCAGGCCGCAGATTGGCGAACAGGTCGAGCTCCTTGCGGAGACGCAGCAACCCGGCCTCGGGGCGGTTCTCGTAGGCGACGCCGGCCCATTTCGGACCGCCGACGGCGCCGAGCAGGATCGCGTCCGCATCCTTGGCATGCTGCAGGGTCGCGTCCGCCAGCGGGACGCCGTGGGCGTCGAGAGCGCTGCCGCCGACGAGGTCGGTCTCGGTCTCGAAGGTCGCGAGGCCTGTCTCCTTAAGGGCGTCGAGCACGACCTGCATGCCGCCCGCGACTTCCGGACCGATCCCGTCGCCGGGGAGGAGCAGGAGCTTGTAGCTGGCCATGACGGTCTCGCGGGTTTGGTCTCGACGTGCCGGCGGGCTTTATCGAGGGCGGACCGTCGTTGGCAAGGCGGCGGTGCAATCAGCCGACCGCCGTGCCGGCCCCTCAGAGGAGTGCGACCTTGCCGGTGGCAATGTTGTAGAAGCCGCCCACGACTTTCACCTGTCCGTGCGCGACGCGCTCGGCGACGATGGGCCCGGCCTGTTTCAGGCGCCGGACATTGTACCGGATGTTCTGGGCGATGGCCTCGGCGAGGGGATCCGCCGCCCGCGCCTTCTCGGTCAGATCAATCGATGGGCGGATCGCGTCGATCAGCGTGGGCAGATGGCCGGGGAGGGCGGCGTTGGTCTTCAGAACGTCGATCGTCGCCTTCACCGCCCCACAATCCGAGTGGCCGAGCACGAGGATCAGCGGCGCACCGAGGACCTGCACGCCGTATTCCAGGCTCGCAAGACTGTCGGTGTTGACGAAGTTTCCAGCGATTCGGACGACGAACAGGTCACCCGGACCCTGATCGAACACGAAATCGGGAGCGACCCGCGCATCGGCGCAGCCGACGATGCAGGCGATCGGGTACTGCGCGGCGGAGCGCGCGGCCCGGCCGGCCGAGAAGTCCTTGTTGGCGGGCGCGTTGGCCACGTAGCGCGCGTTGCCTTCAAGCAACCGCGCCAGCGCCGCGTCTGGGCTGAGCGCATTGGGGGGCGCGGCAGCGTCTGCGGCCTCGGCGCGGATGTCGAGAGCCGATGCGGCTGCGAGCGAGCCGACGGCGGCCGCCAGCAGGCCCCGACGCGAGATGAAGGACATATGCTCGTCAGACACGGCTTAGCTCCCGATGACAATGGATCCCGGACGGGCTGAGCGCGCGTTGCACCATCGATCTGCGGCGACTGTCCTGCGCGTCGGCACCGACCCAAGCAGTTGCATTGGTAACGTCTTCCGGTTTGAATTGCAGAGTCCAAACTTTGCATGGATATCTGGGCGCGCGCACGCGATGTGCTTAGCCCGGATCCGCATAAAGAAGGCTCTCAGGCCAATTATGCCCGACGATGCATTCTTCTCCCGAACATCTAAGCCTATATACAAGCCAGATTTTCGCATTATAATGGCAGAATACTGTCGTGATGCTCTCGCACCGACCGAAATCGTGTGGCCGACACACAAGATGCTTAACCAGGCCGGACGGTATCGCGTCTCGTTCATGCTGATCCACAACGATCACGCATGGCGCCATCACGGCGGCCCGCCTCCGACTCTCACCGCGCTGCAGGCCCTCGTCGGAACCAGCGCCCGCCAGACCGCCGCCTTCGTGGCAACGTTGAAGGCCGCCCGTTTCGTCACCGTCGAATCAGATCCCGAGGACGCCCGGCTGAAGTGTCTGCGGGCGGCTCCTGCCCTCGTGGTCGAGATCGGTCGGTCCGGACGTCTCTTCGTCGCGGCTATGGACAGACTCGCGGATAGGCAGCCCGCCCTCGCCGGGACACTGGCGGAGCCCGAATGCCTCGGCGAACTCGTCTATCGATCGGCCCGCCACGTTCTGCGGCACGGCATGCTGACCGAGCCGTTCCCGCGGATTCTGCGGCTCACGAACCGGGACTGCGGCTACCCCTTGCTCACTGCGGTCGCCGGCGCGCACTATGCGGCCTCGGTCCCGGACGCACCGGCGGCGATGCCGCTGAGCCTGCGCGCGCTGGCGGATCACCTAATGGTGTCCCGCGCGCATGTCGGCAATCTGCTGCAGGAGGCCGAAGCGGCCGGATGGTTCCGGACCGACGGTCGCAGCCTCACGTTTTTCGATCCCTCGCTGCTGGAGGAATTCGAATTCTGGGCTGCCTGCCAGATGGTCTTCTACGACGATCTGGCCGCGAGCATCTGCGCTGAGGCGCACAGGCAGGGGGCGGCGGGCGCGTGAACGTCGGCGAGCAGGGGTGGGCTTAGCGCCCGTCTCGCTTGTGTTCCGGCGGCTCCGGAGATACCTACGGGCTGCACCGCGCCGTGAGAGCTTCCCGCGTGGGCCGCTGATAGGAGAGACGAGCCTTGGCCAGAGCCGGCTCAGCGCCCGAGACCGCCCGCGCCGCAGCGACGGCGCCGCGGTCGCGCGCGCGCCGCGCCGGGCTTGCTCTTCCGCTTCTGCTTACCCGCCCCTGAGGGCCGTCCGGGCGCGCGCCTGGGCCTTCAGGGGAGATCTTCCATTCGCGAATCCGCCCCTTCGGGCACCACGCCGCACCGCGCCGAGAGCCGGGCGGCCCGCGACAGGGTAATGCTATGACTTCGACCACCAGCACCACTTCGGCCCGCGACCGCATCGTGATCTTCGACACGACGCTGCGCGACGGCGAGCAGTGCCCCGGCGCCACCATGACCTTCGGCGAGAAGTTGGCGGTGGCCGAACTCCTCGACACGATGGGCGTCGACATCATCGAGGCCGGCTTCCCGATCGCCTCGATCGGCGATTTCGAGGCGGTGTCGGAGATTGCCCGGCGCACGAAGCGCGCGACCATCGCGGGCCTCGCCCGCGCGATCCCCGCCGATATCGCCCGGGCCGGCGAGGCCGTGCGCCACGCCAAGCGCGCGCGGATCCACACCTTCGTGTCGACGTCGCCGATCCACCTCGCGCATCAGATGCGCAAGAGCCAGGACGAGGTCGCCGAGATCATCCTGAAGACCGTGGCGCAGGCCCGCGACCTCGTCGAGGACGTGGAATGGTCGGCCATGGATGCGACGCGCACGCCGATCGACTACCTGTGCCGCTGCGTCGAGGCGGCGATCAAGGCTGGCGCCACGACGATCAACCTGCCCGACACGGTGGGCTACGCCACGCCCACCGAGTACCGCGACATGTTCGCGAATGTCCGCGAGCGCGTGCCGAACGCCGACAAGGCCGTTTTCTCGGTCCACTGCCACAACGATCTCGGCCTCGCGATCGCCAACTCCCTGGCGGGCATTGAGGGCGGCGCCCGGCAGGTGGAGTGCACGATCAACGGCATTGGCGAGCGGGCCGGCAACGCCGCGCTCGAGGAGATCGTGATGGCGCTGCGTACCCGCGCCGACGTGCTGCCCTACGAGACCGGCGTCGAGTCGGCGATGCTGACGCGCGCCTCGAAGCTCGTGAGCCACGCCACGAACTTCCCGGTTCAGTTCAACAAGGCGATCGTCGGCCGCAACGCCTTCGCGCACGAGAGCGGCATCCACCAGGACGGCATGCTCAAGAATTCCGAGACTTACGAGATCATGACTCCGGCCTCGGTCGGCCTGACCAAGACCTCTCTGGTGATGGGCAAGCACTCGGGCCGGGCAGCGTTCCGCTCGAAGCTGGAGGATCTCGGCCTGCACCTGTCCGATAACCAGTTCCAGGACGCATTCGAGCGGTTCAAGGCACTCGCCGATCGCAAGAAACACGTCTACGACGAGGACATCGAGGCGCTGGTCGGCGAGAACCTCGCCACGGCTCACGATCGGATCCGTCTCGTCTCCCTGTCGGTGATGGCCGGCACGCGGGGACCGCAGCGTGCGACCCTGCGCCTGGCCGACGAGACCGGCACGCGGATCGAGGAGGCCGAGGGCAACGGTCCGGTCGATGCCGTCTTCAACGCGATCACGGCCCTGGTGCCCCATCAGGCGCAACTGGAACTCTATCAGGTCCACGCTGTGACCGGCGGCACGGACGCGCAAGCCGAGGTCTCGGTCCGCCTGCGTGACGGCGACCGGAGCGTCACGGCCCGCGGCGCCGATCCGGACACGCTGGTCGCGTCCGCGAAGGCGTATCTCTCGGCGCTGAACAAGCTCGCGGCCCATGCCGTGCGCGTCCATGCACAGCATGCCGCCGCAGAATGAGAAAAAGCTGCCTTCGGGGGTGGACAGTCCCCGGCGGCGTTGGTATCAGCCCGCCACCCCAGCGGACTTGGTGGCCGCCGGGCGATCGCAACAGCGATCGGGCGCATAGCTCAGTTGGTAGAGCAGCTGACTCTTAATCAGCGGGTCCTAGGTTCGAACCCTAGTGCGCCCACCAAGACTTAGTCGCTGCGACGCCCCTTGACGGGGCAGTCTGAGCAGACACCCTTCACATCAGTGGTTTTAGGACGCTTCTACTGAAGCGTGGCGGTCTTCTGGCCATGGCCATGCTCTTGACCATCGGCGGGCTGCCCGAGGCCTTCGATCCGGAACCTCGCCCACTTTCGCGACATAGAAACGTCGGCGAGCGGAGGTTCTCATGCCGGAGATCGGGATCTCGCAGAATGACGACGGCCTCTGGACTGTATCCGTTCCGGGCTTGATCGTCACCGACCTGACAAAAGAGGCGGCTGAAGCGTTCGTGGCGGCCTACCGGCGGGTTGGCGTCGCGGGCTGAAGCGTCCGCGTCATCCCCGATCGTGCGGTTGCAGCCACGCGCTGCCGACAACGATCCGGACGTTCCGACGAAAACCCGCGATCTCTAGCCAGAGATCCGTGAACAACGGCGCGATGATGGCGGTTCGACGGGGGTTCTTGACCTCCAGGCCATCGACCGGGCAGGTGTGATCGGTCACCCCGGTGCTGGTCCAGCGGTCCCCCGTCAGCGTATTGTGCGCGTTCGGCGTGACCGTCGCGGCAGCGCCATCGTGGGACGGGTGTCTCGGGCAAGAACCGGAATGACTGCCACTGCTCTCGCCGTAATGATGGCCGGTGTTCTGGGGGCCTTCGGCACCATCGTGTTCGCGGTCGATTGGGTGCCGGGCTCGGTCGTCGGGTTGGCGAACCTGCCTAGCAAGCGCGTGATCGGTCTGTGGCTCTACAACGGCGTGCTGTGCCTCGCCCTGGCCGCTTGGCTTGTATGCACGTTCTTCTGCACCGTTGACGGTTACGATGATATTCCGGCCGTGCGCGACAGCTACTGCCGGCCACACGTCGCCACGCGTGCGTGACCACGACAGGTAGGACGCCGTGAGCCGACCGCATCTGATCAGGCCGACGATCGGCCTTCGGCACCCGTGCCAAGGCAGGCTGATACAGGCTTCTGGAAAGTCTGCGCCGTCGGAGATTTGTTTAGGCGCCGCGGGCAAAGTTGCAGACCGATCATCCGCAGCGCGCTCCTGAGCAGAACCGATTGACGACGCCAAGCGCGGCACCCGGGGCCGCGCGCGCGGCTGCCGATCAGCCGGCGAGAGCGGGCGCCACCGCCCCGGGCAGATCGAACAGGAGGCAGGTCGTGCTCGCGGTCGCGACGAGGCGGCCAGACGAGTCGCTGAGGCGACCTTCGGCCACGGCTTGGCGACGCCCGCCGTGGACGACCTGTCCGACCGCGGTCAGGACGCCGGACCTCGCGTTGGCCGCACGCAGGAAGTTCATCTTGAACTCGAGCGTCGTGTAGCCGCGGCCGACCGGCAGGGTGGAATGCACGGCACAGCCCATGACGCTGTCGAGGAGCGTGGCGAGGGAGCCACCGTGTACGGAGCCCGATGGGTTGAAGAGGTACTCCGCGGCCGGCATCCGCATGCTTGCCGTACCCGGATCAACCGACACGATTTCGATACCGAGCAATTGGATCGCGGGCGGAGGTGGGATTTCTCCGGCCAACAGCGAACGCAGGAAGTCGAGCCCCGCAACGTTGCGCCCCGCCGCAGCGATCACATGGGGATCAGCCCACTCGACGATTCTCCGCCGTGCAGAGGCAGGCGTCTTCGAAGGCGCTTCGTCGGTCATCGGTGGACCTCTTGGGATTGCCGGTGGAGCAGCCCGAGAAGACGCGACCTACGAGCGGCGGCGCCGATCCACAGGTTCGAATTTTCATGCCGTCCATAATCTATACAGGTGCAGCATACAAGCTCATTCGCACTATGCAGGCAGGGTCCCCGGACGATCCGCCTGACGCTCAAGCCCGCGCGTCTCAGGACGCCACGGAGGCCTGTGCCGCCTCCAGAAGCTCCTGCGCCAACGCCTCGTCGTTGACGGCTCGCGCGAGGACGACGGCGCCAACGAGCGTGGACATCGTCGCGAGAGAGCGTTGCCGACGCCGCTCCTTCGATGCCTTCGGCATCAAACCGGCGATGGTGGACGCCAGTCGCTCGACGCCTTGCGTGAACCGGTCCCGGACGAGGCTGCCCGAGAGCTCACGGGAAACGTCATTCGCGAGCGCCGCCAGCGGACATCCCTTTCCCGGCGTCCGGACATGGCCGAGAGAGAGGTAGTTCGCGACCAGGGTGTCCATGGCCCCCCGGTCTTCGGTGAGTGCCGCATCGAACGCCTCGGCCGCCAGAGCATCCTTGTTGGCGAACTGGCCGTAGAATCCGCCATGGGTCAGCCCGGCGGCGGCCATGATGTCCACCACCCCGATCCCGTGGAGACCGCGCTCACGGAAAAGGGCTGCGGCGACTTCGGCGACGCGCTGCCGGTTGATCCTGGCCTGTTCCTGCGAAACTCTCGGCATGGCCTGATCCCTCGGCGTTCCTGCCGCCAATATAGATGCGCGCTGTCATCTAAAGAAGGGGCATCCGATCACCTCCGGGCGGGAGCGGTTCTGCGTCGGCGACAGGCCGGCCTGCGCGAGGGGGCGAAGCGCAGGCCGGTCGCCGTACCGCGCGTTCACCGCGTGAGCGCGCGATCCTGGAACGCCGCGAGATCGCGGCGTGACCCATCTGCGTCGGCTCTCAGGCTCCGGCCCGATGCGGCATCGTCTCCGGCCCGGCCGGAGCCTCCTTCCCGCGCGGCTCGCGCACCACACGGAACCAGAGGGCGTAGAGCGCTGGCAGGAACAGCAGGGTCAGGAGCGTCCCGACGCCGACGCCGCCGATCAGCACGTAGGCCAGCGCGCCCCAGAACACCGAGTGGGTCAGCGGGATGAACGCCAGCATCGCGGCCGCGGCCGTCAGGATCACCGGACGCGCCCGCCGCACCGTCGACTCGACGATGGCCTCGTAATCCGACAACCCCGCCGCGCGGTCGTGATGGATCTGGTCCACCAGGATCAGGGTGTTGCGCATCAGGATGCCCGACAGCGCGATCAGGCCGAGGATCGCGTTGAAGCCGAAGGGCTGGTGGAAGGCGAGCAGCGTCGGGACGGCGCCGACGAGGCCGAGCGGCGCGGTCGCGAACACCATGAACATGGTGGTGAACGCGCGGACCTGCAGCATGATGACCGTCAGGGTCACGATCAGCATCAGCGGGAATACCGTCACCAGCGCCCTCATCGCCTTCTCGCTCTCCTCCACCGAGCCGGCCGTGTCGATGCGGTAACCCGGCGGCAGCTTCGCCTTGATCGCGGCGAGTTCGGGGACGATCTGCGCGTGAATGTCCGGCGGCTGCTTGCCGTCGATCACGTCGCCCTGCACGCGGATGTAGGTCTCGCGGTTGTAGCGCTTGAGGACCGCGTCCTCGTTGCGGCTCTCCAGGTGGGCGGCCTGGGAGAGGGGCACCTGCCGTCCGTCCTTCGTGCCGAGCGTGAGGTCGCCGATGTCGCCGAGGGAGCGACGTTCGGGGCCGGGGCTGCGCAGGAGCACGTCCACGGTGCGCAGATTCTCGCGGACCTGCGTCGCGGGCGTGCCGTTGAGGTAGCTCTGCAATTGCTGGCCGGCCTCCTTCGGCGTCAGGCCGATCAGGCGCAGACGCTCCTGGTCAAGGGCGAGGTGCAGACCCGGCGTCCGGTCGCCCCAATCGAGGTGGACGAGGCGCATGTTGGGATTGGCCATCATGACGTCACGCACCTCGGCGGCGATGCCGCGGATGACGTCGAGGTCGGGTCCGACGACCCGGAAGGCCACGGGGAAGCGGACCGGCGGCCCGAACACGATCTGCAGCACGCGCACCCGCGCCTCGGGAAAGCGCCCCTCATCGACGAGCTGGCGCATCTTCCCTCGCAGCACGTCGCGGGCCTGGGCATCGGCGGTCTGGACGACGATTTGCGCGAAGGCGGGATCGGGCAGTTCGGGATCGAAGGAGAGTACGAAGCGCGGCATCCCCTGGCCGATGTAGCTCGTGATCTCGCGCGCCTCGGGCAAGCTCCGAACGGCCGCCTCCACCTTCCGGACGCTGGCCTCGGTGGCGGCGAATGCCGACCCCGTCGGCAGCGTCACCTCGACGATCAGTTCGGACCGCTCGGAATTCGGGAAGAACTGCTTCTCGACCCTGCCCATGCCGACCACGGCCGCGGTAAACAACGCCACGGTGATGCCGGCCGCCATCCACTTGTGGTCGACCGACAGCCGCACGATTCGGCGGAGACGCTGATAATTCTTCGTCGCGTAGATCGCCTCGTGGCCGCCGGCGACGCGTTTGATGTCCGGCAGGAGCTTGACGCCGAGATACGGCGTGAAGGTCACGGCCACGATCCATGAGACGATCAGCGAGAAGGCCACCACCCAGAAGATGTTGCCGGCATATTCGCCCGCCGTGGAGGCGGCGAAGCCGACCGGTAGGAATCCCGCGATCGTGACGATCGTACCGGTCAGCATCGGCGCGGCGGTGGCGCTCCACGCGTAGGTCGCCGCGGAGATACGGTCGGCGCCTTCCTCCATGCGCACCACCATCATCTCGATGGCGATGATGGCGTCGTCGACGAGGAGGCCGAGCGAGATGATCAGGGCGCCGAGCGTGATGCGGTCGAAGTCACGGCCGGTGATCATCATCACCACGAACACGGCCGAGAGGGTCAGCGGCACCGCCAGCGCCACCACGATCCCGACCCGGAAGCCCAAAGCCACGAGGCTGACGAAGATCACGACCGAGAGCGCAGTGAAGAACTTCACCATGAACTCGTGAATGGCATCCGCGATCACCTTCGCCTGATCGGTGATCTTGATGAAGCTGATCCCGGTCGGGAGTTCGTGATGGATCGCGACCTCCGCGGCGTTCAACGCCTCGCCCAGGCTGAGGCCGTTGAAGCCCGGCTTCATGACGACACCCAGCATCAGGGCCGGCTCGCCGTCGTTGCGGATCGCGAAGGCTTTCGGATCCTCGTAGCCGCGCTTGACCTCGGCGATGTCGCCGAGCTTGAGGCTGCGGTCGCCCGCTGCCACCGGCAGATTGCGGATCGCGTCGAGACCGTCGATGGCGCCGTCGAGGCGCAGGTACACGCGCGGTCCGTCTGTCTCGATGAAGCCGGCCGGCGTCACGTCGTTCTGGTTCGCCAGCGCGGCCAGCAGTTGCTGCCCGGTGATGCCGAGCGTGGCCAAGCGCTGATAGGAGATTTCGGCGAAGATCTTCTGCGCCTGTTCACCGAGGATGTTGATCTTCTCGACGCCCGACACGCGCAGCAGCCGCTGGCGCAGGTCCTCCGCGCGGAGCACGAGGTGCCGGTGCGGCAGCCCTTGCGCCTGGAGCGCGTAGAGCGCGAAGTAGACGTCGGAGAACTCGTCGTTGAACAGCGGCCCCAACACGCCGCGCGGCAGGCTGGAGGCTTGGTCGGACAGCTTCTTGCGCGCCTGGTAGAACTCCGACGGGAGCTTCGCCGGCGGCATGCTGTCCTTGAAGAACAGCTTCATCAGCAGCAGGCCTGGACGAACCGTCGTCTCGACGCGGTCGTAGTAGACGAGTTCCTGCAGGCGCTTCTCCAGCGGGTCGGCGACCTGCCGCTGCATCTCGGCGGTGGTTGCCCCGGGCCAGGCGGCCGAGACCGCCATCGTCTTGACCGTGAAGGTCGGGTCCTCCGCCCGGCCGAGTTTCTCGAAGGCGAAGAACCCGGCCGCGGTGACCGCGAGCAGGAGGAACAGCGTGACGGCGCGTTCGCGAACCGCCAGGGCCGAGAGGTTGAAGCCGGAGGCGCTCATCGATCGACTCCGATGATGCGCACGGCCGCCTGCCGGACCTTCTGTCCGGCCTTGAGCAAGTGGGCGCCGAGCGCGACGATCTGGTCGCCCGGGTTCAGACCTGAGACGACCTCCGCGCTCTCCGCCGAGAGGCGCGCGACGGCGACCGGTTGCGCCGCGATGGTTTGCGTCTCGGCATCGTAGCGCCAGACGGCCGAGCCGCCGCCCTGGTCAAACAGGGCGCCGAGGGGGATCGACACCGACGTCGTCGGCGCGGCCTGAGCCGGCTCCAGCCGGAGGGTGACAGTTGCCCCGAGCGGCGCGGTCTCGCCGCCGCCCAGGAGAATGTAGCGGGCCCGGTAAGTGCGGGTCGCCGGGTCTGCCGTGGCCGACAATTCCCGGAGCTTTGCCGGATAGGTCGTCTCGCCCTCGGCGTAGAGCGTAGCCGACGCCGTACCCTGCGCGAGGCCGCGGCTCCCCTCGGGCAGGAACACCTCCGCCTCGCGGGCGCCGTCACGGGCGAGCTTGACGACCGTCTGACCGGCGGCAACGACTTGGCCGGGCTCGCTCGGCACCTCCATCACCACGCCGTCGGCATCGGCCTGGAGCTCCGAGTAGCCCGCTTGGTTGGCGATCTGGCTCGCCTGCGCCTCGGCGTTAGCGAATTGAGCAATGGCCGCATCCGCCGCGGCCTTGTTCTGGTCGTAGGTCTGCTTCGACGTCCAGCCGTCGCCGACGAGCTTCCGGCTGCGCTCCTCGTCGGCTTTGGCCTTGATCATCTGAGCGCGGGCCGCCTCGACCGAGGCGCGGGCTGCGTTGAACGCCAGGCTGAAGTCGGTCCGATCGAGGCGCATCAGCGGCTGCCCGAGACGCACGTGGTCGCCCGGATCCACGAGGCGCTCGAAGATCTTGCCGCCGACGCGGAAGCCGAGGTTGCTCTCGGTCCGGGCTCGGACGACGCCGGTGTAGCGCGCGACGACCCCTGCCGCAGGCGCGACCGCGATGGTCTGAACCAGGGGTGGCTCCGGCGGGACGGCGGTCTCGGCCGGCGAGCATGCCGCCAGGGCCAGGCCGGCGACCCCGATCATCCATCTCGCATCCATCGCCGTTCCCCGTCGCTGCCGCGTGATCCGAAAAATTATGATCGTCATTTATTATCGAGGGGTGACGTCGTCAACGGCTTCCGTGGCGCGGGCTGAAACATCGCGGGGAGACACGCGCGCGGTGCAAAACGTGCCGACGCCGCTCCGCCACGGACCAAATCTCAGCCGGCGACCCGGTACCGAACGGCACCAGGGCGCAGCGCGGTTCGGCTTGGGCACAATCCGACAATCCAGGCCGCGCGCGAGCCGTCGGCCGTTTAGAGCAGCGAGGCGATCGGCAGCATTGCTTATCGGTTGTTAAATGATCCCCCGTACTTGTGATCCAAGCGGCCACGGAATGCTTCTATTCGGCTGCTCAGAGGGCGTCGTGTCGCTACAAGCTGTCTCTATCCGCACCAAGCTGGTGATCGCCTTCTCGATCCTGACCGTCTTCGCGGTCGGCCTCGGGGTGCTTGGGCTGGTCAGTACGTACAAGCTGCGCGAGCAGGCGCTCCAGATCGAAGAGAATTGGCTGCCGAGCATCCGCATCCTGGGTGAGATCGACACGCTCACGTCCCGCAGCAGCGGCCTCCTGTTGCGGCACACGCAAGCCACCGACGCGGCACTCCTCGGGAGTATCGAGAAGGACATGGAAAGCTTCGACAAGAAGCTGTCCGACAAGATCGCCTCCTACCGGACGATGATCAGCTCCGCCGACGAGCGGACTCTATTCGAGACATTCGAGCGTGAATCCGAGACGTTCAAATCCGTTCGCAATGAGGTCGTTGATCTCTCGCGCGGCGGCCACAAGGCTGAGGCTTACCAGCTCTACGAGACGAAGGGCCTGATCCCGCGTCGCGCCGCGTCCAAGGCGCTGGAGAAGCTGATCGCGATCAACAACGAAGGCGCCAAGGACGCGCAGGCGCAGAGCAAGGCTGTCTACCAGGAGACTTGGACGGTCATCCTTGTCGCAATCGTACTCGCCCTCAGCCTCTCGATCCTTTCAGGCGTGGTGATCGTCCTCGGCGTCACCCGCGGCATCGCCTCGGTCGTGCGGCCGATGCAGGCCCTGATCGCCGGAGACCTGTCGGCGGAGATCCCGCATCGGGGCGCGAAGACCGAGATCGGGACGATCGCGACCGCGGTCCAGGTGTTCAAGGACGGTCTCATCCAGATGAAGTCCCTGGAGGCAGAGACCGCGCAGGCGCGGCTGGCCGCGGAAGAGCAGCGCAAGGCCGGGATGCGCGAGATGGCCGACCGGTTCGAGGCTGCGGTCGGCGGCATCGTCGGCGGTCTCGGCCTCGGCCACCGAGCTGCAGGCCACGGCGGGTGCGATGTCGGCGCTCGCCGGCCAGACCTCGGCCCAGTCCGGCACGGTCGCGGCCGCTGCGGAAGAGGCCGCCAGCAACGTCAACACGGTCGCGGCGGCGGCCGAGGAACTCGGCTCCTCCGTGCAGGAGATCGGCCGGCAGGTGCAGGGCTCGTCGGAGCTCGCCCGGGTCGCGGCAGCGGAAGCCGACCAGACCGGCGCGCTGGTGCAGGAGCTGAACATTGCGGTGGCCAAGATCGGCGACGTGGTCGGGCTGATCGCGTCGATTGCCGGCCAGACCAACCTGCTGGCGCTCAACGCCACCATCGAGGCGGCCCGCGCGGGTGCGGCGGGGCGGGGCTTCGCGGTGGTGGCCTCGGAGGTGAAGGCGCTGGCCGAGCAGACCGCGCGGGCGACCGGCGAGATCTCGGGGCAGATCGCGCGCATCCAGGGGGTGACGGGTCAGGCTGTGGGGGCGATCGGGGCGATCACGGGCCGGATCCGGGAGATCAACGGGGTGGCGGCGGGCATCGCGGCGGCGGTGGAGGAGCAGGGCGCGGCCACGCAGGAGATCGTGCGCAACGTCACGCAGGCGGCGGCCGGTACCGGCGCGGTGACCGGCACGATCGCGGGCGTGGCGGGCGCGGCGGAGGAGACCGGGGCGGCGGCCAGCCAGGTTCTGGGCGCGGCCTCCGAGCTGTCGCGCCAGTCCGAGCACCTCGCCGCCGAGGTCGATCGCTTCCTCGGCACCGTCCGCGCCGCCTGAGACTCTGATCGAAAGCGCACCCGGCCTATTCCAAGGGGTCGAGGAGGTCATCCGTGAACTGAGCCCGATCGCGCGGCGGTCGGTCTCAGCTTCGAGCCCCAGCTTTTGGTCACGCTCAAGACTCAGGTGGCGCGAGGCAAGATCGTCGCGCCCTTGGATCCATAACCACCTGCAATTTCAAGGTTTATTTTAGTCAGCCGCCTCATCGCCGCTTAACCTGACCTGTGTTCGACCCCTGGTCCTTTCGAAGTGAAAAGGCACAGTGGCGCCCGTTTCGTCCCGCACGCGTTCGGATACGGTGTTGCTCAAGGCTTTGGCGTTTCTCGCCGGACTCGGCTCGGCAGCCTGCGGCCTGATCGGCCTGCGCGAAATCCTGCTGCTCGTCTCGGGGCACGCAGCTGTCTCGGGCGACCGCATCGGACCTGCCGTCGCCTGCCTCGGTTTCAGCCTAAGCCTCGGGATTGTCTCCGCGCGGTTGCTGCGGAGCCGATGATCCGTGCACACGCTCAAGACACCGACGTCTCGGTGTGCCGGAGCACGCCGGCCCGCAAAGCTTGAGCTTACATCGGGGTCATGCCGCGAGGACAATCGCGGACCCGAAGGAGACTTCCCATGACCGTTCTCGCTCGCCTGACCCTGGCCGCCGCAGTCGCCGCGGCAACCGTCGCGGTGCTCGCCGGCACCTATGTCGAGGTCTTGGATCGCGCGCTGCCGATGCACTTCGTGTGACGATTGAAGATGCGCGCTCCACCGAAATCGGTTTCTGGCCGGACACGGGGGCACCCCAATGGGGCGTCCGATCCTCAGGCTCGGCCTACGGCTATGTCCGACGCCTCGCCGAAGACCAATGCCGGAGCGGTCAGCGCTTCTGCGGGCTCGGAGCGGATTGATCGGTCTGCGGCTCCATCTTGGTCGAGTCAGGCTTGGTCGGCGCGTTGTTCTGGGCCTGCTTGTCGTCGCACGCCGAAACGCCGAGACACAGAAGTGCGAGGACGACCACATATCGTTTGATGGGCATGACGCCTCCGAGGTGGTCAGGTTCGACGCGAGGACGCACTGCCACGCGTCCCAAAGGTTACGGATTCAGAGCGTTTGGCCCGGAATTCCGCTGACCGCGCTCCGCCCGGCCTGGGTCGAGCGGAGCGTCTCCCGGCTCACCGGAGCCTGAAGACGGTCGTTCATCGCGTCAGCGGCTTCCGGCGCCCGGCTTCGAGCCGGAACCGGCATCGTTCGCACCCGTGCTGTTCGTGGTCCCGGAGCGGCTCAGCGAGCCGCTCGACGGGCCGCTGCCGTTGGCGCCGGGCGTCGACCCGGAGCCGGCATCGTTCGGGCCCGTGCTGTTGGCCGTGCCGGATCGGCTCGTGCCCCCGCTTTCGGCTGCCAGGGCGGGCGCGGCGGCAACGCTGAGGCCGACCACGGCAAGCACAATGAACTTCATGGCGTGTCTCCCTGTATTGCCGACCGCTGATCGAGAAGCGTCGCAGTCGGTCTTCCTGGGAACACCGATTCAGGACGGCTGTTCCTGATGCGAGACCCGGGCGACAGAGACACGCTTCTCGCATGCCGATCCTTCTAGCCCTGGCCGCGATTGCGGCCGGCATCCTCAACACCGTCCAGACCGGCGCGAATGCGAGCCTCAACAAGGCACTCGACCAGCCGATCCTGGCGGCCTTGATCGTGGCGTTCACGAACGCCGTGATCTACCTCCTCGCCGCACCCTTCCTCGGGCTCGGCTGGCCGGGCGGGGCGCGCATCGCCGCTGTCCCCTGGTGGGCTTGGCTCGGCGGCGCGATGGGCGGCACCTACGTCCTGGCGATGATCCTGCTGGCCGACAGGCTCGGCGCAGCGATCTTCACCGGCCTGACCGTGACGGCCGCGATCGTCGCCTCCCTGGTCCTCGACCATTTCGGCTGGCTCGGCTTCGTGCAGCACACGGCGGGCCCCTGGCGTATGCTCGGCGGCCTGCTGATGATCGGCGGCGTCGCCCTCATCTCACTGACCTGACAGCTGCGCGGCCCGGTCGTTCTACGACGATGAATCCGGCTGTGGCGCTTCATCGGGCTTCGTCGGCGGATCCTGGGCCTGCGCGTCCGGCATCCGATAGCCGCGCTCCCAGGTCCAGTGCGCCTCCGATTCGGCGGGATAGGGATTTGCGGTGATCGGATCGCCGCGGTCCCGAGCGTGGCGGCCCTCGTCGCTGATCGCGGTCGGTGAGCGGGACGAGAGCGGCACGGTGGAATCCTGCCCGAGGCGTCAGCGGATGACCGGGTTCGGCCCGGCCTGAGATTGGGACTGGGCACCGGTGACGCGCCAGACGACGCCCCCCGCATCGTCCGCGATCAGCAGGCCGCCATGCGTGTCGACGGCGAGGCCAACCGGCCGACCGCGGGCTTGCCGGTCCGCGTTGACGAAGCCGGTGACCACATCCTGCGCCTTGCCGGCCGGCTTTCCGTTCTCGAACGGGATGTAGACGACCTTGTATCCGTTCAGCGGATCCCGATTCCAGCTACCGTGCTCGCCCACGAACGCGCCGCCCTGATAGGTCTGCGGCAGACCGGTCCCGGAATAGAAGGTCATCCCGAGCGGGGCCACGTGCGAGCTCAACGAGTAGTCGGGCATGATCGCAGCAGAGACCAGTTCCGGGCGCTGGGGCATCGCGCGGGGATCCACGTGGCTGCCCCAGTAGCTGTAGGGCCAGCCGTAGAAGCCGCCATCCTTCACCGAGGTCATATAGTCGGGCACGAGATCGGGCCCCAGCTCGTCCCGCTCGTTGACGACGCACCACAGCGCCTTCGTCTGCGGCTCGAAGGTCAGACCGTTCGGGTTGCGCAGGCCGGTCGCGTAGAGCCGGTGCGCGCCGGTCGCCCGGTCGATCTCCCAGATTGCCGCGCGGTCCTTCTCCTCGTCGAGCCCGTTCTCCGAGACGTTGCTGTTCGAGCCGACGCCGGCATAGAGCTTGCTCCCGTCCGGGCTCGCCGTCAGGCTTTTCGTCCAGTGATGGTTGATGTGCCCCGCCGGCAGCTCGGTGAGCTTGACGCCTGGCTCGGTGATCTGCGTCTCGCCCTCCTTGTAGGGGTAGCGCATCACGGCATCGGTGTCCGCGACGTACAGATCGTTGCCCACCAACGCCATACCGAAGGGTGAGTTTTGCTTATCGAGGAGCACGGAGCGCTGCTCCGCAACACCGTCGCCGTCGGCGTCGCGCAGGAGCGTGATCCGCTGCCCGGGCGTCTCGGCGGAATGGGATTTCCGCTCGAGCCAGCCCATGATGATCTCCTTGGGGCGATTGACGGGCGGATTCGGGCCGCCGCTTTCCGCCACCAGGATGTCACCGTTCGGAAGGACCAGAATCGAGCGCGGGTTCTTGAGACCCGTGGCGAGCGCCTTGACCTCCAGGCCGGCCGCCACCTGCGGTTTCTCGCCGTCCTTCCAGCCGATCGCGCTGGAGACGTGCATCGGCGGCAGCAGGTACTGGTGGAGCTCCGGAAGCGGCGGATTCGGTCCGATCTGCGTTTGCGGGTCGATCGGGTCGGGGCCGCAGGCGGAGAGCGGCAGCAGCACGCTCGCGGCGAGCACCCGTTGAAGGCGCGTCATGCCCGTTCTCCCGACTGGACGCCGACGCCGTAGCGATGGACCAGGGCCGCGCCGTTCCAGCCGGTCACCAGGAGGATGAGCACGACGAGCGCCGAGAGGATCAGTCCGGTCGGCACCACGGACGTGTAGGCGTCGCGGCTGTGCACGAAGATGTTGATGATGCTGAGCACGAGCGCGACGGCATTGCCGCCGGCATGGATCCAGGCGGGACGAAGCCTGCGAATGCCGCGATCACCGAAGAAGTCGATCAACCCCGCAACGACCGCCAGACCGGACACGATCGATCCGACACTCAGGAGCCAGGCGGAGAAGTTCGCCCATTGCATGTTGGCTGTGTACCAATAGGCGATGTCGGTCACCAACGTCCCGACGAAGCACACGACAGGGATGGGAACCAGCATGGCATGGATCGGATGATGCCCAATCCGGGCCGTCGATCGCGGATGTGTCTCGACCAAGCTGAATTCCTCGATACGCGAAGGCGTCGCGGGCAGATGATCTACCGTCCGGTCGGGCAAATGTTCCCGGCTGTCGACGGCGGTTCGGTCGGCTACTTTCGGCGCAGCCCGGTACGCCGCGACTGGGGCGGATCGCGACGCGTTGGCTCGGGATTTCAGTCCACCGGCGGCGGCCGCCCGACCGTCACGCTTGCGTCAGCGACGCGTCGAACAACTAGGATCCCGCGCGTTCGGCCGCGGTTGACCTTGGACCGAGGCTCGCGGGGAACACCCAATGCTGGATATGAAGCGTCACCACCCCGATTGTCTGGAGCAGCCCGCCACGGTGAGCCGCCTGAGGACCGGCGCGCTCACAGACGCCTCCGCAGACCCGACGCAATCTTGTGGCGCCACAACGCCACCGCGGTGGTCGACGCGGCGTCTTCTCACGATACCGGGGCTGTCTCAGAATCGCGTCGGAACGGCCTGAGCGGCCCACGCGGAGAACACCGGTGCGCGCAATCTGCCGACCACGCACGCCGCACCGCGTGCGCGCATGGTCGCTTTGGAATTTCGCGGCCGTACCGTCGGCCCGGGCTCAGTGAGACCGGTCGGTCCGGTCCGGTGCACGGCCGTGTGTGCTGTGCGTGTGATGGCTGTCCCGCTCGCCGCCGCCGCCGGAAACGTGGGATTTCGCGTCGCTGGTCGGAGAGCCTGGGGCCGGCCCGCGATGCTCTTCGGCCTGCGGCTTCGAGGCATCCTGATGGCTGCTGCCCGGGCCGCCGTGATGACGGTCCGCCGCCGGAGTCTTCTTCGATGTGCTCATTCGAATCCTGCTGCTGCGTGGTCGCGCGCCCGTCTCTGCGCTCTCCCGGCCTCGCGAAGCCTGCACCGCAGGCGGCAGAGTCCAGGCCCGGCTTCGCGGTAAGGACATCGTCCAGATCACGATGGGCAGGCCCAGACGCCGTCGCGTCGGACGCGTCCTAAGCCAACCGGACGGTCCACTTCAGGGTTCCTGACCGAGAGCCGCCCCGCCGAACCAGGCCGGCGAACGCGACGGCTTCAGTTCGGTCCCATCGACGGGATGTCGGGGCGTTCGTCACGCGCTGCCCGGGCGGCAGGATCGGATGGCGAACGCCCCAGCGCGCGCGTCAGGAATCGGCCTGCCGATAGGGGCCCGGACCCGCCGAGGACCAGCGATGCCAATCCTGCAAGGTAGAGAAGATCGGTCTCGAAGCCGGGCGGTCCGAACTGCGCTCCGGCGGGCGTAATCGCCTGCAGCTTGATCGAGCTGAAGCCGAACTGCCAGTGGACCGTGAACATCGCCGTGAGAAGCACGGTCGCCATCGGCAGGCTGGCCAGAGGCACGAGCGCACCGATCAGGACACAGAAACCTCCAACGATCTCCACGGCGATCGTCAGGACACCCATCAGGTACGGGAGCGGGACGCCCATGGCGTGCAGGATTGATGGGAAGGCATCCAATCCCCGGGCCGCCTTGGCAAGCCCATGCTCGAGGAAGCCGTATCCGACGATCAGGCGGATCGGCAGCGGCGCCCACCGCGCGAGCGCGGGCCAGTGGCCGCCCGAATCCTGCCAAGCGCGGCCGATCCATCCGTCCGTGACCATCGTGAGCGTCTCCGGTTGCCAGAGGCGCGACGCAGCACACGCGCTTGGGCGCCCTGGGTCCTCTTGGTTCGCCCGGTTCGGCAGGACGGTTTCACGCGCCGGCTGCGGGCTGCGCCATCGCCGCACGATTCGTCGAGACCGACCGGGAACGCCTGCGGACGGTCTCCATTGAACCGCTCGAGTTTCGCAGAACAGGACGGATGGCGTGGCGAAGAATGCGGAACGAGCGGCCTGGGCGGCTGTGGCGACCGGGATTGTCTCTCTTGGACTGTTTGGCTGGTCGCGCACCTCCGGCGTCAGTGTCCGAGCCCGGCTGATCAACGATGTCGTGCTGCCGTTGAGCGGCATGAAGCGCAGGGCACGCGACGGTCACGACCTGCGCCGTCAGATCGCGCTTCACCGGCGCGTGGAACCCGCGCGTCCCTCGGCCCGCCTGCGCCGCAAGTTCGCCATCGACACGTTCATGGTCGATGGGGTCGAGGTCTTCGAGGTTCGGCCACGCGTCGGCGGGTCCGATGCCACGATCCTGTACTTGCACGGCGGCGCCTGGGTCTTCGACGTGCTCGCACCGCATTGGTGGATCGTCGAGGCTCTCATCGACCGCGTCGGCGCGCGAGTCGTCGTGCCGCGCTACCCGCTCGCTCCCGAGAGCACGTGGCGCGACACGTATGCCTTTCTCGATCGGCTGCTCGACTCGCATCTCATCACCGAGCGTGAGCGCCTGATCATCGCGGGCGATTCCGCGGGCGGTTGCCTGTCGGTGGGAATGGCCCAACGGTTGAGGGCACGGGGCGGCGCCCTGCCGGCGGGACTGCTGCTGTTCTCGCCCGCGCTGGATCTGACCTTCTCGGATCCGCGCGTTCTCGCCATCGAACCCCATGATCCGATGCTCGCAGTGCCGGGCTGCAGGGCGGCGGGGCGTCTGTGGGCCGCCGGTACGCCGCTGGACGATCCGCGGGTCAGCCCGCTCTACGGTCCGCTCGATGACCTGCCGCCGGTGGCGATCTTCACGGGGACGCGCGATCTCCTTCATCCGGACGCTACGCGGTTGCACGAACGTCTGGCGCGTTCACGGACATCCGTCGCGCTGCACAGCTATAAAGACCTGTGCCACGTGTTCGTCGCCTCGCCGATCCCGGAAGCGGCCCGCGCGCTCGACCAGGCCGGGCTCTTCATCCGCGACTGCCTATCGTTGGATCGGGCCTGACCGGCTGCTGGCGGCACTGCCGCTCGGCTAGCGTCCCGTATAGCCCGCCGCCGTCGCAGCCTCTTTGAGACGCGCGAAGGCGGTTGCGTAGCGCTCGCGCAGGAAGGTGGCATTCGGCGGGATGCGGGACGGGCAAAGGTTGTCCTCGGTGTCCGACATCTTCACCAGGATCGCGGCGAAATCGCCGGCCTCGATCAGGCTGGCGATTCGCTCGGAATAGGCGACACGGGCCTGCGGCTTGGTGAGGATCAGCACGGTCCGGATCACATCCGGGCCGAATCCGGCGGCCCGAAGGTCGGCGGGCGTGCGCGGCGTGTCCTCCAGCACATCATGCAGCAGCGCAGCCTGCATCACTCGCATCGGGTCGATGTCCAATCCGTCGACCAGGCGGGCGTGGCCGGCACGGGCAAGGGCGGCATTCGCGACGCGTTCGAGGTGCCGCATGCAGGGTTCGCCGCCCTTATCAAGCTGGCCCGCATGCGCGGTGAGGGCAAAGGTATGAGCATCGAAGATCGTCGGCACGCTCCCCTCCACGGGATGCGCCAGCAATTCCGGCGTCGCTTCGGTTCCGGAGGAGAAAAGTCATCTCTGCAGGCCGGCGTTCCCGTAAGGTTGCGGGCACCTGCGGATGCGGTGCCTTCTGTCACTCGGGGACCGGCGGCATACCGCATTTCGAGGATGCCGGGTCATGGCGATCCGTCAGAACTTATTATCGGTGCCACTATTGCCCAAGTCGCAAAACATCGCCATCTCTTGTCTTAAGTACGGACAAGCGGCGAATCGCAGTCCAGGATTAAGCCAATGGCGTCCGTTACAGTAGAGAAGCCGCTCGATGTCGGTGGGCCGATCAGCCGTCGGGCCGCCGCGCTGGCCAACGTGAAGTGGTTCCGCGCCCTCGCGTCGCGGGCCCTGCGCGAGGGTGGCCCGCAGGCCGAACTCCGCGCCGCGAACGCGCGAGCGGCCGCCCGAATCATCATGCGGCAAGCCAAGCGGGACGCCATCGTCGCCCGTATGACGCGGGCGGCGCTGGAGGCACAGATCCAGGCGTGACCGGTCTGGCTGCCGCGGCGCCCTGACGGCATCCTGGCGATGGCCGGGCGCGGCGTCGACCCGCTCCCGGCTCTGGATTAGCGTGTCCGCGGATCAGCGCTTGAACTTGCCGTCGTACTTGAACTCGGGGGCGGACTTCAGCTGGTCCTTGCTGGCCCCGATGATGGCCTTCCACTTCTTGGCATCGGCGTCGTAGCCGAGTGCGATCGAGGCAGGCGAGACCGCCACATAGCGCTCGCCCATTCCGAGGAAGCCGCCGACCGAGACGATGTAGCCGGTGAGCTTCTCGTGATCGATCACGAGGTCCTTGATCTCGCCGACAGTGTTGTTCTGCGCGTCCGTGACGGTGAGCCCGATCAGGTTGTAGCTCAGCACGGCATCCTGCGGGACGGTCTCGAACTTCGGCGCGACCGTCGGAGGCGCCTCGTTGGCGGCAAGAGCCGGTCCGGCCAGGGCGGCGACTGCAAGGGTAGCGAGGACGAGGCGGCGCATGGCGATCTCCAGTTCCCGGAATGGGTGGCTGGAAAGCCGGGAGCCCGCGCGATCGTTCCAATTCCTACCCGAAATGTTAATGCCCGGAACATGGAACCTCTGCACGCCTGATGGGCAGCGGCAAATCGGTTCGTGATCCCATCCCAGATCCGTCAACCGTATTGATCGAAAGCCCGGACAGATCGGCCGCACGGCGCACCATCGTCCCTGGCTGGCGCACGCGGGCCGGGGCATGCCGCTCGCAGGTTTGGAGGCGGGAGAGCGATGGTGGCCGAGAGTTCGGGCGCGACTTTGTCCGCGGCAGGCAGTCCGGGCGCTTGGATCGACGGCCTGATCGGCGTCTCCATCTTCAGCGCGTCGCTCGTGGCCACGCGCCTCGCCCTGACCGGCATGGACGCGTTGTTCCTTAGCGCGGCCCGGGCGGCTTTGGCGGGGCTTGCCGGAGCGAGTGCCCTGCTCGCCTTCCGGCAGAAGCGGCCGGCACGCCGTGATGTCCCGTCGCTCGTCATCGTGGCCTGCGGTGTCGTGGTCGGCTTTCCGCTGCTGACCGCGCTGGCTCTGCGGACCGTCGGCGCCGCGCACGGAACGGTCTTCGTCGGCCTGCTGCCGCTCGCCACCGCGCTTTTCGGCGCCCTCCGTTCGGGCGAGCGCCCGTCGCTCGCGTTCTGGCTGCTGTCGCTGGTCGGCGCGCTGATCACGGTGGGCTTCGCGGCGCGCGGGCTCGACGGCCCGCCAGGCCCCGGCGACAGCCTCATGCTCGCCGCGGTCCTGGTCTGCGGCCTCGGCTACGCGGAAGGCGGGGTCCTGGCGCGCCGCCTTGGCGGCTGGCAGGTGATCGCCTGGGCGACCGTGCTGTCGCTGCCGTTGAGCCTGCCGCTGGCGCTGGTCCTGAGCCCGGCCGACCCGGCCGCGATCCCGATGCCGGCCTGGGTCGGCCTCGCCTACGTGGCGCTGTTCAGCATGCTCATCGGTTTCGTGTTCTGGTACCGGGCCTTGGCGCGGGGCGGCATCGCGACCATCGGTCAGCTCCAGCTGCTCCAGCCCTTCCTCGGGCTCGGCATCGCGGCCCTCGTGCTCGGCGAGCGCATCGAGCCCGCGATGATCGGCGCCGCGATCGCGGTCGCGTCCTGCGTCGCGCTGGCGCGGCGCCTGGCCTGAGGCATCGGCCGGCCGTCTGGCGCCCTCAACCCGACTTGGCCACGACCTCGATGTCGCGGTCGAGACCGCTCTCGACCTTGAACTCGCGCGTGTAGACCTGCCCGTCGTGGCGGGCGATCAACACGTAGTCGCCCTCGGCCAGCGTCACCTGCGGGAAGGCGCCGATGGCCTCGCGGATCGTGTCGCCGCCGGGCGTCAGGACCGAGAAGGCGGTTCCGGCGAACGCCTCCGCGCCGGCTGCGGCCACGAGCTTGAGGGTCACGGTGGCGGCCCGGTGGTTCAGGGTCGCCTCCGTCACCTTGCCGTTCTCGACCCGAAGATCCGCGCGCTGGATCGCGTTCGATTCCCCGTAGGTAGACACCACGTGATAGGTGCCCTCGGGCAGGCGGAGCAGCTCGCCGGTCTTGATTCCGGAGCGCACGAGGCGGCCCTCCGAATTGGTACCCACCGGCACGAAGACCGAGAACAGGACCTGCGCCGGCGGGATCTTCTGGTCGCCGACGGCGCCCGACAGCTTCAGTGCGCCGGCCGCGACGCGCAGCGTCTCGGTGGTGGGTTGCCCTCCCATCACGATGCGCTTCGAAGCGCTGGCGAAGCCGTAGGTCACGGTCGCCACGTAGGTGCCGGGGGCGAGGGTGAAATGCGGCTCCGCCTCACCTGAGCGGGCGATGATCGACGGCTTGGTGCCGTCGCCGCGATCCTCGTAGACGCGCCACGCGAGCCCCTGCCGAAGCGGGGTCCCGGGACCCGACAGCAGCGCGGACAGCGAGAGCTGCGCGTCCGGCTCGGCGGATGGAAGGGCAGGGGGTAGGTTCGGGGTCGTGATCGAAGGCGAGGGCAGGGGCCCGCCGAGGCGATCCTGGAACAGGTCCTGCTGCGCGGCCGCGGGAACGGTCAGGGGCAGCGTGACGAGCATGGCCAACGCCGTCGCGGCAAGCCTCACGCACATCGCTCGGATCCTCATCGACCTTTCCTGTGGCTCGGCCGACGGGCCGCACCGCAGATCCGTCCGAAAGCCCGGGAGCTCGGTCGGCGGATCATCCATCACTGCCTCTGCATCCGGACCGTGGCGACGGCAAGGCCGCTCTTCCACCGGCGGCTCGCGCATGCCACATCCCGATCGGGACCCGACACCGGGACGGAGCGCATGACCGCCACCCTCGACCTCCTGAAGACCCGCCGCTCCGTGCCGCCGCCGCTGTTGGACGGCCCCGGTCCGGACCGCACGCAGCTGGAGACGATCCTGAGTGCGGCCTCGCGGGTGCCGGACCACGGCAAGCTGGCGCCCTGGCGCTTCATCGTGATCGCCGGCGAGGCCCGTGAGCGACTCGGCGAGATCATCGCCCAGACCTACGCGGCGGACAATCCGGAGGCGGCGCCCGATCGTCTCGCACAGGAGCGCAGCCGCCTGACGCACGCGCCGCTGGCGATCGCCGTCGTGTCGCGGGCGGGACCGCACGTGAAGATCCCCGAATGGGAACAGGTCCTCTCCGCGGGGGCCGCCACCATGAACCTTGTCATCGCCGCGAACGCCGCCGGCTTCGCCACCTCCTGGTTGACTGAGTGGTTCGCCTACGACCGCCGCGTGCTCGATGCGCTGGGCCTAGCGCCGACCGAGAAGCTCGCCGGGTTCGTGCATATCGGCCGGGCCCGCGAAGTGCCGTCCGATCGACCGCGGCCGGCGCTCGCCGACATCGTCACGTATCTCTGAGGGGCTTGGCCGTGCACTACGATCTTGAGGCCCCGCGCGACGCGCGCGCGCTGCCACACAATCCGCTCAAGGCCATCGTGGCACCGCGGCCGATCGGCTGGATCAGCGCCATGAATCGCGCCGGTCAGCTCAACCTCGCGCCGTACTCATTCTTCAACGCCGTGGCCGACAACATGGTCGCGTTCTCGTCCTCGGGCCGCAAGGACGCGATGACTTTCGCCGAGGACGGCGCCGAATTCGTCTGCAGCCTCGCGACCTGGGACCTGCGCGACGGGATGAACGATTCCTCCGCGCCGCTGCCGCGCGGCCAGAGCGAATTCGCCTTCGCCAACCTCGAGACCGCGCCCTCGCAGAAGGTGCGTCCGCCCCGGGTGGCGGCCTCGCCGGCGGCGTTGGAATGCCGATGGCTCCAGACCGTGCCGCTCGTTCCGCTCGGGGGCGGGGAGCCGGACAACTTTCTCGTCATCGGCCAAGTCGTGTCGATCTATGTCGACGAACGCTACGTGAAGGACGGCATGGTCGATACCGCGGCCATGCATCCGATCATGCGCGGCGGCTATTTCGACTACTTCCACGCCACCGCAGACACGCGGTTCCAGATGCGCCGGCCGAAGGGCGCGGGCGAGTTCGCCGGGTCCTGAAAGGAGAATCTGTCCGTCAGGGTGGATTGAGGACTTATTTACCATACGGAGCGCAGGTTCAGGCTGTCTTCAGCCCCCGTGCGCGCCCGGATGTTCCTATTCACCACGCCGTCCAGCCCTCCGGAAAGCCCGCCTTCCCAGGCGCGGGCGCCGTCAGGCTCGACCGCTTCCGGACCGGTCGTCCAGGCGATCCGCGACGGCGCGACGGCGAGCGGCGTGGGGTTCGACTACCTCCTCGCCACGGCAAGGCGGGAATCGTCCCTCGATCCCACCGCGAAGGCCGGGACATCCTCGGCCACCGGGCTGTTTCAGTTCATCGAGCAGACCTGGCTCGGCGTGATGAAGAATGCCGGGCCGCGGCTCGGCCTCCAGGCGCAGGCCGACGCCATCACGCGCCAGGCGGACGGAACCTATACGGTCACGGATGCGGGCCAGCGGCAGGCCATCCTCGATCTGCGCCGCGATCCGAAGGTCTCCGCGACGCTCGCCGGCGCACTGACGCAGCAGAATGCCGAAGCGCTCTCCGGCGCCCTCGGCCGGGAGCCGACCGCGGGCGACCTCTACGCGGCGCACGTCCTGGGCGCCAAAGGAGCCGCGGCCCTGATCTCGACGGCCCGCGCGTTTCCTGAGCGCGCCGCCGCCCTCGATCTTCCGGACGCGGCGGCCGCCAACCGCGCGCTGTTCTACGACCGCGCGGGACGACCGCGCAGCGCGGCGGAACTCTACGCCAGCCTCTCGGCGGCCGCCCAGGGGGCAGCGGCCACCGATATCACCGCCCTGCGCCAGGACAGCGCCCCGGCCACACAGGCCGTCTCGGCCTATGCCAGCGCCGCCACGGCGTTCGGCGGCAGCTCCGACCTGCGCAGCCTGTTCCAGACCGGTCAGCGCGGGGCCGTGTCGGATGCCGCCGCGCGGCTCTGGCAGGCGCGCAACAGCGCTCAGCCCACCGCGCACGCCGAGCCAACCTACTTCCCGCGCTCCGACTCGGACGCGCCTGCGCGCGTCACCGCTCCCGATCCCGACGTGACCGGCGCGCTTCCCGCGATCGCGGCGACGCCGCCCGGGACCGCGCTCACCAATCCGCCGCTGCCGCCCCGCCGCCCGGCGGAGTTCGCCGCGAGCAATGCCATGACCGGCGGCAGGACCAGCCTGTTCGCCCCCCGGAGCGGTCCATGATCATCCGCGAGTTCCTGACCCGGACCCAGAACGGCTCGGCCAACCACCGCGCCGAAGCCGCGGCGGTCCTGGCGCGGACCTATCTCTACGGCAATCTCACGGCCGACGAGGCGTGGGAAACCAAGACCGCGCTGCTGACGATTCTGGACGATCCGTCGCCGGTGGTCCGTCGCGCCCTGGCCGAGACCTGTGCCGCCTCCGCCCGGACGCCGCGCCCCCTGGTGGTCGCGCTGTCCTGCGACGTGCCCGAGGTCGCGCGGCTCGTGCTGGCGCGCTCGCCGGTGCTGACCGATGCGGATCTCGTGGATGCCGCGGCCCTCGGCGACGAGACGACGCGTGCGGTGATCGCGGCCCGCCACCACCTGACGCATGCCGTCTCGGGAGCGCTCGCCGAGATCGGTGAACCGCACATCCTCGTGGTTCTCGCGCGCAATCCCACGGCCAAGATCACCGCCGGCCGGATGCTGCGCATGCTGGAGCGGCACGGCGACGACGCCGCCCTGCGCGAGGCTCTGCTGACCCGGGCCGACCTGCCGCCGGAGGTCCGCCACGCGATCGGCCTCGCGGTGGCGGACGCCCTGTCCGACTTCGTGACGCACCGCGGCTGGCTCGGAGCCGAGCGCTGCGACCGCTTGAGCCGCGAGGCTGGCGAGCGCGTTGCGCTCGAGGCCTGCGGGGGCGCGGGAGCGGCCGCCGTGGCTCGGCTCGTCGCCCATCTGCGCACCACCCATCAGCTCACGGCCGGGCTGATCCTGCGCGCCGTCCTGTCCGGTCGGATCGACTTCGCCCTGGCAGCGCTTGCCGACCTGTCGGGCCAGGATCATGCCGGGGTCGCCCGGGCCATGCGCGATCCGCGCAGCTTCGCCGACCTTCACGCGCGGGCCGGCCTGCACGACGCACTCCTGCCGGCGATGCAGGCGGCGGTCTCGGCTTGGCAGGCAGTCAGTCGCCGCCCGGCCGCAAACCGCGGCGCCGGCCTATCGCGGCAGATCATCGAATGCGCGATCAGCGCTTGCGACGACCTGCCCGGGCCGGACATGCATCCGGTCCGCGCGCTGCTGAACCGGTATGAGGCAGAGGCCGCCCGCGACGAGGCCCGCGAGGTCGCGCGGGCCATCGCCGCGGAGGCGCTCGCGCGGGAGAACGCCCGTCGTGATGCCCAGGCGGCCGACGCCGCGTGGCGCGCCGCCCTGGACAGCCAGCGCCGGACCGAATTCGCGCCCTCGGCGGGCGAGGCGGAGATTATCCCGGTAGCGGAGATCGTGGCCACTGCAGCGGCCGCGGAACCCCAGAATCCGGTCGGCGCGATCCTCGAGGCTCTGCCGGACCAGATCCTGGCTTGGTACAGGACCGACGAGCCGGAGATGGATCCGGAGACGCAGGCGGCCACCGATGCGGTGCTCGACGGGCTCGGCGAGAGCCTGCTCGATCACTTCCGCGCCAGCCAGGACTCCGCCGCACCGGCGGCGGAGGCCGCCGAGCCCGACAGCGTGGTGAAGATCGCCGCCTGAACAGGTGAGGCCGCCGACTGGATCGGACGCGGAGCAGGTCCCTACTCGGCCGCTCTGCGCTCTTCCGCCTCCGCCGGATCGGCGAGCCCGTAGCGTTCGATGCTGCTCTCCAGCCGCAGGGCGGCGTTGATCAGGGCCATGTGAGAGAAGCCCTGCGGGGTGTTTCCGCGTTGATCGCCGGTTTCCGGATCGATCTCCTCGGCGAACAGCCCGACATCGTTTCCGCGCGCGATCAGCCGCTCGAACGCGGCCTTGGCCTCGGCGGTGCGGCCGTCGAGGGCAAGGCAGCCCACGCGCCAGAAGGCGCAGGCCGTGAAGGTGCCCTCGTCACCGTCGAGGCCGTCATCCATGCGGTAGCGATAGATCAGGTCGCCGCGCCCCAGCTCCCGCTCGACGGCCGCGAGGGTCGAGCGCGTGCGCGGATCCTTCGGATCCAGCGCCCCGAACAGGGCGACGCGCAGCACCGCCGCGTCGAGGTGATGCGACCCGTAGGCGCCGACATAGGCCTGCTTCTCGGCATTCCAGCCGTTCTCGAGGTATTCTGCCCGGACCTCCGCGGCGACGCGCTCCCACTCGGCGATCTTTTCCTCGGGCACGCCCGCGATGTTGCGCCCGATGCGCACCGCGTCGGTGAGCGCGACCCAGATCATTGCCTTGGTGTGAACCTGCTGGCGCCGCTCGGTCCGAAGCTCCCAGATCCCGTGATCCGCCTCGTGCCGGTGGCGGATCGCCCGCGCCGTGAGATTGTCGAGGACCTCCGGCAGGCGGTCGTTGACCTTCTCGGGCGGGTCGTAATCCACTGCCTCCAGGAAGATGCACAGCGCCCGCAGCAATTCGCCGTAGATGTCGTGCTGGTCCTGGAATTCCGCGACATTGCCGATCACCACGGGCCGCACACCGTTCCAGCCGGCGAGATGCGTCAGTTCCTCCTCGGGCGGCATGCCGTCGGCGATGCCGTACATCAGCCGGGTCTCGCGCCCGTAGGTCCCGTCCCGCTCGCGCAGGAAGCGCAGGAATTCAGCCGCCTCGCGCACGTAGCCCAGCATCACGAAGGCCGTGACCGTGAAGGATGCGTCGCGCATCCAGGTGAAGCGGTAATCGTAGTTGCGATTGCCCGGGACGGCTTCCGGCAGGCCGGCGGTGGCCGCCGCCAGGATCCCGCCCGAGGGCGAGTAGGTCAGCAGCTTGAGGCACAGCGCGGAGCGCATCACCGCGTCGCGATAGGCACCGCGATAGGTGCTGCGGGCGCACCAGCGGTGCCAGTAATCGACCGTCGACTTCATGCGGCGCTGTGCGCCGGCGAAGTCGTCGATGCACGCCTCCTCCTGATCCTCGCCGTGGGTGAGCACCAGGTAGGCGGTCTCGCCCGCGCTCAGGGTGAAACGGACCTCGGCCTCGTCGCCTGTGAGGTCCGGCCGCGGGAGGGCGTTGACCCGCAGCCGCCAGTCGCCGGCCTCGAAGAGTACGGAGGCGCCCTCGGCGATCGGCGTGCAGGCCCGGCGTGCGTAGTCGAAGGTCGGCCGCACGAGGAAGCGGCCGGTCACCTGCCCGGTCTCGCAGGTGAGCAGCCGGATCAGCCGGCTCTCGCCCTCGCCGTCCGGACCTTCGTCCGGTTCCGGGCTCGGCGGGTTGACCGGCATCACGTCCACGAGGCGGGCTCGGCCCGTGGCGGTCTCGAAGGTGGTCTCTAGGATGTTCGTGTCCGGCACGTAACGCCGTGTGGTGCCGCTGAGGCCGTCGAAAGCCGGCTGCAGGCGCCGCCCTTCTCGTCGTCGAGGAGCTTCAGGAACAGGGCGGGCGAGTCGTGGCGCGGCCAGCACAGCCAGTCGATCGAGCCGTCGCGGGCGATCAGGGCGCAGGAATGGGTGTCGCCGATGAGGGCGTAGTCGCTGATGGGCTTCGACACGTGGTTTCCGGGGAGGGCTGCGTCCGCCGCGGCGGGCGGGATCGTCTCAGGGACGTAGCCGGGCGACGCCGAGCGGGGAGTCCCGCTCGACGATTCGCCGCACGACGGCTCAGGTCTTGGCCCGGGGCAGCATCCGGTCGCTGATGATGCGCCGCTGGATCTCGCTCGTGCCCTCGAAGATCGTTGTCAGCCGCGCATCACGCCAGTAGCGCTCGACCCGGCGCTCGGTGGTGTAGCCGTTGCCGCCGTGCAGCTGCATGGCCTGGTTGGTGACGCGCACCGCCATCTCGGTGGCCAGCAGCTTCACCATGGCCGACTCGCTCTCGGCGGGCTCACCCTGATCGAGGAGATGCGCGACTTGGTGCCAGAAGGCCCGGGCCTGCGCGACCTCGGCGGCCATGTCGGCCAGGGCGAAGCGTAGGGCCTGGAAGTCGCCGATCGGATGCCCGAACTGGACGCGTTCCTGAAGGTAGGCTTGGCTGTCTTCCACGGCCGCCCGCGCCACTCCGACGGCGCGCGCCGCGGTGTGGACCCGGGCGATGTTGAGGCCGCGCTGGACCGCCGCGAACCCGCCGGAATCGGCGTCGGCGCCCTGGTCGCCGTAGAGGCCTGTGAGCCGGTCGCTCTCGGGCACGCGGACATCCTCGAGGGTCAGCTCGAAGGTTTCGAAGCCGTGATAGCCGATCTTGTCGATGACCCGGCCGGTCATGCCGGGAGGAAAGCTGTCGCGCTCCTTGATCACCAGGAACGGCTCCAGGCCGGCCGAGCGCGATTCTCCGGGCTCTGGGTCGCGGGTCCGAGCCAGGACCTCGACGAAGTTTGCGCCCTTGGCGAAACCGGCCCACCGCTTCGTCCCCGTCAGGCGCCAGACGTCGCCGTCGCGCACCGCCCGGGTCTGAACGCCGGCGAGGTCGGAGCCGGCATCGGGCTCCGACAGGGAGATCGATCCGATCCATTGTCCGCGGGCGGAGCGCCGGAGCAGGTCGGCGCGGCGCTTCGGATCGAGGGTCTGCGTCCCAAGCCCCTGGCCACGCGCCAGGATGCTGCCGACGGAGAGCCAGGCTCGCGCGAGCTCCTCCGAGACGAGGCAGTACTCGAACACGCCGAGGCCCAGGCCGCCCTGCTGCTCCGGAATCGTGATGCCGAACCAGCCCTTCTCGGCCATAGCGTCGATCAGCGTCCGGGGCATCTCGCCCTTTTGCCGATCCAGCTCATCGGCCAGCGGGAGCACCGTGTCGCGGGCAAAGGTCCGGGCCTCGTCCTGAAGCGCCATCCGCATGTCGGTCCGCCACGGCGAGGCGAGTTCCGGCGGATGCGGCGCGATCCGTTCGCCCCGAGCCTCATTCTCGGTCATCGGTTCCCCTTCGTCATGTCGCAGCCCAATGCAGGATGCGTGCGGGAAACACGCGCTTACAAATTGGTTCCGCCAACCATCTTCGAATAATCGTCGGATCGGCGCATAATAGCCTGATGATGCAGGCCGAACCGCACACAGATTCCTTCGCGATGACTGCTCCGGCAACACCCCACATCCTCGTGGTCGAGGACGATCGGGAGATTTCGGCCCTGATCGCGCGCTATCTGCGGGGCAACGATTGCCGCGTCACGCTGGCGGGCGACGGGACCGACATGGACCGCGCCCTCGCGGAATCCCGCATCGATCTGATCGTCCTGGACCTGATGCTTCCGGGCGAGGATGGCCTGAGCCTGTGCAAGCGACTGCGCGGTTCCTCGCAGATCCCGATCCTGATCCTCACGGCAAAGTCCGAGGATGTGGACCGGATCCTCGGCCTGGAACTCGGGGCCGACGATTACCTCGCCAAGCCGTTCAACCCGCGGGAGCTGCTCGCCCGCATCCGCGCGATTCTGCGTCGGGTCGCTGCCGAGGCGCCCGATACGGACGAGCGCCGGCGCCTGCATTTCTCCGGCTGGACGCTCGATGTCTCCCTTCGGCAGGTCCTCTCGCCCGAGGGGGCGCGAATCTCCATCACGGGCGCCGAGTTCGACCTCCTCCACGCACTGTGCCTGCGCCCGGGTCGCGTCCTGTCCCGTGATCAGCTTCTCGATCTCACGCAGGGGCGCACGGCGGGCCCGTTCGAGCGCAGCATCGACGTGCTGATCTCGCGCATTCGGCAGAAGATCGAGCGTGATACCCGCAATCCCGAGTTCATCCGCACGATCCGCTCGGGCGGGTACCTGTTCACGCCCGAGGTGACGCGCTCATGACAGCGCTGCGACGCTTGCGCCTCCGGCTGCGACCGACGACGATCGCGGGCCAGATCGCGCTTCTAGTGGTCGCCGGCATCGCGGTCGCGCACGTCGTCGCGACCATCGCGTTTCTGCTGCTGCACGAGCCACAGAATCCCGACGAGCTGCCCGGCGTGGCGGCGAGCCGCCTGGGCACGCTGGCGCGGCTCCTCGATGCGGTGGACCCGGCCGCCCGGCCCGCACTCCTGGCGAGCGGTCACAGCCTGCCGCTGATCCGTGTCGAGAGCTGGGACGGGACGGTGCCGCCCGGCGCGAAACCTGTTCCCGACCTTCCCGTCATCCATCGCCTACGCAACGGCGCCGGGCGGCCTGTGACGATTACGGACCTGTCGGACGGCGACCCGGAACAGACCCGCTCGCCGGCGCGGCTGCATATCGGCATCGTCACCCCGGCCGGGGCGATGCTCCAGGCGACGCTGCCCAATGACCCGCTGCGGACGCCGAAGCAGGGTGCGCTGATCTTCACCGTCGTGTTCCTGGCGCTGACCCTGGCCCTGCTCAGCGTCTGGGCGACCCGCGCCCTGACGGCCCCGCTGAAGCGGCTGGCCGGCGCGGCCGAGGCGTTCGGAACCCGTGACGATCACGTCGCGCTGCCGGAGGCGGGTCCCCGCGAGGTGCTGGCGGTCTCCCGGGCCCTCGACCGGATGCGCTCGCGGGTTCGCCGGCTGATCGATGACCGGACACAGATGCTCGCGGCGATCAGCCACGATCTGCGCACGCCGATCACGCGGCTGCGCCTGCGGGCGGAGTTCATCGAGGACGACACCGCCCGGGCCGCCACCCTGCGCGACCTGGACCAGATGAATGGTCTGGTGGAGACCGCGCTGTCCTTCGTCCGCGACGGCCAGACCCGGGATACCGGCAGCCACAGCCTCGTGGATCTCGCCTCGGTGGTTCAGACCGTCTGCGACGATTTCTCGGATTTCGGTGCGCCGGTGAGCGTCGGCCGCAGCCGGCACGTCCTGGTCCAGGGCCGCCCGGAGGAATTGCAGCGCGCGGTGACCAACCTCGTGGACAACGCGATCAAGTATGGCGGCCGCGCCGAGGTCCACATGGACGCCTCCGAGCGCGGCGTCCGCGTCTGCGTGCTCGATCAGGGCCCGGGCATACCCGAGGCTGAGCGCGAGGCCATGCTCCAGCCGTTCGTGCGCGGCGACCGGGCCCGGAACCTCAACGAGGCGAGCGGCTTCGGCCTGGGCCTCTCGATCGTCCAGGCCATCGTCGAGGCCCATAACGGGCGGCTCACCCTCGAGAACCGGCGCGAGGGCGGCCTCTGCGCCGCGATCGAGCTGCCCCTGGCCGCCCAGACCTTCGCCGGCCGGCGGGAGCAGAAGCTCGCGCCGATGCCGGCCGAGGCGGCCTGAAATCGTCCGCCCCGGCGGCCGGCGCGTCTAAGCCGCCCGCACGTTGCGCAGGAACTGCGCAACCTCGGCCCGAAGCTGTTCCGAGCGCGCCGCGAGGGCGTCGGAGGCCTGGGCCACGGAAGCCGCCGCCTGGCCCGCATCGCCGGCAACCCGGGCGACTTCCGCGATATCGGCCGTCATCATGCCGGTGCCGGTCGATGCCTGTCCCATGCTGCGGACGATGTCCTGGGTGGTGACACCCTGCTGATCAACCGCCGCCGCAATGCTGGTCGATACGTGGCTCATCGCCTCGATCTGACCGGCAACGCCCTGGATCGCGCCGGCCGCATCGCGCGCCACGGTCTGGATCGCCTCCACCTGCCGGCCGATCTCCTCGGTCGCCCGGGCCGTCTGCGTGGCGAGGTCCTTGACCTCGGCGGCGACCACCGCGAAGCCGCGACCGGCCTCACCGGCGCGCGCGGCCTCGATGGTGGCATTCAGAGCCAGGAGGTTCGTCTGCCCGGCGATCGCCGAGACCATCCCGACGACGTCGCCGATCCGCGTCGCCGCCGCAGCGAGATCGGCCATCGTCTGCTCGGCCCGGCGGGCCTCGCCGACGGCGGTGGCCGACATGCCGGCGGCCTGCTCCACTTGGCGGCCGATCTCCTGCACGGTCGCGCCGAGCTCCTCCGCGGCCGCCGCCACGGCGTTGACGTTGTCGGACGTCTGCTGGGCCGCGCCGGCGACGCTGGTCGAGCGCTGCGAGGTGCCGGCGACCGCGACCCGCATGGTGCCGGAGGCGTCCTGCAAAGCCGCCACCGCGCCGGTCAGGCCCTGCACGATGCCGCCGACCGACTGCTCGAAGCCGTCGGCGAGTTCCTTCAGCATGGCGCGACGGCTCTGCTCCTCGCGGAGGCGCGCCGCCTCCGTGGTCTGCAATTGCTGCGCGGCATCCTCCAGGGACATGTCTCGGATCGTCACGACGGCGCGGGCGATGTCGCCGATCTCGTCGCGCCGCTTGCTGCCGGGCACGTCGGCGAGGCTCTGCCGGTCGGCGAGCGCCTTCAGGGCGCGGGTGAGGGCGCCCAACGGCGCCACGATCGAGCGCGCGAGCAGCAGGCCCAGGACAGCCGTGCCAAGCAGGACGAAGAGGCCGGTCAGGATCAACGTCCGCGACAGCGCGCGCACGGCGTCGATCGCCTCGGCCTGCGACTGCTCCGCGATGACCGTCCAGGGCGCGCCCAGAACGGTGAGCGGCGAGACGGCCGCCATGTGCGGCCCGTCGGCGGCGGTGAAATCGACGCTGCCGCCCGCCTTGAGCTGCTCGGCGGCGATCCCGAGCGGCGCGAGCCCGCTCCCGGCCTTCACCGTCGGATTGAGCGGCGGATTGCTGCGCAGGAGCCCGTCGGCACCGGCCGCGAGGATCTGCCCGGTCTCTCCCAGACCGGTCCGCTTGGCCAGGGTCTGGTCGAACAGGGTCGGCGTGACCCGCATGACGATGAAGCCGATCCGCTCCGCCGCCTGCGCCGTTCCCATGGCGACGTTCGCCCGCTTGGTCATGGCGCGTCCGATGAAGGCGGCCGGAGCCCCATCCACCGGGTAGGCGGCGAAATCCTCGAACAGCACGGCATTCGAATCCGCGGATTTGAGGCGCTCGACCAGACGCGCGAGGGCGGTCCTCGCCAGGGTGTCGTCCGAGATCGGCTTGGCGAAATCGGCGCCTTTGGTCGTGGTGTAGGCGATCCGGCCGCCTTCATCGAGGAACATGAGGTCGGCGTAGCCCGGCTGGGCGATCAGCTTGCGGGCCACTTCCTGCACCTTGACGTGCCGGCGCCCGTACATCGACGCCATCCCGGCGCCGTCGAGCGCCACGCGCGCCTCAACCGTCTGCGGCGCCCGGAAGGCCTCGATGACAGCGGCGGTCTCGGGCTTTGCCGGATCGAGGGTCTCGATCAGGTCGGGGAAGTTGGAGACGATCTGGGGGTGGGCCGCGACGGCCAGGAAGTCGGCCTGCATCCGGTCGGCGACCAGCTCGATCCCGTCCCGGCGCGCCGCCGCGGCCAGCTGCAGGCGCTCGTGCGCCGCATCCATCAGCCCGGACCGGGCCGTGTACCAGCTGAAACCGCCCATCGCGGTGGCACTGAGAAGCGCCAGCCCGACGGTCATCGCCGGAAGGCGCGCGCTCAGCCGCGAAAGCATAGTCATGATGGGCTCTGGACGTTCTGGAGGGGGTTAGAATTGCGCGGAAACATAGAAGCAACGCTCGTGAAGGGCGCGTAAACGGCGCTCGGTCTGGCGGGTCTCGCCGAACTTTGGTCCTTGCGGAGAACCGGTCAGCAGGCACCGGCCATCCGGGCGCGTTCCGCCGCGGTAACCCTGATCGGCGACCGATAAAGCCGACAGCTGCCGTGATCGAACCGCGGCCCGAGGCCTGCTAGAGCAGCGGCGAGACACGAGCCGCCGCGGAATTCGTGCGGCCGATGGAGATCGGATGACGAGCGAGGCCACTTCCGACCCAGCGTGCCGCATCGCGCTGATCGGCGTCCCGATCGAGGTCGGGACCAGCGAGCCCGGCGCCCTCATGGGTCCGGCCGCCCTGCGCACCGCCGGCTTGGTCCGTGCACTCTCCGACCTCGGCCATGCGGTCACGGATCACGGCGACGTCGTTCCCGACGAGCCGGCGGAGTCGCGAGGTCTCGCCGCGGTCACCGCGTGGTCGCGTGCCCTGTCCCGGGCAGTCCTGGCCGCGCTCGAGGCCGGTGCGCTTCCCCTGGCGGTCGGCGGCGACCACAGCCTCTCGCTCGGCTCCATCGATGGCGTCATGCGCCACTGCGCATCGCAGGGCCGCCCGCTCTTCGTGCTCTGGCTCGACGCCCATGCCGACTTCAACACGCCGGAGACCTCGCCCTCCGGCAATGTCCACGGCATGCCGCTGGCCGCGCTCTGCGGTGAGCCGGGCTTCCCGCGCCTGTTCGCGGAG